>SHNC01000012.1 GCA_004295105.1 Betaproteobacteria bacterium | reverse complement strand
TCCTCGCCCTCTCCACGAACACCCAGCACGGACAGGACCTCGCGTCGTGCATGCTCCGAGAGGGTGACCGCCTGCGCGGTGTGGGAGAACTCGCCTGAAACGAGGTTTCTTCACATCTTCGGTTAGGGCAATAGGGCAGGCAGGAGCCGTGCCGGGCGTTCCTGGAGCAGCCGAGGACTGTCTGAGCCGAGCGCAGCGACGGCGAGTTCCGCAGGCTGCGGAAGGAATGCCCGGTGCGGCTCCTGCCGGGGACCTCGCGATGAACTCCCCGGCAGGAAAAGGCAAGGCGCTGAGCCATCGCCCAAGAACTCCAAGACCACATCACCGCCCTGAGCAATGCCCCCCACTCGCCGCCTGCCCGCTGCCGAGTGCGATCGGCGGTGGTTCGACACGGCTGCCTTTGCTGCTGGCAGTGTCCAGCGCGATCAGCGCCACCACCAGCACCCAGAACAGGTTGGAGATCAGGCTGAAGAGTCGTCTTCCGTTCATGTCCGGGTCTCCATCAGGCGCTCACGCGCTGGCGCAGGCGCACGCCCACCATCGAGCCGGCGAAAGCCAGCGCGAACCACACCCAGCCGTGCATGCTGGCGGAGGCGATGCCGCCGAGGAAGGCGCCGACGTTGCAGCCGAAGGCCATGCGCGCGCTGTAGCCCATCACCAGGCCGGCCAGTGCGCCGGCGATCAGGCGCTTCGCCGTCGGCGTGCGGAAATCCGCCGGGCCATTCCAGCGTGAGGCCGCCAGTGCGCCATAGATCAGGCCGAAGTTGGTCACCGAAGTCACGTCGAACAGCACCGGCTCGGCCAGTCGCAGCGCATGCGGATCCGCGCCCCAGAACGGATCGCCGACCGCGCTCCAGCCCAAAGAGGAAACGAGCTTCGCGCCCCACAGGCCGATGCCATAGACGATGCCCCAAGGCTGGCCGGCCACGACCAGGTGCGCGGTGTACAAGGCCGCCAGCAGCAGGGCGCCGATCCACCAGCGCCGCGACCAGCCGGTGCCGCCAGGGACGTTCGACGTCTGCCCGCCGGCCGCACGGTGACGTTGCGCGCCGCGCGCGGCCAACCACGACACCAGGCCGCAGCCGACCACGGTGATGCCCAGCGCCACCGGCCAGCCATAGCGCAGCAGGTCCACCGCCGGCAGGCCGCCGAGGCCGATCCAGGCCGGCTGGTGCGAGGCGCCCAGAAAACTGCCGAAGGCGAAGGTGGGCAGCACCGCGAACGAGATCGGCGCACCGCCGCCGGCCTTGTACAAGGTGCCGGAGCCGCAGCCGTCGGCGAGCTGCATCGCCGCGCCGAACAGGAAGGCGCCCAGCACCAGGCTGATCGTCAGCGGCGCGACGGCACCGACGAGTTCGCCCGGATGGGTGGCGATCAGTGGCAGGGTGAACGCGGCGGCAAGCACCAGCAGCAGCATCTGCGCCCACAGCCCCTGCGGATCGCGGCGTTCGATGTAGTCGCGCCAGCCGGTGGTGAAGCCGAAGCGGGCGCCCTGCAGCACCGCCCCGAAGCCGATGCCCAGCAGGGCGAGCAGGCCCTGGCGCAGGCCCGCCGCCAGGGTGACGGCGAAAATGCCGCCGAGGCCTCCGGCGACGAGCAGGAGGCGCATCAGGAAACGCATGAGAAACCCCGTTCGCTTACTTCGCCAGCGAACGCTTGGCGTCCTGCAGCAGGGCGGTGATGCGCGAGGGCTGGTTGTCCATCGGCAGGTCGGTCTTGCTCCACTCCACAACCGATTCCGGATACAGCTTCACGTTCTTGTTGCCGGCGATCTCGGACAGCACGAACCAGTTGGTCGCCGCCCAATGGCCGGTGTTGCAGAAGGACACCGCCGGCGCGCTGTCGACGCCGGCCTGCTGCACCAGGGTGCGCAGTTCGGCAGCGGGCTTGAGCGTGACGTCGCCCTTGTTGAAGAAGCCGGCGTTGTCGAGCGCGCGGGCGCCGGGCAGGGTGCCATAGCGCGCGGACGCCTCGGCGCGCTGCTCACCCTTGAAGAAGCTCGCCGGGCGCGCGTCGAGCAGCACCGGCGCCTTGCCCGCCTGCAGCGCGGCGGCGATCTCGTCCTTGGTGGCGATCATGGCCTTGTCGTAGCGGAAGCTGAACTGGCTCGGCGTCACGCTCGGCGCGGCCGTCTCGAGGGCGCCGCCGGCGGCCTTCCACGCCGCGGTGCCGCCGTCGGCGATCGACAGGCGGGTGAGGCCGCCCGCCTTCAGCGTCCAGTAGACGCGGGCTGCGGCGCCGAAATCGGTGTGGTCGCTGCCGGCATGCACGACGACGACGCGGCTGGCGGCGTCGACGCCGGCCTTGCGCAGGATTTCAGTGAGTCTTGCCTCGGACTGCAGCGCGCCCGGGTTGTCCTGCGGGCCGCGATACAGCGCGTATGGTGTGTTGATTGCGCCGGGGATGTGGCCGGCGGCGTAGTCCTTGTCGGCGCGGATGTCGAGGATGCGCACGTCGGGCTGGCCGGCCAGGCCCTTCAGGTCCTGCGGCGTGATCAGCGGTGTCGCAGGTGCGGCGATCGAAGCTGCGGGAGTGTTGGCAAGGGCGACCGAGGGGACGACGGTCACGAGGCTGCCGGCGACGATGGCAGCGGCGATAGCGACTTTTTTCAGCATGGCGTTCTCTGCAAGCGGGGGCCCGAACCGTCGGGCAGGGTCGTCACTTTAATCGCCGGTGTTGGATCAAAGAAGCGGTATTCAATGATTTGCTTATGAATTGGAATCATTAGCACATCGCGGGCGGATGCCTGTCGACGCGGTCCGCCCGCCGGGACGTCACTTGAGGATGAAGCCGCGGTTGTGCAGCGCCTCGACGAGGCGGTCGCGACCGGAAAGTGTTTCGGGTCCGGCGACGCGCTTGGCAGAATGCACCGCCCATGTGCCGTGGACGTTCATCTGCTGCGCCTCGTAGAAGCGCGCCATGGCGCGGTTGTACGCTTCAATGCCGACATCCTGCATCTCGAGCGGCGTGTAGCGCTCATGGTGGAGCACGACCGACTGCGGCGGACGTGGCTTGATCGCCGACGGACGCGCCGGGTCGGGCGTGCCGACGCACATTCCGAACACCGCCACCACCTTCGGCGGCAGGTCGAGCAGGGCGGCGACATCTTCCGGCCGGTTGCGCATGCCCCCGATGTATACCGTGCCCAGCCCCAGCGATTGCGCCGCGGCGACGGCGTTCTGGGCCGCCAGCGCAGCGTCGATCACGCCGACGACGAACATTTCGAGGTAGTCGAGCGCGGCCGACGGGCGTCCGGCCTGATGCGCGATGTGCTCCAGGCGCGCGAGGTCGGCCAGCCAGACGAGTTGCAGCGGTGCATCGCGCACATGGGCCTGGCTGCCGGCGCATTCGGCGAGTGACGCACGGGTGGCCGGGTCGCGCACCGCGATCACGCTCCAGGCCTGCAGATTGGACGAGCTTGCAGCCGATTGCGCCGCGGCGATGATCGCGGTGAGCTGATCCTCGCTGACCGGATCGGGCAGGAAGGCGCGGTCCGAGCTGTGCGCGAGCAAGTGCTCGATGATCGGCGACCAGGCGCCCGGCGCGGGCAGGTTGTCGTCGCCATAACGTTCGCGGAAGAGTTGTTGCGCGTGGGACATGGGAACTCCATCTGGGCGTCGGATGTGCACGGGAGGCAAGGATAACCGGCGAAGCGGGCGGCAGCGGATGCGACGACGGATTGTCCTGTGTGGAATTACTTGTGCAGCGCGGCGGCGTCGCGGCTACAATGCCGGCCGTGGCGGGTCTCCCCGCATTGCAGCGCGGTGAACCTGGTCAGGGCCGGAAGGCAGCAGCCACAGCCGTTCCCTGCAAGTGCCGGGGGTCGGGCTCGCCACCCTCAGAATACCTGCCGAAGGGCGCCTCATCGTGGGCGCCCTTCGTCTTTCCGGCGCGCTCCGGTCACGACTGAAGGACGCACTCCAGCCGAGGGGGTGCCCCATTGCCCTCCACATCGTCATTCGGGCCGGCGGTAGCCGCCCGCCACCCCGGTCGGCGACAGCACGATCTGCCACACCTGGTTGCTGCGCGCGCGGAAGGTGCCGGCGCAGGCGAGCAGGTAGTAGCGCCACATGCGATGGAAGCGTTCGCCATAGCGCTCGGCAAAGCGCGGCCAGGCCGCCTCGAAGCGCGCATGCCAGGCCATCAGCGTGCGGTCGTAGTCGGCACCGAAGTTGTGCACGTCTTCGACGATGAAGCAGTCTTCCGATGCGTCAACGACCTGTCCGAGCGAGGGCAGGTCGCCGTTGGGAAAGATGTAGCGGTCGATCCAGGGGTCGGTGGGTGTGCGGCGTACGTTCTTGCCTATGGTGTGCAGCAGGAACAGGCCGTCCTCCTTCAGGCTGCGCCGCGCCATCTCGAAGAATGCGACGTGGTTCTTCGCGCCGACGTGCTCGAACATGCCGACCGAGGCGATGCGGTCGAAGCGTTCGCTGCCGCCGCGGTTGAACTGGCGGTAGTCCTGCAGGCGAAAGCTCACCGGCAGCCCGCTGCAGCGCGCCTGGCCGAACTCGGCCTGTTCGCGCGAAATCGTGAGGCCGACGCATTCGACACGGTAATGTTCGGCGGCGAAACGCATCAGGCTGCCCCAGCCGCAGCCGATGTCGAGCAGGCGCATGCCGGCCTTCAGGCCGAGCTTGCGGCAGATGAGGTCGAGCTTCGCCTTCTGGGCGTCGGCAAGGTTGTCGGCCCGCGCCCAGTAGCCACAGGTATAGGCCATGGAGGAGTCGAGCATGGCTTCGAACAGATCATTGCCGATGTCGTAGTGTGCTTCGCCGACCTGCCAGGTGCGACGCAGGTTCTGCAGGTTGAACAGGCGCGCGCGCAGGCCCTGCACCATCAGCGCGGTGGTGCCGACCTTCTCGTCCAGCCGTCCGATCAGCACGCGGGCGATGAATTCGTCGACCTGGTCGCAGTCCCACCAGCCATCCATGTAGCTTTCGCCCAGGCCCAGGCTGCCGCGCGCGAGGATGCGTTCGGCGGTCTGCGGATGGTGGATGCGCATGTCCCAAGGGCGGTCGCCATCGACCTCGATGTCGGCCTCGGCAAGCAGCGCGGCGATCGCGCGGACCGCCGCGTCATGCGCCCTGGAACGCTCACGCGCTGTCAGGCGCGTGTCCCGGGCGCGGACGCGGGGAAGATCATCGGATCGATGCGGGGGCGCGTTGCGCGTACTTGCCATCCGGAACTCCTTGCCACCTTGGGTCGAGAGGCAGGGAATGGTCAGATCACGCGGCGTTACAGCGTCCGCGCGTAGTCGGCGCACACCGCGCACAGCAGTTCGAAGAGCTGGTCGACCGCGATGGTCTTCATGTTCTCGTCCTCCTTCAGCGTCGGCAAGCCGGAGCCTGCCAAATGAAGAATAGCCAGCGAACGCCATCGGGACCAATGGGCTCGAGGTATCGGACGCATCGCCGGATCCTATGGGATTCGTCTTCGGCGATCGTTTCCGGGATGTGCTGAGCGCTCTGATAGAATCGTCCGCCATGAGCTATCAGGTCCTCGCGCGCAAGTGGCGGCCGAAATCCTTCGGCACGCTCGTCGGTCAGGAGCACGTCGTGCGCGCGCTGACGCACGCGCTCGCTACCGGCCGACTGCATCACGCGTGGCTGTTCACCGGCACGCGCGGCGTCGGCAAGACCACGATCAGCCGCATCCTCGCCAAGGCGCTCAACTGCGAGTCGGGCATCACCGCCGAGCCCTGTGGCGTGTGCGACGCCTGCCGCGCGATCGATGCCGATCGCTTTCCCGATTATGTGGAAATGGACGCTGCCTCCAACCGCGGCGTCGACGACATGGCGGCGCTGCTCGACAAGGCGGTGTATGCGCCCGTGCAGGGGCGCTACAAGGTCTACATGATCGACGAAGTGCACATGCTCACCGGCCATGCCTTCAACGCGATGCTGAAGACGCTGGAAGAGCCGCCGGAGCATGTCAAGTTCATCCTCGCCACCACCGATCCGCAGAAGATCCCGGTGACGGTGCTGTCGCGCTGTCTGCAGTTCAACCTCAAGCAGATGCCGCAGGGCCACATCGTGGACCATCTGACGCGCATCCTGCAGGCCGAGGAGGTGCCGTTCGAGCCGGGCGCATTGCGCCACCTGGCGAAGGCCGCCGCCGGCTCGATGCGCGATGCGCTGTCGCTGCTCGACCAGGCCATCGCGCATGGCGCCGGCCGGGTCGAGGAAGAGCAGGTCACCCACATGCTGGGCACGGTGGGCGACGACCACCTGTATGCGGTGCTCGATGCGCTCGCCGCCGGCGATGTGCCGGCGATGCTGGCGGTGGCCGACGGCATGGAGGCACGCAGCTTGTCCTTCGATGCGGCGCTGCAGGCGCTGGCGACGCTGCTGCACCGCATCGCGCTGGCACAGTTCGCGCCGTCGGCGATCGTCGACGACGCCGAGCGCGCGCGCATCGAGCGTTACGTCGGCCTGTTCGACGCCGAGTATCTGCAGCTCGCCTACCAGATCGCGATCCATGGTCGGGACGAGCTGCCGCTGGCGCCGGACGACTACACCGGTTTCACGATGGCACTGCTGCGGCTGCACGCCTTCCGCCCGGAGCTGCCGCCGGCGCTGGGCAGTCCCGGCGCGGCGGATCAGGGTGGTGGCGGGCGGGCGGCGTCTCTGCCGGCAGCGGCGCCGAGAGTGACCTCCGCAGCTCCGGCCTCCGCAGCTCCGACCGCCCCAGCAACCGGCACCATGCCCGCGGCGACGGCGGCAGTCACCGGGGAGAGGGGGGCGCCATCCGGACCGGTCATGACATTACCCGCACCGGCACCCGCTGTCGCCGTTCCGCAGGCTGTCGCCCCGGCCAGTCCCTCATCCGCACTGGCGCCGCCGGAAGCGGCGGCGCGCGCCATGCCGGCCACCGCTTCCGCTCGGACGCCCGGGCATGATGTCCCGCCGTGGGAAGACTTGCCCCCGGAGGCCTTCGCCGGGCAGGCGCCCCAGGCAGGCGCGGGCGAGCCGCCGCCCTGGCCCGACGATGAGGTTCGGTCCGCGCGGACGACGCCGGAGGCACCGTTGTCCCGGTACGCTCCGGCAGCGCCTGCCGCCGTGGCCGCGTCCGCCGCGAAGGTGGCACTGGCCTCCGTGGCGGACGGCGGCCCGGCGCCGATGCCAGGCGGAACCGCTTCCGGTCAGGCAGGAAAAGGAGAAGCCGGTGACGGCCTCGCGCCGGTCACCGACATTGCGGCGCTGATGGAGGTGGCCGACTGGCGCGGCGTCATCCGCAGCCTCGGCCTCGGGGGCATGATCCGCGAGCTGGCGCAGCACTGCGAGTGGCTCGGGCGCGAGGACGGCAGCCTGCGCCTGCGACTGTCCCACACGCACCGTCACCTGCTGGACATGAACCGCAACGCCGCCGAGCGCCTGCAGGAGCAGCTCGGCGCGGCGCTCGGCCGCCCGCTGAAGGTTTCCATCACCCTCGGCGATATCGCCGGCGAGACGCCGGCCCAGCGTGACGAGGCGGAACGCCGGGCGCGCCACGCCGAGGCCGTCGCCGCGCTCGAGAGCGACCCCTTCGTGCGCGAACTTATCGAGCGTTTCGACGCCACGCTGGTCGAAGCCTCGGTCAGACCGATCTGATCGCCGCGCTGCGCGCGGCCTCAGCCCAACCGATTTCAATCCCTCAGGAGCGACACCATGATGAAAGGCGGCCTTGCCGGCCTGATGAAGCAGGCTCAGCAGATGCAGGAAAACATGAAGAAGATGCAGGACCAGCTCGCGACCGTCGAGGTCGAGGGCCAGGCCGGCGCCGGCATGGTCAAGGTGCTGATGACCTGCAAGTACGACGTGCGGCGCGTGTCCATCGACGATTCGGTGATGGACGACAAGGAGATGCTCGAGGACCTGGTGGCCGCCGCGGTGAACGACGCGGTGCGCAAGGTCGAGACGACCACGCAGGAGAAGATGGCCGGCTTCACCTCGGGCCTGAACCTGCCGCCCGGCATGAAGCTGCCGTTCTGAGTTCGGCGCCCGCATGACGCCATCGAGCCTCGACGAACTGATCGAGGCGCTGCGCTGCCTGCCGGGCGTCGGCCCCAAGTCGGCGCAGCGCATGGCCTACCACCTGCTTCAGCGCGACCAGCGCGGCGCCGGCCGCCTGGCGCGCGCGCTGTCGCATGCGCTGCAGGTGCTGCGTCATTGCGAACGCTGCAACACCTTCACCGAAAGCGAGATCTGCGAACGCTGTGCCAACCCGCGACGCGATGCCTCGCTGCTGTGCGTGGTCGAGATGCCCGCCGATCTCGCGATGATCGAGCAGACTCAGTCCTACAACGGGCTGTACTACGTGCTGATGGGCCGCCTGTCGCCGCTCGACGGCATCGGCCCGCGGGAGTTGAAGCTGGACAAGCTGATCGTCCGCGCGAGCGACCCGGCGGTCGCCGAGGTCATCCTCGCCACCAATTTCACCAACGAAGGCGAGGCCACCGCCCACACCATCGCCACGCTGCTCGCTGCACGCGGTCTCAAGGTCAGCCGGCTGTCGCGCGGCGTCCCCGTCGGTGGCGAACTCGAGCACACCGATACCGGCACGATCGCCCAGGCGCTGGTCGAGCGGCGGTCCGTCTGAGAGCTGCTGCAGCGCAGCATATTTCTCGATCACAAGACGCCTGCAACTGCGAATAATTCGCGCAAAGCCTTGTCCTGTCTGGAACTTCGGCGTGCGTGCTTTCTCTGCTGCAGCGAATCCGATATACTTCGGCAGTTTTTTGTATCCGGGTCTTTCGTTTTCCTTTCAGGGAAGAGGGTCATGAGCGTTGATCAAGAAATGGACAGCGGCCGCCGCACCTTGTTGCTGGCGACGTCGGCTGCCGGCGGCATCGCTGCCGTGGCGACGGCAGTGCCGTTCGTCGCCAGTCTGACGCCTTCAGAGCGTGCCAAGGCAGCCGGCGCGCCGGTCGAGGCGGATATCGGAAAGCTCGCGCCGGGCGAGATGATGACGGTTGAATGGCGCGGCAAGCCGGTGTGGATCCTGCGCCGCACGCCCGAGATGCTGGCTTCGCTGGACAAGACCGAGGACAAGGTCAGCGATCCGGCGTCCGACAAGCCGATGCAGCCGGAGTACGCCAAGAACAAGTTCCGCTCGATCAAGCCCGAGTATCTCGTCACCGTCGGCATCTGTACCCACCTCGGCTGTTCGCCGTCGGACAAGTTCAAGGTCGGTGCCGAGGGCGGCATGGGGGCCGACTGGCCCGGCGGCTTCCTGTGTCCGTGCCACGGCTCGCAGTTCGATCTCGCCGGTCGCGTCTACAAGAGCATGCCGGCGCCGGACAATCTCGAGATCCCCCCGCACAAGTATCTCGCGGATACCACCATCCTCGTCGGTGACGACGGAAAGGCATAAGCGATGACGACGAAATCTCAGGCTGTGCTGAACTGGATCGACGAACGCTTCCCGCTCACGTCGTCCATCAAGGGTCACCTGACCGAGTACTACGCGCCGAAGAACTTCAACTTCTGGTATTTCTTCGGCTCGCTGGCGCTGATGGTGCTGGTGATCCAGATCGTGACCGGCATCTTCCTGGTCATGCACTACAAGCCCGATGCCTCGCTGAACGCCGCCGGCGTGCCGGTGGCCTTCGCCAGCGTCGAGTACATCATGCGCGACGTGCCGGGCGGCTGGATCATCCGTTACCTGCACTCGACGGGTGCCTCGGCGTTCTTCATCGTCGTGTATCTGCACATGTTCCGTGGTCTGCTGTACGGCTCGTACCGCAAGCCGCGCGAGCTGATCTGGATCTTCGGCACGCTGATCTTCCTCGCGCTGATGGCCGAAGCCTTCATGGGCTACCTGCTGCCGTGGGGCCAGATGTCGTACTGGGGCGCGCAGGTGATCGTGAACCTGTTCTCTGCGATCCCGGTCATCGGTCCGGACCTGTCGCTGGTGATTCGCGGCGACTACGTCGTGTCCGACGCCACGCTGAACCGCTTCTTCTCCTTCCACGTCATTGCCGTGCCGCTGGTGCTGATCGGCCTCGTCGCCGCCCATATCGTGGCGCTGCACGAAGTCGGCTCCAACAACCCGGATGGCGTCGAGATCAAGAAGAAGAAGGATTCGAGCGGCAAGCCCCTCGACGGCATCCCCTTCCATCCGTACTACACGGTGAAGGATATCGTCGGTGTCGTGGCCTTCCTGTTCTTCTTCAGCGCGGTGGTGTTCTTCGCGCCCGAAGGCGGCGGCTACTTCCTCGAGTTCAACAACTTCATTCCGGCCGACCCGCTGAAGACCCCGCCGCACATTGCGCCGGTGTGGTACTTCACGCCTTTCTACTCGATCCTGCGCGCGGTCACCTACCCGCTGTTCGGGCTGGATGCGAAGTTCTGGGGCGTGGTCGCGATGGGCGCGTCGGTGGTGATCATCGCCTTCCTGCCGTGGCTGGATCGCAGCCCGGTGAAGTCGATCCGCTACAAGGGTCCGGTGTTCAAGACCGCGCTCGTCGTCTTCGTCATCTGCTTCTTCATCCTGGGTTACCTGGGCGTGCTGCCGCCGACCCCGGGCCGTACGCTGGTGTCGCAGATCTGCTCGGTGCTGTATTTCGCGTTCTTCCTGCTGATGCCGTGGTACAGCCAGCTCGACAAGTGCAAACCGGAACCGGAAAGGGTGAACTTCAAATGAAATCGGGTCTCATGAGTTTCATCAAGCGCGCTGCCGCCATCGTGCTGTTCGCGCCGGCGCTGGCAATGGCTGCGGGTGCCGTGGTGCACCTGGACAAGGCGCCGGTCAGCACCGACCAGGCTGCGCTGCAGCACGGCGCCAAGCTGTTCGTGAACTACTGCCTCAACTGTCACGGCGCGTCCTACGTGCGCTACAACCGCCTGCAGGAGATCGGTCTCACCGAACAGGCGATCCGCGACAACCTGCTGTTCACCGCCGAGAAAACCGGCGATCTGATGAAGATCGCCATGCAGCGCGAGGACGGCAAGGCGTGGTTCGGCGCGGCGCCGCCCGACCTGAGCGTGATCGCGCGCTCGCGCGCGTCCGAGTTCGGCAGCGGTGCGGACTGGCTGTACACCTACCTGCGTCAGTTCTACCGCGATCCGGCGCGTCCGACGGGCTGGAACAACGTCGTGTTCGAGAACGTCGGCATGCCGCACGTGTTGTACGAACTGCAGGGCGAGCAGGTGGCACACGTCACCCAGAACGCCGACGGCTCGAAGCATGTCGAACTCAAGCTCGCCAAGCCCGGCAAGCTGTCGGTGGCAGAGTACGACAAGTCGGTCGCCGACCTCGTGTCCTTCCTCGTCTGGGCGGGCGAACCGATGGCCGAGAAGCGCAAGAGCATCGGCACCTGGGTGCTGATCTTCCTCGCCGGCCTGTTCGTGCTCTCGTATGTGTTGAAGAAGAACTACTGGAAGGACATTCATTGATTGAATGTGGGGCGGTCCGCGCACCCCTGAGCGTCAGCGCGGTTCGTTGACGCTGTTCGTTCCCAGACGCACCACGCGGTATCGCGTGGTGCGCTTTTGCTTTTGTATCCCCGGAGTGGTAACACCATGATGAACCTGTATTCCGGCACGACCGATCCGTTCAGCCATCGCTGCCGGATCGTCCTGTTCGAGAAGGGTATGGATTTCGAGGTCATCGACGTCGATCTCTACAACAAGCCCGAAGACATCGCCGTCATCAACCCCTACAATCAGGTGCCGGTGCTGGTCGATCGCGACCTCGTCCTGTACGAGTCGAACATCATCAACGAGTACATCGACGAGCGTTTCCCGCATCCGCAACTGATGCCGCCCGACCCGATCATGCGCGCACGTGCGCGGCAGTTGCTGCACACCTTCGAGCAGGAGCTGTTCTCGCATATCCCGGCGCTGGAGGCGAACCAGAAGGGCGTCGACAAGACGCGTGCCCATGTGCGCGACCACCTGACGCAGCTCGCACCCATCTTCAACAAGCAGAAGTACATGCTGGGCGAGGAGTTCTCGATGCTCGACGTGGCCATCGCACCGCTGTTGTGGCGTCTCGAGCACTACGGCATCGAGCTGCCGAAGGCCGCGGCGCCGCTGATGAAGTACGCCGAACGCATCTTCAGTCGCCAGGGCTTCATCGACGCGCTGACGCCGTCCGAGAAGGTGATGCGTCGCTGAGGCGACCCTGCGGGGGAGCGGCCCCGGGGCCGCAACCGCCCGCGCACGAGGATCTCCATGAGCACAGTTTCGACCAAGCCTTACCTGATCCGCGCCATCTGGGAATGGTGTGTTGACCAGGGCTATACGCCTTATCTGGCGACGTTCGTCGACGCGGAAACCCGCGTTCCGCCCGGCTACGCCAAGGATGGGCAGATCGTGCTGAACCTCGGTCCGGATGCCACCCACCAGTTGCAGATGGACAACGAGTTCATCAGCTTCCAGGCGCGCTTCAATGGCGTTCCGCATTCGCTGGTGATCCCGGTGGCCAACGTCGTCGCCATCTATGCCCGCGAGAACGGGCAGGGTATGGCCTTCGAGCCCGAACACGTCGCCGAGTCGGAAGTTCCTGAGATGGACGAAGCCGGTGTCGGGCCGGCTGGCGACGACACCACGGCACCGTCCGAAGGCGGGTCCGACGAACCTTCCAGCCGGCCGCGAGGCGGCCATCTGAAAGTCATCAAATAGCAAGGGAGAGCGGATCATGGCGATCCTGATGTGGACCAGGCAACTCGAGAACGGCCTCGAACGGATGGACGCGACCCATCGCGAGTTCGTCGAGCATTACAACTTGGTCGCAGATGCGTTGAAGGGTGGTGATCGCGACGCCTTCCTCGGCGCGTACGATGCCTTCGTCGCGCACACCGAGGCGCATTTCGCCCAGGAAAACCGCTGGATGGAGGCGGTGGATTTCCCTGCCTGCCACCGCGGCGAGCACGAACGCGTGCTGGCGGTCCTGCGCGACATCCGCAAGCGGGTGGCCAATGGCGACATGTTCCTTGCCCGCCGCCTGGTGGAGGAACTGCCGATGTGGTTCGACGGCCACACCAACGGCATGGATGCGGCGCTGGCCTTCCATCTGCAAAGCGTGGGCTATGACGTCGAGACCGGCACCTTCAAACCCAAGGCGGAAGGCGAAGGCTGCGGCGAGTCGTCCGGCGGCTGCGCCTGCGCGACGCTGACGGCCACCCCCGAGGCCGCCGCACACGGCTGACCGGCACGGCCGAACTGCACCGGCCCAGCCGGAGCAGCCGCCGGTGGCTCGGCCCGGCGCGCGCCGGGGCGTTCGCGGCGATCGGCTTCCGCCGCGCCGATCCTCGTGCGGAGCGTCCGCCCTCAGGCTGCGGCGCGCAACGGAAACTCCGGCGCGGGGCGCCGGCCCAGCATCAGTTCCGCAAGCGCGGCAGCCGAGCCGCAAGCCAGTGTCCAGCCCAGCGTGCCGTGGCCGGTGTTGAACCACAGATTGGCGCAACTGCCTTTGCCGATGATGGGCAGGTTACCCGGTGTGGCCGGTCTCAATCCTGCCCACGGATTGGCCTGGTCGGCGTCGATGGCGCCGGGAAAACGCATCTGAACCCAGTCGAGTATGCTGCGGACACGCTCCGGTCGCAGGTAGGTATCGAAACCGCCCAGTTCCGCAGTGCCGGCGATGCGCAGCCGGTCGCCGAGGCGCGAGCAGACGATGCGGCGCGATTCGTCGGTGAGGCTGACTTCCGGCGCCCTGGCGGTATCGAGGACCGGGGCGGTGACCGAATAGCCCTTCACCGGATAGATCGGCAATCGCTCTCCCAGCGGGGCCACCATCTGCGGACTGAAGCTGCCCAGGCACACCACGTAGGTCTGGGCCGAAAGCGTGCCGGTGCGACCGTCAGCATCGTGCACCTCGACGCCGTTGATGCGCCCCGCCGTCGCCGACAGGCCGGTGATCCGGGTACGGTAGTGGAAGCGCACGCCCTGCTCGCGCAGGCGCTCGGCGAGTGCCTGAGTGAACTGGAAGGCATCGCCCGATTCGTCGCCCGGTGCATACAGGCCGCCGGCGAGCTGTTCCCGCTGCGACGCGAGCGCCGGCTCGATGGCGATGCATTCCTCCGCATCGCACACCCTTGCGGGAATGCCGAAACGCGCCAGCAGCGCAACGCGATCCGGGGCGTGACGGAACTCCTCGGCGGTGAAGAACAGGTGCAGGATGCCGCGTTCGCGGTGGTCGTAGGCGATGCCGGTCTCGGCGCGCAGGGCGCGCAGCCGTTCTCCGCTGAAGGTCGCCAGCGCGGCGATCGCTTCCGTGTTGCGGCGCGAACGCCACGGCAGGCATTCGTGCAGGAACTGCAAGGCCCATTTCCATTGCTCGGAACTGGCCTGCGGGTGGAATTTCAGCGGCGCATCGGGCTTGCCCATCCAGCGCAGCGCGAGAAAGGGGGTCGCGGGGTTGGACCACGGCTCGGGATGGCTGATCGAGATCTGGCCACCGTTGGCGAAACTCGTCTCGCGCCCCGCCTCGGGCTGACGGTCGACGACGCTGACTTCGAATCCGGCCTGATGCAGATACCAGGCGGTACTGACGCCGGCGAGACCGGCGCCCAAAACCATGACATGCATAAAGAGGAAAACCGAACCTTTGGAGGCGTTGGACACGGCAGGGCGAAAGGCCCTGCCGGAACGCGACGCGTGATCATATACGCTGCAGACAGCCTCGCGAAGCCGAGGTTTCGTGGCGAAGCCTCGTGCATCCGTATCACGGCAATTCCGTGCGCGGCGGCCGCGGAAGCGGGATAATCGCGCCCACCGCACTTCTCAAGCCTGTTACGGAGCGAATTCATGCGTCGTGTCACCCTCACCCAGTTCCTGATCGAGCAGCAACGCGCCGGCCGCATGAACGCCGATCTGCGCCTGCTGCTCGAGGTCGTGGCCCGTGCGGTCAAGGCGATCGCGGTCAATGTGTCGAAGGGTGCGCTGGCCGGCGTGCTCGGCGAGGCCGGCACCGACAACGTGCAGGGCGAAGCGCAGAAGAAGCTCGACGTGATCGCCAACGAGATCCTCGTGCAGGCCAACGAATGGGGCGGCCACCTCGCCGCGATGGCCTCAGAGGAGGTGGAAACGGTCTGCCGCATCCCCTTCGACTATCCCAAGGGCGGCTTCCTGCTGCTGTTCGACCCGCTCGACGGTTCTTCCAACATCGACGTCAACATCTCGGTCGGCACCATCTTCTCGGTGCTGCGCAACCCGCCGGGCGACGACGAGCCGCAGGAACAGGACTTCCTGCAGCCCGGCAACCAGCAGGTCGCGGCCGGCTATGCGGTGTATGGCCCGTCGACGCAGCTCGTGCTGACCGTGGGCAACGGCGTGCATGCCTTCACCCTCGACCGCGAGATGGGCAGCTTCATCTACACGCAACCCTTCATGACCATCCCGGAAGACACGAAGGAGTACGCGATCAACGCGTCCAACGCGCGCTTCTGGGAGGGCCCCGTCAAGCGCTACATCGACGAGCTGCAGCAGGGCAGGAGCGGCCCGCGCGGCAAGGATTTCAACATGCGCTGGGTGGCCTCGATGGTGGCTGACGTCCATCGCGTCCTGACCCGCGGCGGCATCTTCATGTATCCGCTCGACGACAAGATCCGCGACAAGGGCGGGAAGCTGCGCCTGATGTACGAGGCCAACCCGATGGCCTTGCTGGTGGAGCAGGCCGGCGGGGCGGCGTCGACCGGCCGCGAGCGCATCCTCGACATCGTGCCCACGGCGCTGCATCAGCGCGTGCCGGTCGTCCTCGGCTCGAAGAACGAGGTCGAGCGCGTCGTGGCGTATCACGCCGAGGCCTGACGCGCTGTCCGGGGGCTGGAACACGGGGTGGCAGCCAGGCACTCAAGGACCGCCGCGGTCAGGGCGGGGCGCGGAGTCGCCGTCGCGCTGACGGCCGCCGCGTGGCTCGCCTCCATGCCGGTGGCCGTCGCACAGGGCACCATCAGCATCGGCCTGCAGGCGCCCGACGACGTGCGTGCGCTGCTCGAGCGCAATGTACGACTGCTCGCGCAGGCGCCGGTGGTCTTGCCCGAGGCCGGCCCCGACCGTCGGGCCCTCGTGCGCCGCGCGCGGCGCGAGATCACCGAGCTGCTCGCTACCGAAGGCTACTTCAGTCCGCAGGTGCGTTTCGACCGCAGCGACGGCGAGGCCTGGCTGATCGTGGTCGAACCAGGCGCACGGGCCAGGATCAGCGAGGTCAGCCTCGCGTTCGAGGGCGAAATCGCTCGCGCGGCGCACGATGACATCTCGGCGCCGCGTCTGCGCGAGGGCTGGCGGCTGCCGGTGGGCGAGCCCTTCCGCCAGTCGGCATGGGATGGAGCCAAGCAGCAACTGCTCGACACCGTCAGTGCGCGCCGCTATGCCGCGGCCCGCATCGTGCAAAGCCGTGCCGAAGTCGACCCCGACGCGGCCACGGTGCGGCTGTCGCTGACGCTGGACAGCGGTCCGGCCTTCTATCTCGGCGAGCTGCAGGTCAGCGGCCTTGAGGCGCTGCCCGAGGACCTCGTGCGCCGCTACAGCACGCTGAAACCCGGCGCGCCCTACGACCGCGACGCCCTGCTCGCCTTCCAGAGCGGCCTGCAGAACACGCCGCACTTCGCCTCCGTCATCGTCGACATCGAGCGCGACCCGGCGCTTGCGGCTGCGGTGCCGGTGCGGGTCCAGGTCGCCGAGGCCAAGCCGAAGACGGTCGGCTTCGGCGCCGGCTTCTCCAGCAACACCGGCTATCGCGTCGAAGCCAGCTACCGCGACGTCAACCTGCTGCACCGCGGCTGGGAACTGGGCACCGGCCTGCGCCTGGAGCAGCGGCGACAGTCCTTGTACGCCGACGTGTTCCTGCCACCGGAAGGCCGGCACCGCGACAGCTTCGGCGCACTGATCGATCGCAGCCATGTCGAGGGCCTGCAGGTCGAGTCCGAGGCGGTCGGCGTAGCGCGCAAGACGGTACGCGGCGACATCGAAACCCAGCTTGCACTGCGCCTGCAGCGCGAGCGCGTGCAGCCGGACGGCGCCGCATCCAGCGAGCACAACACGCTGACCGCCAACTGGACCTGGATTCGCCGCGCGGTGGACGACCTGCTCGATCCGCGCAGCGGCAACGTGCTGGAGTTCCAGATCGGCGGCGGCAGCAGCATCGCCCTGTCGGACCAGAACTTCGTCCGCCTGTACGGCCGCTTCGTCCATTACCGCCCGGTCGCCGAGCGCGACGTGATCATCCTGCGCGCCGAGGGCGGCGCCACGCTGGCGCCCAGCCGCGACGGCATCCCGCAGGACTTCCTGTTCCGCACCGGCGGCGCGCAGACGGTGCGCGGCTACGCCTACCAGAGCCTGGGCGTGCGCGAGGGCGATGCCACGGTGGGCGGCCGCTACCTGGGCGTGATGAGCGCCGAGTATGTGCATTGGTTCCGCCCCGACTGGGGCACGGCAGTGTTCGTCGACGCCGGCGACGCCGCGGACGACCGCCGCGACTTCGACCTGCGCACCGGCTACGGCGTGGGCGCGCGCTGGCGCAGCCCCGCCGGCCCGCTGGCGATGGACCTGGCCTGGGGGCAGGACGAGCAGAAACTCAGGCTGCACTTCAGCGTCGCGATCGCGTTCTGAACAGGTGGTGCCCGCCATCCATGCAGACCGCGGCGCAACTGCGGTTTTGGGCGTGGAGAGAGCGGCGGCGATCCGGTAGTCCGGTCGCGGTCAAGCCCGCGCCTACGGCACGGCGCTCGGGTCCTGCCGTGCATGAGCGGACCTGGTCGCGACCCGGCGTCTGGTATCTCGGCCAGGTCCGCTCCCACGGAAACCCCTGCGCTCGCACGGTTCGATGCCAGGGTGATCGGGGCCGTCAGTGAGGTCGGGCGTCGACCTCACGCGTCAGCGCCTGCAGGCCATCCGAGATGCGGACCGCGAAGGCGTCCCGACCCTCCCATGGAGCAAGCTGTCGCAGTGCGACCGGCAGCCGTGCGAGTTCGGTGGCGGCATGCGTGCGCAAGCCGGTAAGCGGTTCCGGCGGCGCCAGGCGTTTGCCCTCGCGCATGGCGGGTTGCAGTAGCGGCACCCAGGTGCCGGCTGGCGCGGGTTCGTCGGCGAGGGCGACGAGGTCGCCCGCCAGTCGTCCTTCCGCATCCACGCTGCGCCACACCTGCTTCGCGCCCGGCCAGGTTGCCTTGCCTTCCGAGCGCTTGCGCCGCGCGCGCCCGGCATAGGCCTGCAGTTTGTACGCCGAATCCAGGGCCGGCGCATCGGCCGAGGTGGTGAGCTGGGTGCCGATACCGAAGCCGTCGATCGGTGCGCCTTCGGCCAGCAGCGCGGCGATGCGGTATTCGTCCAGGTTGCCGCTGGCGAAGATATTCACCTTCGCCAGGCCGCCTTCGTCGAGGAGGGCGCGCACCTTGCGCGCATGGTCGGCGAGGTCGCCGCTGTCGAGCCGCACCGACACCAGGTTTACGCCGCGGGCTTGCAGGATGGGCGCCAGTGCCACCACCTTGGCGGCGGCGGCCTCGGTGTCGTAGGTGTCGATCAGCAGCGTGACCTTGCCCGGCTGCGAGGTGGAGAAGGCGGTGAAGGCGTCGGTTTCGCGTTCGTGGGCCTCGATGTACGAGTGCGCCATGGTGCCGCACAGGGGGCCGCCGT
>SHNC01000192.1 GCA_004295105.1 Betaproteobacteria bacterium | reverse complement strand
CGATATGAACGTCCGGGTCAGCGATGTCGCGGTCAAGCCCGCTTATATGGACGCCTCCCGGTTTGGCAAGTGAAGTTTGCATCTGACGCTTGAGGATCTGGCTGCAGTCTTATATCCGGCCTGTCGTGCAGACCCGATGTCTGCTGGCCCTGATGGAATTCGCTGGGGAAGGCCTCATCTCCTACGCGTCCTCGAAGGACAAGCGGGCTCGCAGGCTGATTTCCCCTCGGTCTGACCTCTTACGCCATCATGCTCGCCTCAACCTGCGCAACCTTGGACGATCAACTCTTGGTTCGTACTTCTGGCGTTGCTCGACGTCACGCCAGTCCTTCTGCGTAACGCCTTTTCTCATAACACCGCCCGTAGGCCAGCAGGGCCCAGAGGGTGCGTGCCATCTTGTTGGCCAGGGCCACGACGACCGCGTTGAGCGGGCGCCGTGCCAGTAGCCCCTCGAGCCACGGATCGCGTTCCTTGGCGTGGCTGATGACCGAGCGTGCGCCGTGGATCAGCAACTTGCGCAGATACACGTCGCCCCGCTTGCTGATGCCCAGCAGCTTCACCCTGCCACCGGTGCCGCTTTGTCGGGGCACCAGGCCGAGGAAGGCAGCGAACTCGCGCCCGCTGCGGAAGACCTTGGCCTCGCCGATCGTGGCCACCGCAGCGGTGGCCGTGAGCACACCGACGCCGGGGATCTGCATCAGGCGCCGGGCGGCCTCGTCTTGCCTGCGCCACGCGCTCAGCTTGCGCTCGATCTCCTCGATGTCCTGGGTGAGCGTGTCGATGCGCGCCCGCTGCGCCTGGAGCGCCTCGAGCACCAGCGCCGGCAGGGTCTCTTCGAGCTGCGCCAGCGCCGGCGCCACCTCGGCCATCCCCTTTTGCCGACCCGCGGGCAAGCTCACCCCGAACTCGTAGAGCAAGCCACGCAACTGGTTGATCTGCATCGTACGCATCTTCACCAACTGTTCGCGCATCCGGTGCAGCATCAGCACCGCCTGCTGCTGCTCGCTCTTGACCGCCACGAAGCGCCGCTCCGGGCGCTGTGCCGCTTCCCAGATCGCCTGGGCATCGGCCGCATCGGTCTTGTTGCTCCTGACGAATGGGCGCACGAACTTCGGTGCGATCAGCCGCACCTCGTGTCCGAGCCCCATCAGCTTGCGTGCCCAGTAGTGCGCACTGCCACACGCCTCCATCGCCACCATCGACGCGCTGCGCTGGGCAAAGAACTTCACGATCTGCTCACGCTTGAGCTGACGGCGCTTGACCTCTCCCGTCTCGGCCTCCACCCAGTGCAACTGAAAAACGCGCTTTGCCAGATCCAGACCGAATGTCGTAATCTTCATCGCGAGCCCTCCTTACCGTTTGTGGTCGTTTCGACACCGCCACTTTGGCACATCGATGCCGTCAGGTAACTGGAGGGCTCTTCTCATTGAAGAGCACTGCCCACCACGGCCTGAGGCGGGAGGGAGGCGTCCATTACATCTCCTACAGAAGTGCATCGCGAGT
Source organism: Betaproteobacteria bacterium (assembly GCA_004295105.1). GTDB lineage: Bacteria > Pseudomonadota > Gammaproteobacteria > Burkholderiales > Rhodocyclaceae > Thauera. The sequence continues at coordinate 17,059 of SHNC01000192.1, read as the reverse complement.
GGGCGGCTGCCCTTCTTCTTGACAGTCGACGACTTACTTGCTCTTGATCATCGTGCCGACGCCGTGGTCGGTCAGGATCTCGAGCAGCAGGCAGTGTTCGACGCGCCCGTCGATGATGTGCACCGACTTCACGCCGTTGCGTGCGGCGTCCAGCGCCGAACCGATCTTGGGCAGCATGCCGCCCGACAGCGTGCCGTCGGCCACCAGTTCGTCGATCTGGCGCGGCGTCAGGCCGGTGAGCAGGTTGCCGGCCTTGTCGAGCACGCCCGGCGTGTTGGTGAGCAGCACCAGCTTTTCCGCCTTCAGGATCTCGGCGAGCTTGCCGGCGACCACGTCGGCGTTGATGTTGTAGGTTTCGCCGCCTTCGCCCACGCCGATCGGCGCGATCACCGGGATGAAGTCGCCCTGGTCGAGGAAGGAGATCAGGCTGGGGTCGATCTTGGTGATCTCGCCGACCTGGCCGACGTCGACGACGTCACCCTCGGGGGCGTCGAGCTTCTGCATCAGCAGCTTCTTGGCGCGGATGAAGCTGGCGTCCTTGCCGGTGAGGCCGACGGCCTTGCCGCCGTGCTGGTTGATCAGATTGACGATCTCCTTATTCACCTGGCCGCCCAGCACCATCTCGACCACTTCCATGGTTTCGGCGTCGGTCACGCGCATGCCCTGGATGAACTCGCCCTTCTTGCCGACTCGGGCGAGCAGATTCTCGATCTGCGGCCCGCCGCCGTGCACCACCACCGGGTTGAGGCCGACCAGCTTGAGCAGCACGACGTCGCGTGCGAAGCAGTCCTTCAGGTGCGGATCGGTCATCGCGTTGCCGCCGTACTTGATGACGATGGTCTTGTCGAAGAAGCGCTTGATGTAGGGCAGGGCCTCGGCCAGGATCTCGGCCTTGCGGGCGGGGGAGACGTCTTGCTGCGGGGTGATGTCGGTCATGGTGTTCCTCGGACGGGCTCGAAAGGGGCGCGCCGGGCGTGACGGCCGTGGCGCGCGGCGAACTGCGCGATTTTAATGCGCTGATGCGAGGCCGGCACCCTCCGCGGCGCGAATCCTCGCGACAAATGAAAACGGCCGGGTCGCCCCGGCCGCGTCGGTGCTGCCGCGCTCGATACGGCGTTACGGCTTCTTCAGCGGGCAGGTGTTCATGCCGAACAGCGTGTAGGCCGGGCACCAGCCGAGCAGGCCGGTGGCGAGCGGAAGAACGCCGATCCACGCCCACACCGGGCCGCCCATCAGCGCCCAGGCGATGAGTGCGATGCCGGCCAGGATGCGCACGATCTTGTCGATGCCGCCAACGTTCGTCTTCATGCGATGCTCCATTAACAGAATGTGAGACTTTTCTTATATAGCACGAAGCGGCCCGATGTGGGTGAAATCGTCGCGTATCCCGCTCAGATGGCGAGATCCAGCACCACGGGGGCGTGGTCGGACGGGCGTTCCAGTCTGCGCGGCGTCTTGTCGATCGCGCAACCGCGGCAGGCGTCGCGCAACGCAGGCGACACGAGGATGTGGTCGATCCGCAGGCCGAAGTTGCGGCGGAAGGCCAGCATGCGGTAGTCCCACCACGAGAAGCTGCGCTCCGGCTGCTCAAACAGGCGGAAGGCATCGATCAGGCCGAGGTCCTGCAACGCACGGAAGGCGGCGCGCTCGGGCGCGGAGACGTGGATCTCGTCCTTCCAGTCGGGGTGGGCGTCGCGGTCTTCGGGGGCGATGTTGAAGTCGCCGGCCAGCACCAGCCGCTCGTGCGTCTTCAGCTCCTCGCGCAGCCAGTCGGTCAGCGCGGCGAGCCAGCGCATTTTGTACTCGAATTTTTCCGAGCCCACCGCCTGGCCGTTGGGGAAGTAACCGCACACGATGCGCACGCCGGCGATGGTCGCGGCGATCAGGCGCCTCTGCTCGTCCTCGAAGCCGGGGATGTTGCGCACCACGGCGGTTTCGTCGATCGGTGCGGGGCTCAGGATGGCGACGCCGTTGTAGGTCTTCTGGCCGATGAAGGCGGCGTGATAGCCGGCGGCCTCGAGTTCGGCGACCGGGAAGGCCTTGTCCTCCAGCTTGAGTTCCTGCAGGCACAGGGCGTCCGGCCGGTTGGCGGCGAGCCAGTCGAGCGCCTGCGGCAGGCGCACTTTGAGCGAATTGACGTTCCAGGTGGCGATCTTCATGGGCGGGCTATCGGGTGAAGGCGGCCGGTGGGCGGCGCGGCCAATCCTTGTCGGGTGCGCGCATTCCAGCGTGCCCGGTGTGGGCGCGAAGCGACGCCGTGCGGCGAGTCGAACACGCTTCTCGGCCGGCCTGCGCGGGGTCGCGCTGCATGGCGGATTCAGCGTGGTGGCTGGGGTGACTTCGGATATCCGGCATCGTCCAGCATGCGGGTCCAGCGTACGGATTCGTAGCCCTTTGCCGTCTGACGGCCGACGGTGATCGCCGGTACTTCCTCGGGTGTGCCGAAGCGCTCGCGATAGGTGGCGATATCGGCTTCGGTGGCGACCTTGTGCTCGGTGAAGGGGACGCCGCGCTTGCCGAGAAAACGGCGCGCCTCGTCGCACGCCTCGCCGCAGGTGTCGGTAGTGTAGAGCTCGACCGGAAAGTCCTCGGTCGCCTTGCGCACCGAATAGGTCGGTGCCGTGTCGGCAGCCGTGGCGTCGAACTGCTTTTCGACCACGGCGCGCACGTTCGGCGGCGGTGGCCGGTCGGAGTAATTCACCCGGCCCTGCTGGTCGACCCAGCGGTAGGTGTCGGCCCCCCAGGCGGGGGCGCCGAGCCCGCCCACGACCGCGGCCAGTCCGATCGCAACGCGCAGCGGGAGACGCCGTCTTCTCATGCATTCACCATGCCGTTGTGACGCAGCAGCGCGTCGACGCGCGGCTCGCGCCCGCGGAAGGCCTTGAAGGATTCGATCGCCGGGCGGCTGCCGCCCACCGCGAGGATTTCGCGCCAGAAGCGGGCGCCGGTCTGGGCGTCGAGCAGGCTGCCCTTGCCGGCACCGGCTTCCTCGAAGGCTTCGAAGGCGTCGGCCGACAGCACCTCCGCCCATTTGTAACTGTAGTAGCCGGCCGCGTAACCGCCCGCAAAAATGTGCGAGAAGCTGTGCGGAAAGCGATGCCAGGGCGGCGGAAACAGCACCGCGACCTCGCGCCGCACCTCGTCGAGCAGCGACATCACGCGTTCGACCGGCACCGGGCCAGCGGCCGCGTCCAGCTCGCTGTGCAGGCGCAGGTCGAACATCGAGAACTCGAGCTGGCGCACGGTCTGCATGCCGCTCTGATAGTTCTTCGCGGCGATCATCTTGTCGTACAGCGCGCGCGGCAGCCGCTCACCGGTATCGACATGGGCGGTCATGCCCTGCAACACGTCCCATTCCCAGCAGAAGTTCTCCATGAACTGGCTGGGCAGCTCGACCGCATCCCATTCCACGCCATGGATGCCCGACACCGCCAGATCCTCGACCTTGGTAAGCAGGTGGTGCAGGCCGTGGCCGCATTCGTGGAACAGCGTCAGCACGTCGTCGTGGCTGAAGGTGGCCGGTTTGCCACCGACCGGACCGGGGAAGTTGCACACGAGCTAGGCGACCGGCGTCTCGGTGCCGTGTGCCGTGCGATGGCGGCTGCGCGCCGAATCCATCCACGCGCCGCCGCGCTTGGTCGGTCGCGCATGCAGGTCGAGGTAGAAGTGGCCGATGGTGTCGCCCTCCTTCTCGATGCGGAAGAAGCGGGTGTCGGGGTCCCAGCTCGGCGCTACGTCGGGCAGGATGTCGACGCCATACAGCGCGCGGATCACGCCGAACAGGCCGTCGAGCACCTTGGGCTCAGGGAAGTACTGCTTCACTTCCTGGTCGGAGTAGGCGTAGCGCGACTGGCGCAGTTTTTCCGACGCATACGCGACGTCCCACGGTTCCAGCGCATCGAGGCCGAGATCGGCTTTGGCGAAGGTCTTCAGCTCGGCGAGGTCGCGTTCGGCGAAGGGCTTGGCCTTGGCGGCGAGTTCGCGCAGGAAGGCGAGCACCTGTGCCGGCGTGTCGGCCATCTTGGGCACCAGCGACACTTCGGCGAAATTCGCATAGCCGAGCATCTTTGCCTCTTCGGAACGAAGCGCCAGCATGCGGCCGATCAGCGGGCCGTTGTCCCATTCGGGCTTGCCCTGTTCGGAGGCGCGCGTGGCGTAGGCGCGGTACATGCGCTCGCGCAGCGCGCGATTGTCGGCGTACTGCATCACCGGCAGGTAGGACGGCATGTGCAGCGTGAAGCGCCAGCCGGGTTTGCCTTCCGCTTCCGCCGAGGCGCGTGCCAGCGCGCGCGCATCGTCGGGGATGCCCGCGAGCTCGGCTTCGTCGGTGATCAGTTCCTCGTGCGCATTGGTGGCGTCGAGCAGGTTCTCCGAGAACTTCGCCGCGAGCTGGGACTGCTCTTCCTGGATGTCCTTGAAGCGGGGCTTCAGCGCGTCGGGCAACTCGGCGCCGGACAGGCGGAAGTCGCGCAGCTCGTGGTCGAGGATCAGTCGTCGCGTGGACGACAGCGTGGCGTATTCGGGCCCGTCGTGCAGCGCCTTGTACTTCTCGAACAGCGCGAGGTTCTGGCCGACTTCGGCGAAGAAGCGCGACACCTCGGGCAGCATGGCGTTGTAGGCTTCGCGCCACTCGGGCACGTCCATCACGCTGTGCAGGTGGCCGACCACCCCCCAGGCGCGCCCGAGGCGCTCCCCGGCCTCGTTCATGGGCTCGACGAAGCCGTCCCAGGTAGGCATGGCGGGATCGGCGGTGAGGCGTTCGATCAATGCGCGGTTTTCGTCGAGCAACTGGCGCACGGCCGATGCGACGTGCTCCGGACGGATGTCCTGAAAGCGCGGCAGGCCGGAGAAGTCGAGCAGGGGGTTGTCGGAGGCGGTGCCGGGGGCAGCGGGGGCGGACGTGTGGGTCATGATCTCGGGTTATCTCGGCTGCGAGTGGTCACAGCCTATTTTGCCGCAAAAAATGGCGCGGGCGCCGCTATGGGCGCCCGCGGGCCGCGTCTATCGCGTCAACACCGAATGCTGGGGGCTCGGGCCCCCGCGATCATTCGATGAGGTCGCGATAGGCGTGCCAGGTGGCATGGCCGAGCAGCGGCAGCAGCACCACCATGCCGATCATCATCGTCGCGAAGCCGATCACGACCAGCGCCACGATCAGCGCCGCCCACAACGCCATCGCGCCGAGATTCACGCCGACGGCCTTGGCGCTCGTCATCGCCGCGCTGATGGCGTCGATGTCGCGGTCCATCAGCATCGGGATGGCGATCGCGGACAACGCGAACACGACCGCTGCCAATGCGCCGCCGATCACCATGTAGGCCACGACGAAGTGCGTGTATTCACCCGACAGGAAGACCTCGCGGGCGAAATTCGACAGATCCGGCACGTTGCCCTGGTAGAACAGCGCGAACAGGATGGCGGAAATGCGCTCCCAACTGATCAGCGCAATGGCCAGGAACAGGCCGAAGTACATCAGGCTGTCGCTGTGGCGCATCAGACCGCGCAGCGAGTCGCCGAGGGATGCCGGTTCGCCGGCGTCGTGCCGTCGCGAGATCTCGTACAGCCCCGCGGCGGCGATCGGCCCGACCAGGAAGAAGCCGGAGATGGCAGCGGTGAACAGGTAGGGCCTGTCGCTCGCATAGGCCAGGATCAGGTAGCCGATCGCGGCAAAAAGCACGCCGTAGGAAAGGCTGGCGCCCAGGTTGTCGCGCATGTCGCTCCAGCCCATGCTCAGCCAGTGGAAGGGGCGGGAGCCCTCGACATGGCGGATGTGTGGCAGGTGGAAATGATGCTCCAGCGTGTTCAACGATTTGTCCATGACAACCTCCGTGCGGTGAGGAACGTCGACTCGAATTGACAGCCGCTCCATGCCCTTTGGCCGGGAACGGACCGCGGCTGTGTATTCAGATTAGAACAAATCTGCGTGAGTTCATTAATGAGTTGGATTGTCGTTCGCTATCGGAGCGCGGCTCGCCTGCCATTGCGCGACCCGTGACGGATCAGGCGGCATCGGCAGGCTTCCAGATGTTGCGGCAGCCGGTTTCGCGCACGAACAGTGTCATCAACGCACCTGAGAAGGCTGCTGCGGCGAGCAGGCCGATGCCGTAGCGGAAGGTCTGGAGCGAGTACATGCGCACGCCGTCGGCGATCGCGCCATCCCAGCCGAAATCCATCACCGCCCCCACCGCCGGCTGCAGCAGCGCGGCCGCCAGAAATCCGCCCATGTTGGTCACGCTGGTGCTCATTCCCGACAACTGGGGCGGGTTCACTTCCTTGGCACAGGCCCAGGTCAGCGAGAAGCTGGCGGTGACCAGGCCCATCAGGGCGAACAGCGCATAGCTCAACGCGACCGGCATGCGCACTGCAGACAGCCAGACCAGCCACAGGATGCACAAGACCATGCTGCCCGCGACCAGCACCGGTTTTCGCTTGCCCATGCGGTCGGACAAACTGCCGACGGCCAGGCACCCCACTGCGAGGCAGGCGAAGTACAGCGACAGGTGATTGGCCGCCTGCACCCGGGTGAGCTGGTGCACCTGCATCAGGTAGGGGGTGGCCCAAAGCCCGCCGAACGCGAAGAAACTGCCGGCGAGGCCGAAATTGACCCACACGGCCGGCCACGTCGCACGATTGCGCAGCACACCGAGGAGCCCGCCGATGACCACGGTGCGGTCGAAGCGCGGTGCCGGGGCACCCGCGTTGCCGTTGTCGCGGATGAAGAACCAGCACGCCACCCCCAGCACCACCGACAGCACGGCTGCACCGAAGAACACGCCGCGCCACGAGGTGACCGCCGCCAGCGCGACCAGTGGCGTGCCCGCAAGTACGGCGCCGAGGTTGCCGATCAGCATGGCGAGCCCGACGAGCGTGGCGAAGCGGCGTTCGTCGAACCACACGGCGATGAGCTTCAGCATGGCGATGAACACCACCGACACGCCCAGGCCAATGAGCGTGCGGCCTGCCAGCGCGACATCGAGGGCGGGGGCTATGCCGAACAGCGCGCTGCCGACGCCGGCGATGAGGTTGCCCAGCAGCAGGATGCGACGCGGGCCGAGGGTGTCCACCAGGATGCCGGTCGGTACCTGCATCACCGTGTACACATAGAAATAGGTCGCAGCCAGCACGCCGAGCGAGGCGGCGCTGGTCTGGAAGGCGGCTGCCAGGTCAAGGGCGATCCCGCCCGGGGCGAAGCGGTGGAAGAAGGACAGCACGTAGGAGGCGATGACGACAGCCATCGCCAGCGTGCGGCCGGAGGCGGGTACCTGCATGGAGGATCTTCCTCGGCAACGGCGGGCCTCTTCGCGGGCCCTCGCGTACTGTGTGGCGAATTACGCCAGTGTCTGCCCCGTCAGCCGCTCGTAGGCCTCGCGGTACTTTGCCGCGGTGTGTTCGATGACCTCCGCCGGCAGCTTCGGGCCGGGCGCGGTCTTGCCCCAGTCCAGCGTCTCGAGGTAGTCGCGCACGTACTGCTTGTCGAAGGACGGCGGGCTGATGCCTTCGTGGTAGCTGTCGGCCGGCCAGAAGCGGGACGAATCGGGCGTCAGCGCCTCGTCGATCAGGTGCAGCGTGCCGGCCTTGTCCACGCCGAACTCGAACTTGGTGTCGGCGATGAGGATGCCGCGGCCGGCGGCGTAGTCGGCGGCCTCGGAATACAGCGCGATCGCCGCGTCACGCGCCTGCGCCGCGAGCGCCGCACCGTCGAAGCCGGGCAGCATCGCCGCGCAGCGCGCCTGCGCCTGCGCGAAGGAGATGTTCTCGTCGTGATCGCCGGCCTCGGCCTTGGAGGCCGGGGTGAAGATCGGCGCCGGCAGCTTCGCCGCCTGCTTCAGGCCGGCGGGCAGCGCGATGCCGCAGATCGCGCCGGTGTCCTGGTAGTCCTTCCAGCCCGAGCCGATCACGTAGCCGCGCACCACCGCCTCGATCGGCAGCGGCTGCAGGCGCTTCACCACCAGCGCGCGGCCGCGCACCTGGTCGCGTTCGTCGGCGGCGACGACCGATTCGGGGTCGATGCCGGTGAGCTGATTGGGGATGATGTGGCCGAGCTTCGCGAACCAGAAGTTCGCCATCGCCGTCAGCACACGGCCCTTGTCCGGAATGGGATCGGGCAGGATGACGTCGAACGCCGACAGGCGGTCGCTGGTGACGATCAGCAGGCGCTCAGCGTCGACCGCGTAGATGTCGCGCACCTTGCCGCGGCCGAGCAGCGGCAGGCTCTTGATGGAGGATTCGAAAAGCGGAGTTGCCACGGCGGGCCTCGGGTTGCTGGCAAAGACGCGATTATAGGGGAGGGGGGCGTGCTTTCGAGCGCGGGAGGGGACATGGAAGCGCAGAGCGCCCTTGCCCTGCAGGAAGCTCTTGGCGATACCGATTCCCTCGCCCTGGCCCGCAACGGCCAGGTGACCGGCGACGCTCTTCCCCGAGGGTGTCGCAGGGCATGAAGGTGGACGAAAGCGCGTGCAAAAAACGCATTGCCGTCGGGTCCGCAAGCTGCAATGCTTGAACGGGATGACTTCCCGTGCCTGGTCGAGAAGCTCATTGCCGCATTGCCGCAGTACCACCAGCTTCTGAAGTGACCGTTCGACCCTTCGCAGGACACCGTGCGGATCAAGCTGTCGGGCGTGCAGACACTGCGCCCGGCAGGGTGTTGAAGCACTTGGCGTTCTACGCTCGAGGCCGGATCCTATCAGCCTGTTCTTCACCAGAGGAATGAAGTCATGCACGAGCACGCCCATTCGTCCATCGATATCCATGCGCACTACTATCCTGAATCCTATATCCGGCTGATTGAAAAATATGGATCGGAATTCGGTGCCATCGTGGATACGTCGAACCCGTCCAAGCCCGTGATCAAATCACCGCCGACCGTTTCAGCGCTGGAAGACCGCTTCATTCACATGGAAGCGCGGATCGAGGACATGGATAGAATCGGCGTTGACGTACATGCAATTTCCATGACCATGCCGATGATTCTGTGGGCTGGCGCCAAGCTGCAGCAACAGTTGGTTGAAGCCCATAACGATTCGGCGTTCGAGGCCTATCAAAAATACCCGGATCGGCTTTGCGTACTCGCAACCCTGCCTTTCGACAACATCGACCTGGCGATCGCCGAGCTCGATCGCATTGCGAAAATGCCCGGCCTGAAAGGGATTTATTCGGAAACCCGGATCTCGAAGAACAAGGAGATCGATGACGAGTCGCTCTATCCCTTGTGGGAACGTCTCGAACAAATGGGGCTGCCCTTGTTCCTGCATCCGGTGCATGTGGTCGAACCGGCGCGCCTGGGCAAGTATTTCATGATCAACACCATCGGAAATCCGGTGGACACGGGTATCGCCGCATCACGGCTGATCTTCAGCGGCATCCTCGACCGCTACCCGAATCTGCAGGTCGTTCTGCCGCATGCCGGCGGCGTTTATCCGATCCTGTTCGGCCGCATGACTCGCGCCTGGGAGCGGAGCAAAGGCGGTCTCGATGCCAACAAGGGCCGGGGCGCGGATGCTTATCTGAAACGCTTCTATTATGACAACATTTCCCACTCCAATGAAGTCATGGAGTATCTGGTGAAGCTGGTCGGCGCCGACCGGATCATGCTGGGCAGCGATTATTGTTTCGATATGGGCTACGAGCGTCCCTGCGACAAGGTCGAAGCCTATGACTTCCTCAACGATGCGGACAAGAAACTGATCCTGGGCGAGACAGCCAGGAAACTGTTGAAACTCTGAGCGGGATCAAGTTTCTTCCGAGAGAAATGGCGACTTACGGCGCCGCCTCCTGCCGCCCATGTGAGATGGGGGCAGGCGGTGCCCGCCTCAGTGGTGGGCGTCGCCTTCCTCCTTGCCGATCAGCTTGCGCATCCGCCGCAGCCCCATGTACACGAGACCGGCAATCACCGGGATCGACGCCGCGGTGAGGATCTCCGGCGTCACTGGCGCGATCAGGTGTTTGGCGCCCTTGGCCATGTAATTGACCAGTTGCGAGGCGTAGTAGGTGATCGCCACCACCGACAGGCCTTCGACCGTTTCCTGCAGGTGCAACTGGATCTTGGCGCGGCGGTTCATCTGCGCCAGCAACTCCTGGTTCTGGCGTTCGATTTCGACGTCGACGCGGGTGCGCAGCAACTGCGAGTTGCGCGCGATCCGTGCCGACAGGTCGTCCTGGCGGCGGGCGATCGACATGCAGGTGTCGATCGCCGGCACCAGGCGACGATCCATGAATTCGCCGATCGGCGAGAAACCCGGCAGGCGCTGTTCGCGCAGATCCTCGATGCGCTGCTGCACCAGCCGGTAGTAGGCGTTGGCGGCACCGAAGCGGAAGGTGGTGTGGGCCACCGAGCGTTCGACTTCGGCGGCCAGCCGCGACAGGCGGCCGAGCACCGCGCGGTCGTCCTCGGCGCTGCGCGCCTGGCCCATGCCGTCCATCAGGTCGGCGAGCTCATCCTCGGCGCGCGACAGCAGGCGTCCGACCTGCTTGGCGACGGGGAAAGCGAGCAGCGCCATCACGCGGTAGGTTTCGATCTCGACCAGGCGCTGCGCGATGCGGCCCGCCTGGCGTGGCGTGAAGCCGTTGTCGAGCACCAGGAAGTGCGAGAAACCGTCGTGCAGGTGGAAGTCGGTGAGCACCCAGCCGGCACCGTCGGCGATCCTGGACGCGACCATCGCCTGGCCGCGTGCGGACTGCTGATGCAGCACGGTCTCCGCGGGCATCTCGGTGACGCTGCGCAGCTCGATGTGGGTCGCGGCGATCAACTGGCCCGGGATCGCCTTGCGCCAGGCTGCCGGCACGTGCAGCAGGGCGTAGTCGTCGGACGGATCGGTGGGATCGATGCGGCGGAAGAAGCAGTAGCTGGAGAACTCGTTGTGCCGCTCCCACTTCAGGCGGAAGCCGGCAGTCTCGAGCAGCAGGTGGCCGGAGCAGGTGATCGGCTCGGGGAGCCCGAGCTGCTCCGCCAGCGCCTTCAGGTGGTCGGCTTCCCGCTCGGCGCTGCCTTCGTGATGCACGAAGGCCAGATAGGTGATCAACTCGGGGGTGTCGAGCGCAACGGGGGGGCGGGCATGGACTTCGTCGCTGAGCGCCTGGCGCAGCGGGTGTTGTTCGAACATGGGCATGGAGCGCGAAACGGGCGCCCTGAGGCGCCCGCGTTGAATAAGGAGTCCGCATTCTTGCCCATGCTCGGTGCCGGGACAAGCGCGGCCGCGCGCTCGGGAGAGGCCGGGGGGCCTCTCCCCTCAGGCCGCTCAGGCCGGCTGGGTGGCCGGGCGCACGTGCAGGTGGGCTTCGGTCTCGTCGAGCACGGTCTCGGGCTGGTCGGCCTCGAGTTGCGTCTCGTTGTTCAGGTGGCTGTGCAGACGGTCCTCGTCGAGGTCCTTGCACCACTTCGCCACCACCACCGTCGCCACCGTGTTGCCGATCAGGTTGGTCAGGGCGCGGGCTTCCGACATGAAGCGGTCGATGCCCAGGATCAGCGCCAGACCGGCCACCGGCACCCCGCCCACCGCCGACAGCGTCGCCGCCAGCACGATGAAGCCGCTGCCGGTGATGCCCGCTGCGCCCTTGGACGTGAGCAGCAGCACCAGCAGCAGGGTGATCTGCTGGGTGAGGTCCATCGGCGTGTTGGTCGCCTGGGCGATGAACACCGCGGCCATGGTCAGGTAGATCGAGGTGCCGTCGAGGTTGAACGAGTAACCGGTGGGCACGACCAGGCCGACGGTGGACTTCTTGCAGCCGAGGTTCTCGAGCTTGGCCATGATGCGCGGCAGGGCGGACTCGGACGACGAGGTGCCGAGCACGATCAGCAGCTCTTCCTTGATGTAGCGGATGAGCTTGACCACCGAGAAGCCGTGCAGGCGGGCGATGGTGCCGAGCACGCCGAAGATGAAGATCAGGCAGGTGGCGTAGAAGGTGCCCATCAGCATGCCGAGCTGGGCCAGCGTGCCGACGCCGTGCTTGCCGATGGTGAAGGCCATCGCACCGAAGGCACCGATGGGGGCGACCTTCATGATGTAGCCGACGATGCCGAACAGCACATGCGAGAACTTCTCGATCATGTCGAACACCAGGGTGCCGCGACCGCCGAAGCGATGCAGGGCGAAGCCGAACAGCACCGAGAACAGCAGCACCTGCAGGATCTCGCCCTTGGCGAAGGCGTCGACCACGGTGCTCGGGATCACGTTGAGCAGGAAGTCGGTCGTGCTCTGCATCTTGCCCGGCGCGGTGTAGGCGGCGATCGCCTTGGTGTCGAGCGTGCTGACATCGACGTTCATGCCTGCGCCCGGCTGCACCACGTTGACGATGATGAGGCCGACGACCAGCGCAATGGTGCTGACGATCTCGAAGTACAGCAGGGCGAGGCCGCCGGTCTTGCCGACCTTCTTCATGTCCTCCATGCCGGCGATGCCGACCACGACGGTGCAGAAGATGATCGGCGCGATGATCATCTTGATCAGCTTGATGAAGCCGTCGCCGAGCGGCTTCATCGCCGCGCCGGTCTCGGGGTAGAAGTGGCCGAGGGCCACGCCGACGATGATCGCGACGATCACCTGGAAGTACAGCGAGCGGAACAGCGATTTCCGGATCATGGATGTCTCCTCCTTGGAAGGTGGGCGGATTGTGTCCGCCGCCATCCGAGGGGGAAATTGTGTTCATCCACATTGTGGAAACTACGCATGTAGTCGGACGACGGGCGAATTCAGAGCGGAGGGAAGACGCAGCGAGTGCGCCAGATCGAGGTAAGTGCGCTAGGCATGGTGCTGATGGATTCGACGCCGACCGTGCCTCCACCGGTTAATGTTAGGGTCGCCACTACCGGAACGTGGCATCCCCAGTACGGTTCCTGCCCATTCTCCGGCGGAAGTTCCAGCTCCTGAAGATCGAAAAAGACGATGCGCCCGGCATCCAGACGAGGCGGTTTGACCTTGGTTTGGTCAAGGAGATACGACTTATCATTTACCTTGAGGTACTCGACCGAAAGCGACTTGCTGCTGCGGTTCAGCAGCCCGATATAGAGCCTCGGCTTGCTGTCCCGCTCGCAGGTGTTTATGTCGTTGCGCGCCGCCAGGCAGTCTGCGGCGGGAGGATTGTCCTTGCACGATTCGTCCGCGATGGCCTGTAACCGATCACAATTGCGCGACAGGTACCATGTCGCGACAACGTCCGGCGTCGTTGCGCAACTGGCAAGGAGCAGGGCGAGCCAAGGAACGCGTGACACGGCTTTCATCGGCTCCCTCCGCGCCCCTCGATTGCGCTGCGGCCGAAGCCCAAGTTCTCGGTATTGGTCCTGACCCCGTCGACGCTCACCCTGACCTGCTCAAGCTTCTGATTCATAGTGCTGGTGTCGGTCCGGAGGGCGGCCAGCGTGGCATCGAGACGGCCGACCGAGGCCGCAAGGGCTCGATTTGACTCGATCAAGGCCCTGAGTTCCGGCCCCGAGTCGATGCGTATGGACGGTGGCACGGCACCGTCCGCTCCTATCACACTGACTTTCTGATCCGGTTCGAGTCGGACCCAGCCTGGTTCAAGGCCAACCTTCTGGTCGGGCTCAAGGCGGACCTGTTGGTTCGGCTCAAGGTTGATCCGCTGATCCGGCTTCAAGCCAAGCTCGCCGCTGACCGGCACTGATCCGGTCACGGCCACGGTCTGATTGGGCGCCAGTGACACGATGCCTCCCGGCTGTAGCGCGACTGAGCCTGCTACACCTACTACGCCGCCTATGGTCACCGCGGTTGCCAGCGCGCCGATCGATGCCCAGGATTGGAGCAACTCCGCGGCGTCCGAAAGCATTCGGGTACCTCCATCGGGCTTGTAGCAGTAGTACTGCGGCTCGTTGCATTCGTCCATCCGATCATCACAGGAGCCATTCTTGGCGTATCTCTCCACTGCGGCGTCGTCCAGCGGATTTATCTTCTCCAGCACCTGCGTAAGGTTGTGGAAACCCAGCATCCGGTAACTTTCGAACTGATCCTCGGCAAAGAACTGATCCCCCGTACTCTGGTGCGGAAACGTGTCGCCCTTGCGGAAGTGAGACTTTGCGTAACGCCACACGTCGACCGGGACTGTATGGTCCAGAGTCGGTTTCACGTAGATCAGATACCCCGTCCTCGCAGTGGTGCCGTCGACCGCCGGATAGTCGATTTGCGCCATACAGAAAGGAGCGGCTGCCGGAGAACCCGTTTTCGCGTCGAACGACAACGAGATGGAAATTCCCAGATCGACGCGTATCTTGCGTATCGTCGAGGCGAGATCGCTGTAACCCGCATCGGGATCGCAGGTCGCGTCAATTACGAGGATGCGCGCGCAGCGCCGACGTACCATCTCGTACAAGCCGAGATTGTCGAAATGCCCCCCGTCCGACAGGTAGACGAAGGGACGCTCGTCGGTGGTTCGTCCCAGCAACTCGTCAAAGATAGGGCGTGTCAGGAAGCCGGGTTCGCGCTTGCCGAGCACCTTCCCTCCTATCTTTCCGGGATTTGGCAACCACCACCCCAGTCTCGCGTTGAAGAAGGTCAGAACGAAGGTGATCAGCGGCGACGAGTGATAACCCATGTTGGGTGACACCGCCGCCCCCGATATCGCAATGGCGCGACCGAGCGTGAGCCCAGAGGGTCCAGAATATTTCGAGGTCGGCCGATAGCCGCGATGCGCTCCGCCGCAGTGCAGCGGCGACATGGTGAAACTGCTGGCTTTACGCTGCTGCCACTCAAGTCGCGAGCCGCGCACCAGATTCAGCGCAACGCCGATAACTGGGAACAGGCGCGCGTTCTCGTATTGCGGCGCGCACTGACTCAAGGCAAGGTTGTCTCCCTCGTCAAAACCGGAGTACTGGTCTGCATCGCGCTTCGCATTGGATGCACCCAGGTATGCGCGAACCAGCCGATTCTCATAAAAGCTTCCAAGGTTGAAGCGATTCACGCCGACCACTGCAGGCCCGAAAAGAGCGAGAAAGGCAAAGCCGAGGAGCGGTGGCAAGAGGACTTTTGAGTCGAGGGTCTCAAGGGCGGCGACATAGGTGTCGGCCGCTCGGCGCAGTGCCAATCCAAGAAGGCAGACGTCACCGCCGGGGTCGCAGATTTCGTCAAGCGCGCCGCTGACGGCACGGCGAATTCGATTCGAACTGTGCTCCACCAAGGTTTCGGTTACCGCAGGCTCGAATTCCTTGCGGGCCCCTATCGCCTGCCATTTCTCCGCCGTCGCAAGAAACTGTCTGCGTGCTCGCACGTAGTCGGCGTCTGCTGCCGCAGATTGTTGGGTAGCCGTGGGGCCAGCGTCAGCGGACGGCGCCGTCGCTGCCTTGACTTTCTGCAGGATCTGCATGTTTAGCATTGCACCGCCGGCGCCCAGCACGATAACGATGAAGGCGCCGGCGGCGAGATTGAGGCCGAAGGCCGAAACGCGTGCGAACCAGCTTTTTTCGCGTACTCGTGAGAACTTTTCCCAGAACCCGGTCACCGCGGCGATAAGGCCGGCCAGGCCCCCCGCGCCGAGTAACCCCATCCCGCCGGCACCGAGCGTCATGATCAGTGGCGGGAGATAGAACACCAGGGCATGCAATGCAACCCACGCCAGCGCAATCGCCAGCGCCGTCCCGCCCCCGCGAGCAAGGCGTTCACGCAGGATGTTGGCGCTGCGACACCAGCCGCAATGCTCGGCAACGTGAGCGAACAGAGCGATGAATGCCGACGCGAGCCAATAGAGGAACAGTGCCCCGCTCGCGGCCAGCATCGCCACCCGGCGCATCGTCTCGCCATCGGCGGCAGTATCGGTAGCCCCTATGAACGGAACGACCCAATACAAACATCCCACCGCTAGAGTCGACAGCACGGCGTGCAACAGCAACCATCCTTTCTGCACGACTCCACGCCGTCTGATCGATCGTGGATAGGCGAGCGCCCAGCACAGGACGATAAATCCTTCCACAACTAGGACCTGCAGGTGGTAAGCGCCGTTACCTAGTGCGACAAGGTGCAGCAGTGGCAGCAACAGTGCCAGCAGGATGGCGGGGATGATCACCACCCAGTTGAGCAGCATGTTGCGTACGAACAGCGCCACCATGCTCCATGTATCCGTCGACCAGCCTCGCCGCGGGGCGAGGTAGTTGCTGTATCGTCGCAGCCAGTTGATGCATTTCTCGACACCGTCCGCCAGGTGTGGAGATGCGGAGTGCCTGAGCTTCTCGGCGACCTTCGCGTAATCGAAGTTTTCTCGCTCCAACAAGGCGGTCAGGAAACCACCGATGTAGCCGCCACCGGAAATCGTGGAGAGATAATGTATGCGCTCGATTTGGCTCGACCCCTCGGACGTCGTCGACTCCGAGGCGCTGCCCTGGCTTGCCGATGTCGCCTCATTCGGGTCGGGAACGGGTGGACTTGGTGTGAAGCTTGCTAGCGCTTGAAGCGCGCCGAGGCAGTACGTGGCGCTGCGAATCCCTCCACCGGAAAGACAAAGCGCGATGCGTGGCGACGGGAGGGCGTGGATCTTGTCATGAACGTCCTTCAACCGCGCGTTCTCGTCCTCGAGGTCTTGCCACCCGCCCTGCGGCCGGCCATGCAACGCGTCGAACTCTTGGCGTAAGACCTCAGACGTTTCTAATGGGACACCGGACTCGCTCATCGCCGCCTCCCGTCCGCATCATCCATGTCGCGGTCCACACGTTCCCGCAATTCGCATACCGTTTTGATTACGGCATATACGATTCAAAAATAGCAGGGCTCGCTCGAAGTGCAAGAGACGGCGAGAACCTGGAGCGGCGGCGGCTTCGAGGCGATTGGCACCGATGGTTGCCCTTTGCGCAGCTCATGGTCCGGGAGGAGATGGGCGCCGTCAGCACGGCGGGCGGAGCTAACGTTCTGATCTCCGCCCGCGGCGGGCTGGAGTCAGGCGCTGTAGCGTTTCGCCAGCACCTCCAGCGCCAGCGGCTTGATCCGGCTCGCCTGCCCGGCGCAGCCGAAGGCTTCGAAGCGTTGGTGGCAGATGTCGCGCGCGGCGTCGCGGGCGGCCTTGAAGAACTTGCGCGGGTCGAACTCCTTGCGGTCGGTCGTCATCAGCCGGCGCATCGCACCGCTCATCG
>SHNC01000112.1 GCA_004295105.1 Betaproteobacteria bacterium | reverse complement strand
CTTGCCATTAGTTTAAACCCCCATGGGCGGGTGACAGCGGGAGGACAACGAAGTCCTGCCTTGCAGTGGCACAACGGTCCGCACGTAGCGGAGCGTTCATGCCGCGTCCCGATACAGGTTCTGAAGCAGTCCTGTTTCGGCGTCGAGCCTTTCCCCCGGGATCTGGACTGCACGCCAGTCGACATCCCGGTGGAAGGGCCGGTCGACCGCAGAGAAAGTCGCATGTCAAGAACATCGTCATGACCAGAACGTTGTCGTTTCAGGCTGTCGTTCAGCCACGAAGGACGCGGCTCTCCGATGCCATCGCCGAGCAGATCGAGGGGATGATCGCGCGCGGCGAGCTGAGGCCCGGATTCAGCCTGCCGTCCGAACGTGATCTTTCCAAGCAGTTGGATGTGTCGCGGCCTTCACTGCGCGAGGCCTTGTTGATCCTCGAGAGCCGGGGGCTCTTGCAGGCGCGTCGAGGTGGTGGTTACGACGTGACCGACGTGACGGGACCGATCATCACCGACCCGCTGGTGCATCTGCTGCAGCGTCATCCATCGACAGCCGACGACATCCTCGAGCTGCGCCACGGGCTCGAATGCATCGCCGCCCAGTTTGCCGCGCTGCGCGCCACGGATGCGGACATCAGGAAGCTCGGCAGCCTGGTGGCGAGCATGCGAAAACGAAAGGGCGAGTTCGACCCATTCGAGGATGCGGATCGCGATGCCGACTTTCACATGTCGGTGGCGGAGGCCTCGCACAATCTGGCCCTCGTCCATGTGACGCGGGGTCTGTTCAACCTGATGCGCATCAACATGCTGCGCTCGCGCGAGGCGCTATACCACCAGCAGGACAACGTCGCATTGCTGGACGAGCAGCATGCCGAGATCGTCAAGGCCATCGCCGCGAGGGATCCCGTCGGGGCTCGCAAGGCGGCCAACCTGCACCTCTGCTTCGTGCAGGCGAGCCTGCGCGAGGTGACCGAAAAGCCGTCCGGCAAGGCCGCCGTGCGCAGCAAGCGGCGACCTGCGACGCAGAAAGAGGGCGCTGGCGACTCGGACGGCGTCGCTGGGGATGTCCCGTGAAATCCTGGTGATTCCCGTCTCGAAGAAACCCTGTCGACGGCATCGGGATCGGTACGCCGATCGAGATGCCGTCGACAGGGCGCGCGGGCAGCACCTGGGATGAGGTCCGCGCCAACGTCGGACCCCGTGGTAGCGCCGGGCGGGCCGCCTTCAGCTCAGGGGTAAAGGCCGCGTTCCGCGCGCGCTTCGAGCACGCG
Organism: Betaproteobacteria bacterium; assembly: GCA_004295105.1. Lineage (GTDB taxonomy): Bacteria > Pseudomonadota > Gammaproteobacteria > Burkholderiales > Rhodocyclaceae > Thauera. The sequence goes on along the minus strand of SHNC01000112.1, from coordinate 17,491 downwards.
GTGGCAGGCGATGATGAAGGCGGCGGTGCGCAGCGACACCCGCTTTTCCTCGGCAATCTTCCAGATCGCGCCGAAGGCGCCGACCATGATGCGTTCGAGGCGATCGTTGATCTCGTCCTCGGTCCAGAAGAAGCTGGAAAAGTCCTGCACCCACTCGAAGTAGGACACGGTGACGCCGCCGGCGTTGGCGAGCACGTCGGGCACGACGAGGATGCCGCGTTCGCGCAGCACGTCGTCGGCCGCCGGGGTGGTCGGGCCGTTGGCACCCTCGACGACGACGCGGGCGCGCACGCCGGCAGCGCGGTCGACGGTGAGCTGGCCTTCCAGTGCGGCGGGGACGAGAAACTCGCACTGCAGACGCCAGAAATCCTCGATGTCGATCGGCGCGGCACCGGCGAAGCCGGCCAGGCCACCGTGTGCGGCGGTGTGTTCGAGCGCCGCCGGGATGTCGATGCCGGCCTCGTTCACCAGCGTGGCGGTGTGATCGGCGATGGCGATGACGCGCGCGCCGGCCTCGTGAAACAGGCGCGCACCGATGCCGCCGACATTGCCGAAACCCTGCACGACCACGCGCGCGCCTTCGATCGGCAGTTGCAGGTGGCGGCCGGCTTCGCGCGCGGTGATGTACACGCCGCGCCCGGTCGCTTCCTGGCGGCCGAGGCTGCCGCCGAGCGCGATCGGCTTGCCGGTGACGACCCCGGTGGCGGTGCCGCCGCGGTTCATCGAGAAGGTGTCCATCATCACCGCCATCGTCATCGCGTTGGTGCCGACGTCGGGCGCCGGGATGTCCTTGTCCGGGCCGATGACGATGCCGATCTCCGACGTGTAGCGGCGCGTGATGCGCTGCAGTTCGCCCTTGCTGACGCTCGCCGGGTCGACGCGGATGCCGCCCTTGGCGCCGCCGAAGGGCAGGCCGACCGCAGCGTTCTTGATCGTCATCCAGCCTGCCAGCGCCATCACCTCGTTGAGGGTGACGTCGGGGTGGAAGCGCACGCCGCCCTTGCCCGGCCCGCGCGACAGGCTGTGCTGCACGCGGTAGCCCTCGTAGTGGGCGACGGTGCCGTCGTCGCGCTCGATCGGCACGTCCACGATCAGGGCGCGCTTGGGATGCTTCAGGGTCTCGATCCAGCGTTCCAGCTCACCGAGGTGAGGGCGTACGCGCTCGATCTGCTCGACGAAGCTCGCCCACGGCTCGGGCGCGGCGGGGTTCAGGTAGGAAAGGCCGGCAAGCCGGTCGAGACTGCTTTTGTCGCGGGGGTTCGCCATCACGTGTCTGCCTCTTCGGAGTGGGGATGGTGCTTGAGTTCGGTGAGTGGGTGCCGCAAGGGCCGGAGCCGGGATGGACGGCGGCCGGTGTTTTCGCCTGCCGGCCGCACCCGGTCAGGCCGACAGCGCGCGCACGTCCGCCAGCAGCGCGTCCACGCTGTCCGGCAGGGTGTCCCAGCCGCACATGAAGCGCGCGCCGCCGGCGCCGATGAAGGTGTAGAAACGCCAGCCGCGCTCGCGCAGGCCGGCGAGCACCGCGGGCGGGAGTTCGCAGAACACGCCGTTGGATTCGACCGGGAACATCAGCTTCGCGCCTTGCACCCGCTGCAGCCCGCTCGCCAGGCGCTGCGCCATCGCGTTGGCGTGGCGAGCGTGGCGCAGCCACACATCGTCTTCCAGGATGCCGAGCCAGGGCGCGGACAGGAAGCGCATCTTCGATGCGAGCTGGCCAGCCTGCTTGCAGCGGTACGCGAAGTCCTCCGACAGCCGGCGGTCGAAGAACACCACCGCCTCGCCCACCGGCAGCCCCATCTTGGTGCCGCCGAAGCACAGCACATCCACGCCGACCTTCCAGGTGACGTCGGCCGGCGCCACGCCGAGCGAGGCCACCGCATTGGCGAAACGTGCGCCGTCCATGTGCACCCGCAGGCCATGCTCGCGCGCGCAGGCGGCGATCGCGGCGACCTCGTCGGGCCGATACACGGTGCCCACCTCGGTGCTCTGCGTCAGCGTCACCACACGCGGTTTCGGATAGTGGATGTCGCTGCGGCGCGAGATCACCTCCAGCACGGCCTCCGGCGTGAGCTTGCCGTTTGCGCCATGTGCCGGCAGCAGCTTCGAACCGTTGGAGAAGAACTCCGGGCCGCCGCACTCGTCGGTCTCGACGTGAGCCAGCTCGTGGCACACCACGCTGTGGTAGCTCTGGCACAGCGAGGCGAGCGCGAGCGAGTTCGCGGCGGTGCCGTTGAAGACGAAATAGACGTCGCAGTCGGTCTCGAAGAGTTCGCGCAGGCGGTCGGAGACCTTGCGCGTCCATTCGTCCTCGCCGTAGGCCGGGGCGTGGCCGGCATTGGCCGCCGCGAAGGCCGCCATGGCCTCCGGGCAGACGCCGGCGTAGTTGTCGCTGGCGAAGTGTTGCATGGGTTGCATGACGATCAGGCGCGTTGCAGGTTCAGCGGCTCACCGCTCTCGGCGGCGCAGGCGGCGGCGGTGAAGATGACGTCGGTCGAGGAGTTCAGCGCGGTTTCCGCCGAATCCTGCACCACGCTGATGACGAAGCCGATCGCCACCACCTGCATCGCCACATCGGCGCTGATGCCGAACAGCGCGGTGGCCATCGGGATCAGCAGCAGCGAACCGCCCGCCACACCCGACACGCCGGCGGCGGCAAGCGAGGACACGATGCACAGCAGCAGCGCGGTGGGGAAGTCGACCGGGATGCCCAGGGTGTGGGCGGCGGCGAGCGTCATCACCGAGATCGTGATCGCCGCGCCGGCCATGTTGATGGTGGCGCCGAGCGGGATCGAGATCGAGTAGGTGTCTTCGTGCAGGCCCATGCGCTTGCACAGTTCGAGGTTGATCGGGATGTTGGCGGCCGAGCTGCGGGTGAAGAAGGCGGTGACACCGCTTTCGCGCAGGCAGGTGAACACCAGCGGATAGGGATTGGTGCGCAGCTTCCAGAACACGAACAGAGGATTGACCACCAGGGCGACGAATAGCATGCAGCCGACGATGATCAGCAGCAGGCGGCCATAGCCGACCAGTGCATCGAGACCGGCTTCGCCCATGGTGGCGGCGACCAGGCCGAAGATGCCGATCGGCGCAAAGCGGATCACCACATGCACGATCTGCGAGATCGCGTCGGCGAGGTCGTTGAGCACCTTGCGGGTGCCGTCACCGGCGTGGCGCAGGGCGATGCCCAGGCCGATCGCCCACGCCAGGATGCCGATGAAGTTGGCTTCCATCAGCGCGCGGACCGGGTTCGAGACCGCGCTCAGCAGCAGGTTCTTGAGCACGATGAGGATGCCGCCCGGCGGCGTGCCGGAGGCGGCCGGCGCATTGAGCACGAGTGAGGTCGGGAAGGCGAAGCTGGCGAGCACCGCCACCAGCGCAGCGGCGAAGGTGCCGAGCAGGTAGAGCATCAGCACCGGGCGGATGTGGGTGGGTTGGCCCTTCTTGTGGTTGGCGATCGCCGCCGCCACCAGCACGAAGACCAGGATCGGCGCCACCGCCTTCAGTGCGGCGATGAAGATGTCGCCGAGCAGGGCGACCGACTTGGTGGCGCCGGGCGCGATCAGCGCCAGAGCGACGCCGAGGACCAGACCGATCGCGATCTGGGAGATGAGGCTCATGCGCAGTACGCGCTGCAGAGCCGTGGGAGTGGCGGTGGTCATCGGGGTGTCTCCTCGTGGATAACTTTGTCTTTCGGGTTGGAACGTCGAGTGCGTCGTGTGGAGCGTGCGCCGGTGGCGCGGGGATGCGCTCAGCACTCGGGGAAGCTGACGGCGAGGCCGCCGCGGGAGGTTTCCTTGTACTTGTCGAGCATGTCGCGACCGGTGTCGCGCATGGTGCGGATCACCTGGTCGAGCGAGATCGCGTGTGCGCCGTCGCCGCGCAGCGCGAGCTGGGCAGCGTTGATCGCCTTGACCGAGGCCATCGCGTTGCGCTCGATGCAGGGCACCTGCACCAGGCCGCCGACCGGGTCGCAGGTCAGACCGAGGTTGTGCTCGAGGCCGATCTCGGCCGCGTTCTCGACCTGCTCGGGGGTGCCGCCCAGCACTTCGGCCAGGCCGGCAGCAGCCATCGCGCAGGCGGAACCGACCTCGCCCTGGCAGCCGACCTCGGCGCCGGAGATCGAGGCGTTCTTCTTGCACAGCACGCCGACCGCCGCGGCAGCGAGGAGGAAGTCCTCCACGTCGCGCGCGCTGCTGCCGGGCATGAATTCCATGTAGTAGTGCAGCACCGCCGGGATGATGCCGGCCGCGCCGTTGGTGGGCGCGGTGACGACGCGGCCGCCACCGGCGTTCTCTTCATTCACCGCGAGGGCATACAGGTTGACCCAGTCGAGCGCAGCCATGGTGTCGCTGATCAAGTTGCGGCCGGCGGCGCGTTCGCTCAGCTTGCGGTGCAGCGCGGCGGCGCGGCGGCGTACGTTGAGGCCGCCGGGCAGCACGCCTTCCTGGGTGATGCCGCGGGCGACGCAGCCGCGCATGACGTCCCAGATGCGCTGCAACGCGGCGCGTGTCTCCGCCTCGCTGCGCCAGGCGGATTCGTTGGCGAGCATCAGCTCGCTGATGCGCAGGCCGTGGCGGCGGCATTGCTCGAGCAGTTCGGCGCCGGTGTCGAAGGGATAGGGCAGCGCGACTTCGGCAGTGGCCGATTCGCCCGACTGCGCCTGCGCCTCGTCCACCACGAAGCCGCCACCGACCGAGTAATAGGTGTTCTCGTACACCACGCCGTCGGCGCCATGCGCAGTCAGGCGCATCGCATTGGGGTGGTAGGGCAGGCTGACCGGCAGCAGGCGCATGTCGCGATCCCACACGAAGGGCAGGGCGTGCTTGCCCATGAGCATGAGCTCGCCGTCGAGGCGAACGAGATCGACCGCATCGATGACGAAATCGGGATCGACCTCGTCCGGGCGCGCGCCCATCAGCCCGGCCACCACCGCGCGGTCGGTGCCGTGACCGATGCCGGTGGCCGACAGCGATCCATACAGTTTCACCTCGATGCGCCGCACCCGGTCGAGCAGCCCCTGCTGCGTCAGCGCGGCGGCAAAATCGTGCGCGGCGCGCATCGGCCCGACGGTGTGCGAGCTGGACGGCCCGATGCCGATCTTGAACAAGTCGAGGACGCTGATGGACATGGAGGACTCCGGGTGAAATCTGCTGTTGATTTAATGAATCTAATCGCAGCAATTCTTATTGCTGCATCAATGGAATTTTCCATTGACGGTTGAGGTAGCTCAATCGATAGATTCTTGTGCCAGATTTAGCATTTCTAAACAAAGAGTCTTTCCGCGACCTGGCGGGCCGATGCGCGGCTGCGTGGCTTCGTCGCCGCCGCGCGACGGCTCGCCGTCGTCCGCTCAAGTCGTCAGCGCCGGCCGATGATTCGTGCCGGCGCCGCTACGCCCGGTTGGGGGGCGATGTCAGCCGATCATGTGCCCGGGTAACCAGGTCACCAGCCCGGGGAACGCATACAGCATCACCACGGCGAGCACCATCAGCAGGAAGTAGGGCAGCGCGTAGCGCGCGATGACCGTCATGTCGCGCCCGGTCAGGCCCTGCAGCACGAAGAGGTTGAAGCCCACCGGCGGCGTGACCTGCGCCATCTCCACCACGACCACGACGAAGATCCCGAACCACAGCGGGTCGATGCCCGCAGTCTGGATCGTCGGCATCAGCACCGCCATCGTCAGCACCACGATCGAGATGCCGTCGAGGAAGCAGCCGAGCAGGATGTAGAAGATCGCCAACGCCACCAACAGCATCCCCGGGGTGAGGCCGAGCGCGCCGATCCATTCGGCGAGCTGTCGCGGCAGGCCGATGTAGCCCATCGCCAGGGTGAGGAAGGCCGAGCCGGCGAGGATCAGCGCGATCATGCAGTACAGCCGGGTGGCGCCCATCAGCGCGGCGATGAAGCTCGCGCGGTTGAGCGTGCGCTGGCTGGCGGCGATGATCAGGCTGCCGATCACGCCGATCGCCGCCGCCTCGGTGGCCGTGGCGATGCCGCTGTAGATGGAGCCGAGCACGCCGGTGATCAGCAGGATCACCGGGATCAGGTTCTTCGAGGCGCGCAGCTTGCCCATGAAGTCGGTCTTGAGGTCGGCGGCGGGGATCTTGTCCGCGTTCATCAGCGACCACACCACCACCCAGCCCATGAACAGGCTCGCCAGCAGGATGCCGGGCAGCACACCGCCGATGAACAGCTTGGAGATCGACACGTCGGCCGCCACCCCGTACACGATCATGATGATCGAGGGCGGGATCAGCAGGCCCAGCGTGCCGGCGCCGGCCAGCGTGCCGAGCGCCATCGACTCGGGATAGCCGCGGCGCTGCAGTTCGGGCAGCGCGATCTTGCCGATGGTGGCGCAGGTCGCCGCCGACGAGCCCGACACCGCGGCGAACAGCGTGCAGCCGATGATGTTGGTGTGCAGCAGGCGCCCCGGGAGGCGCTCCAGCCAGGGCGACAGGCCCTTGAACATGTCTTCCGACAGCTTGGTGCGGAACAGGATCTCGCCCATCCACAGGAACAGGGGCAGGGCGGTCAGGGTCCAGCTCGAGCCGGCGCCCCAGATCGCCACCGCCATGCCGTCGCCCGGGGCGCGCGGAGTGAAGCCGAGCATGCCGAGGATGCCGATCGCCATCAGCGCGAGGCCGATCCATACTCCGCCGGCGAGCAGCGCCAGCATCAGGCCGATCAGGACGGCCGCAATCATCAGTTCCATGGTCCGCCCCTCATTCCATGCGCGCGGCTTCGCCGCCGGCGTGCGCGAGTCGCGCCGGCTCGCGACCCAGGGTGGTCATCACCAGGTCGTCGACCAGCGCGATGAGCAGCACGACCGAGCCGATCGCCATCGTCAGTTGCGGAATCCACAGCGGCGTGGCGTCCACCCCCTGCGAGATCTCCTCGAATTCGTGCGACTGCAGCACCAGGCGCACGGCGTAGTACGCCAGCATCGCCGCCACTGCCGTCGCGGCGGCGAGCGAGAACCATTCGAGCGCCGCACGCAGGCGCGGGCCCACGCGCTCGAGCACCAGGCTCACGCGGATGTGCTCGCCGTGCTTGAAGGTATAGGCGAGGGCGAGGAAGCCGCAGGCGGCCATCGCGTAACCGGCGTAATCGTCGGTGCCCGCCAGGTAGATGCCGAGCGGACGGGTCAGGATGCCGGACGCGACCAGTATCAGCGTGGCCACCATGCCGATCGCGGCGAGCGCGCCGGACAGGCGGTAAAGCGAATCGAGGAATGCTCTCATGGGCGATCTCCTGAACAGTGATGGCCCCGCCGCTGCGGGGCCGGTGCAAGGTCGGCCGATTACTTGAGCTTGCGATAGGCGTCGAGGATGGCCTGGCCGTCCGGACCGGCCTTGTCGGCCCACTCGGCGGTCATCTTCTCGCCGACCTTGAGCAGCTCGGCCTGCAGGGCTGCGGGCGCGGGCTGCACCTTCATGCCGTGGCTCTTGAGCTGCTCGATGTACCAGGCGGTCTTCTCCTCGGAGACCTTCCAGCCACGCTCCTCGGCGGCAGCGGCGGCCTTGAGCAGGCCATCACGGGAAGGCTGATCGAGGGCATCGAAGGCCTTCTTCGAGACGAAGACGATGTTCTTCGGCAGCCAGGCCTGGAGGTCGTAGTAGTAGGTCAGTTGCTCCCAGCTCTTGGTGTCGTAGCCGGTCGCGGAGGAGGTGAGGTTGGCCGACACGACGCCGGTAGACAGCGCCTGGGTGAGGTCGGCGGCCTGCACGGTCACCGGCTGCCCACCCATGAGCTCGATCATGCGCGCCACGGTCGGGCTGTAGGAGCGGATCTTCATGCCCTTGAGGTCGCCGATCGTGCTCAACGGAGTCTTCACGTACAGCCCCTGCGGCGGCCACGCCACCGAGTACAGGATCTTGAGGCCGTTCTTCGCCAGACGGGCTTCCACCGCCGCCTTCGAGGACTGCCACAGCTTCTTCGAGTCGGCGTAGCCGGTGGCGAGGAAGGGCACGGTGTCGAGCGCGTAGATCGGGTCCTCGTTGGCGAGACCCGAGATGATGAGCTCGCCGATCTGTGCCTGGCCACCCTGCACCGCGCGCTTGATCTCGTTCGCCTTGAACAGCGAGCCATTGGCATGGACGGTGATCTTGAGCTTGCCGCCGGTGGCCTGTTCGACGTCCTTGGCGAACTGCTGGATGTTCTCGGTGTGGAAGTTGTTCGCAGGGTAGGGGGTGGGCATGTCCCAGGCGGTCTGGGCGTGGGCCGCGACGGCAATGCCGAGGCCGGCCACGGTTCCGGTGATCGCCTTGAGGAGGTGCGAGTACGTCATGACGTGTGCTCCTGGAGTGAGGAAGGGGCGTAGCCCCGGCTTACGCGATGTAGCGGGCGACAACCTGCGTTCCATATAAGTCATCGTTATTGCACGATAGAGATTTTATGGGTATCTTGTCAACAAAACGTAGACGTTTTTTATAAAAAACCTCTTCAAAACCTCTTCGAAACGGAAAGGAGGCATCATGGCCGACAGCAACCGCATCGTTTCTTCCGAGCATCTGGTGTCATCGAAATCGCCCGAACTCTCCGAGTTCGAGTTCGGCCTGATCATTGCGTGGCACGCCTTCGCGCGCTGGATGATCCGCTGCATGAGCGCCGCCGGCGTCAAGGACATGGCGCCCACCGACGTGCTGGTGCTGCACCACGTCGCCCATCGCGACACGGAAAAGCGCCTGGCCGACATCTGCTTCGTGCTCAACGTGGAAGACACCCACGTCGTGTCCTATTCCCTGCGCAAGCTGGCGGGCCTCGGCCTGGTGCAGAGCGCCAAGCAGGGCAAGGAAGCCTTCTTCTCGGTGACCGACAAGGGGCGCGAGATCTGTCTCGCCTACCGTGACGTCAGGGATTCCTGCCTGATGCCGGGTTTCACCGGCAGCCCCGAGGACAACGCGCAGATCGGCGAACTCGCGCGCCTGCTGCGCACCTTGTCGGGCCGCTACGACCAGGCCGCCCGCGCGGCTTCCACTTCATCCCTCTGATAACCGAAGGAGGACGCCTGTGAGCGTTTCCATCCTGGATGCCGGTGATGCGGCATTGACCATCGAGTTCGGCGACACGATCGACCCCGGCCTGCTGGCGGCGGTCAATGCGCTCGACGCGGCGATCGCGCGCAGGAAGGCCGAGGGCGGTCTGGCGGGGCTGATCGAGACCATGCCCACCTTCCGCTCGCTGACCCTGTTCTTCGATCCGCTCGTCACCGGCCGCGAGCAACTGCTTGCCGACTTGAAGCCCTTGCTGGCCGCCGCCGAGCACAGCCCGCCGCTGGCCGGCCGGCGCTGGCGCTTGCCGGTGTGCTACGAAGGCGACGCGGCGCCCGATCTGGCCGAGGTGGCGCGCACGCTCGGCATGAGCGAGGCCGAGGTGGTCGCGCTGCACGGCGGCACCGACTACCTGGTCTACATGCTCGGCTTTCTGCCCGGCTTCCCGTTCATGGGCGACGTGCCTGCCGCCCTGCGCCTGCCGCGCCGTGCCGAGCCGCGCGTGCGCGTGCCGCCGGGCAGCGTGGCGATCGCCACCGGCCTGACGGCGATCTACCCGTGGGAAAGCCCCGGCGGATGGCATCTGCTCGGACGTTGCCCGGTACCTTTGTTCGATGCCCGGCGCGATTCGCCCTCGCTGCTGGCGGCCGGCGACCGCGTGCGCTTCGTGCCGGTCGGCACCGACGAATGTCGTGCCATCGACGCCGGGGTGCGCAGCGGCGAGATCGATCCGCTCGTGTGGCTGGAGGCGCACGAAGGCCGCGCCACCGACGCGCAGGAGGGCGCATGAGCACGAAGACCGAGCTTGAGATCGTCGCCGCAGGCGCCTACGCCTCGGTGCAGGATGGCGGGCGGCGCGGCCACCGGCGCATCGGCGTGCCCTGGGCGGGCGCGCTCGACCTGCGCCTGATGCGCATCGCCAACGCGCTGGCGGGTAATGCCGAAACGGCGCCGGTGATCGAATGCTTCGACGGCGGCCTGCAGGTCGCGGCGCGCGGCGGACCGGTACGGGTGGCGGTGGCGGGCGATGCCAGCGTCGAAGTCGAGGGCCGGGACGGCCGTCGCTGCTTGCCGTCGTGGCGCTCGGTGACGCTGGCCGATGGCGAGAGCCTGCGCATCCGCCGCCTCGTCAGCGGCCGCATCGCGGCGGTGGCGGTGACGGGCCTGGTGCTGCCGGCGGTGATGGGCAGCGCCTCGACCTATGTGCGTGCCGGGCTCGGCGGGCTGGACGGCAAGGCGCTGGCGGCAGGCATGCGCGTGCCGGCCGGCGCCGGCGATGGCGTCGACCGCGCGCTGCCGCAACCGCCGCTGGCCGATGCCGGGCCGATTCGCATCGTGCCGGGGCCGCAGGCCGGGCATTTCACCGACGAGGCGCTGCAGACCCTGCTTCGTGCCGACTATCGCGTCACCGCCGAGGCCGACCGCATGGGCGTGCGCCTCGAAGGCCCGCGGCTGGCGCACCGCGGCGCCGCCGAGATCGTGTCCGACGCCACCGTGCCGGGCTCGATCCAGGTGCCGGGCAGCGGCCAGCCCATCGTGTTGCTTGCCGATGCGCAGACTGCCGGCGGCTATCCCAAGATCGCCACCGTCATCAGTGCGGATCTGGGCCGCCTGGCCGCGCTGCGTCCCGGCCAGGCCCTGCGCTTCGCCGCAGTGACGGCGGACGAGGGCGCCCGCATCGCCCGTGCCTTCGAAGCCGAAACGCGCGCGCTGATCGCCACGGTCCGGCCGCTGCTGCCCGACGGCGTCGACCTCGCCGTGCTGTACAGCGCCAACCTGGTGGGTGGCGTCGTCCATGCGCTCGCGGGCGAGTACCGCCCGCTGTCATCCGATCACCGCTGAAACGAACGGAGTCCGAATCCATGAAGATCAACCTCAATGCCGACCTCGGTGAATCCTTCGGCGCGTGGAAGATGGGCGAGGACGAAGCCCTGCTGCAGGTGGTGCGCTCGGCCAACATCGCCTGCGGCTTCCATGCCGGCGACCCGGCGGTGATGCGTCAGACGGTGCGCACGGCGCTCGCTGCCGGGGTGAGCCTCGGTGCGCATCCGGCCTACCCCGACCTGCAGGGCTTCGGCCGGCGGCCGATGAAGCTCGCGCCGGCGGAACTGGAAGCCATGGTGATCTACCAGGTGGGTGCCCTGATGGGCATGGCCGCGGCCGAAGGCGGGCGCGTCACCCATGTGAAGCCGCACGGCGCGCTCAACAACCAGGCTTGCGAGGATGCGGCGCTGGCCGACGCGGTGGCACGCGCGGTGCGCGCGGTGGACCGCGAACTGATCCTGCTCGCGCCGGTGCTGTCGGAACTGCACCGCGCCGGTGAACGCGCGGGGCTCCCGGTGGCGGGCGAGATCTTCGCCGACCGCGCCTACACCGACCAGGGCATGCTCGCGCCGCGCGGCCAGCCGGGGGCCGTGCTGCACGACCACGACGAAATCGTCGCCCACGTGCTGCGCATGCTCGAGGCGGGCGGCGTCGTGTCGCAGAGCGGCAAGGTGCTGCCGGCGCGGATGGAAAGCATCTGCGTGCATGGCGACAACCTCGGCGCGGTGCAGAGCGCGCGGCATCTGCGCGAGGCGCTGGAAGCGCGCGGCTGGTCCGTGGTCACCCTGCCGCAAGTGCTCCAGCGCTGAACATCACCTGCGGCCGTGCCGTCGGCGTCGGCGTGCGGCGAGGGGGGAGGCTGGCATGTCTATTTTGTCCTGGACAAAATAGAGAAACTTTTCTAATCTTCTGATAGAGAGGCGGTTATTGGTGAGGGCTGTTTCGTCGACATCTGCCTGATTGTCGTGGACAGCGAAGCACAGTGCGCGCAGGAGCAGGCAACGTGGACAGGATTGCAATCGTGACCGGTGCCGCAGGTGGCCTGGGTCAGGCGCTGGTCGGCCGGCTCGCTGCCGACGGATGGAGGGCGATCGTGGTGAGCCGCGATGCCGGGCGCCTGCAGGCGGCTTTCGGCGACGCGCACCTGCAGGTCGAGGCCGACTGCGCCACGCCTTCCGGGGTGAGGCGCATCTTCGAGCAGGCGGCCGAGCGCGGGATGCAGCCGACCGCGCTGGCGCACTGCGTCGGCAACATCCGGCTGGGTGCGCTGCATCGCATGAGCGAGGCCGACTTCGACGATTGCCTGCGCGCCAATCTGGTCAGCGCCTTCCATACCCTGGCCGGTTTCGTTGGCAGCCTGCGCGAGGCACGCCTGCCCGGCGCGGCCGTGCTGGTGTCGTCGATTGCCGCCCGCATCGGCACGCCCAACCATGAAGCGATCGCCGCCGCCAAGGCCGGGGTGGAAGGGCTGGTGCGTGGTGCGGCGGCGAGCCACGCCGGGGCAGGCATCCGCGTCAATGCGGTCGCGCCCGGCATCATGGCGACGCCTGCCACCGCCGGCATCATCGCCAACCCCGCGGCGCGGGAAGGCGCGGCGCGCCAGTATCCGCTTCCCGGCATCGGCGAGCCGGCGGAACTGGCCGAGCTGATGGCGTGGTTGCTGTCGCCGCACGCGGCGCGCGTGACAGGGCAGGTGTGGGCGGTCGATGGTGGCTTCTCCAGCATCCGCCCGCTGGTGATGAAGTGAGGCGCGGTGATGAAGAACGCGACTGTCGATGCCGTGCCGCGACGAGTCGCCTGGCTGGGCTACGGGGGGCTGCTGCCGTTCCTGGGACTGGCGATCACGATCCTGGCCGATCCCTGGCACGGACTCTTCTGGGGCGACGCGCTGGTCGCCTACGGCGCGGTGATACTGAGCTTCGTCGGCGCCCTGCACTGGGGCTTCGCGATGTGCCTGCCCGGTCTCACCGATGCGCGGCGCGCGGCGTGCTTCGTGTGGAGCACCGTGCCTGCGCTGGTGGCGTGGCCGGCCCTGCTGGCCGACCCATTGTTCGCGGCCGTCCTGCTCGTGGCCGGATTCGTCGCTCACTACTGGCAGGATCGCCGCCTCGCTGCTGCGGCCGCCTTGCCCGCGTGGTATCTGCCGCTGCGCCTGCGCCTGACCAGCCTCGCTTCGGTCTGTCTGCTGCTCGGCGGCTTCTTCGCTATGCGCTGACAGGGTGTCGGGAGGAGCGTGACGTGACGTATCCATTCAACAGGCTGGCGGGTTTCGCAAGCACTCCTGCCGGCGAGGAACGACGCGTGCTGCGCCTGCTGCCCCGGCTCCTGATCATCGGCAGCCTGCTTCTCGGCCTCCCCTCGCTCGGCGTGCGGCTGTTCGAGGCCATCGGTCGTGCACCATCGCCGACACTGGTCACCACCGTCGATATCTATTCGATCAGCCTGCTCGTGCTGCACTGGACGGTGCTGTTCACGGTCGCGATCGTGGCCTTCATCGTCATGGTCATGAAGGGGCCGGGCTATGTGGCGGACGGCTACGAGCTCGAGGACGCCGACGTGCCCGCTGCCGAGCGCGACGGGGCATCGCGGTGATACCCGCTGCGTTCGCGGTGCCAGGCAGCCGGCTGTCACGGCTGGCGCGGTTAGGCAGGCTGGCGTCGGGCGTGGCCGGCGGAATGATCGCCGAAGGCGTGCGCCAGATCGCTCAGGGCCGGCGGCCAAACCTCGGCGAGCTGCTGCTCACCCCGGCCAACGCCCGCCGCGTGGCCGACCAGCTCGCTCAGTTGCGCGGCGCGGCGATGAAGGTGGGCCAGTTGCTGTCGATGGACGCGGGCGACCTGATCCCGCCCGAGCTGGCGGCCATCCTCGCGCAATTGCGCGCCGACGCCCGGCCAATGCCGATGAGTCAGCTCGTGACGGTGCTCGAAGGCAGTTGGGGCGCGGGCTGGGAGCAGCAGTTCGAGCGCTTTTCCTTCTCGCCGCTGGCCGCGGCCTCGATCGGCCAGGTGCATGCCGCCACGAGCCGCGCCGGCGCGCGGCTGGCGATCAAGGTGCAGTACCCCGGCGTGCGCCAGAGCATATCCAGCGATGTGGATAACGTCGCCGGGCTGCTGCGCCTCTCCGGCCTGCTGCCAAAGTCGCTCGACATCGCACCCCTGTTGGAAGAAGCCAAGCGCCAGCTCCATGACGAGGCCGACTACCTGAACGAAGGCGCGCACCTCGTCCGCTACCGCGGGCTGCTCGCGGACAGTGCGGATTTCGTGCTGCCAGAGGTCGATGCCGGCCTCACCCGCGACAACATCCTGGCGATGAGCTTCATCGACGGCGTGGCTATCGAGTCGCTCGCCGAAGCCGCGCAGGCCGAGCGCGACCGCGTCATGACCCTGCTGTTCGCCCTGCTGTTCCGCGAGATCTTCGATTTCCGCCTGGTACAGACCGACCCGAACTTCGCCAACTACCGCTACGACCCCGCCAGCCGCCGCCTGGCGCTGCTCGACTTCGGCGCCACCCGCGCCTATGCGGCGGACCGTGTCGAGGCATACCGCCGCCTGCTGCTGGGCGGCATGCGGCAGGATCTCGCCCTGCTGAACGAAGCCGCGGCCGAACTCGGCTACTTCCAGCAGGGCATCCGCGACGACCATCGGCGCATGGTGCTCGACATCTTCCTGTTCGCCTGCGAGCCGCTGCGCCAGGAGCGCGCCTACGACTTCGGCCGTTCGTCGCTCGCGGGGCGCATGCGCGATGCCGGCATGCGGCTGGGCTACGAGCGCAACTTCTGGCACACGCCGCCGATCGACGCGCTGTTCCTGCATCGCAAGATCGGCGGCTTGTACCTGCTGGCGGCGCGGCTGGGGGCGCGGGTGGACATCCGCGCGCTGTTCCTCGAGCACGCCTGATCGGGCTCCGCCCGGAGCCGGTGAGTGCCGGTGGGAACGGGCAAGACCGCTGCGCGGAGGCGTCGCCTGCCGTTGCGCGCACGCGTCCGCGCTGCCCGTCAGCGCCTGGTCGGAGGGCGCAGGGCGTCAGGCCACTCGTCGGGGCCGAGATCGGTGTAGCGCTCGGGCCACTGCCGCAGCAGGGCCTGGATTTCCGGATCTTCGTCCATCAGTCCCTCGGCGGCCCACTGTTTCACCAGTTCCCGGCCCCATCTGTTGTCGTGTGCGTGCCTTTTCAGGTTGTCGACCCGCATCCTCCAGATCGATTCGTTTCGCATGGCGAAGTCCTCGTGCGTTGATGGCGTGCTCGCGCCGGCGGACGCTCAATGCGGCCGGTCGCGTCGCTCGCGATATTATCGACCGTACGCCACGTCCGGCGCGCGATCGGCGTGTGCATCGCGGAGGCGGGCTGCGTCGCCGTCACTGTCGGGTTCGGTGGCGCGCGCCCCGGCGGCCGGCCCACGTCATCCGGTCGCCGGACCACTCGAGCCAGGGAGACTTCGACGATGTGCGGACGCTACGCCCTCTACGGCCCGGTTTCCCGCTTGCGCGAGCAGTTCGATGCCAGCGTCGAGGAACTCGACTTCACCCCGCGCTACAACGCCGCGCCCATGCAGTGGCTGCCGGTGCTGCGCCAGCGGACCGGCGGCGAACGCATTTTCCACCTGCTGCGCTGGGGGCTGGTGCCGTCGTGGGCGAAGGACGAGAGCATCGCCACGAAGCTGATCAACGCGCGCGGCGAGTCGCTTGCCGACAAGCCGTCCTTCCGCGCGGCGTACCGCAGGCGGCGCTGCATCGTGCCGGCGAATGGCTTCTACGAATGGAAGGCGGTGGCTGGCGGCAAGCAGCCTTACTACATCCACGCCGCCAACGATGCGCTGTTCGGTCTCGCCGGCCTTTGGGAACGATGGACGCGGCCCGAGGACGGTGAGCTCGTCGATTCCTTCACCGTCGTAACCACCGACGCCGCGGGCCGCATGCGCGAGCTGCACGAGCGCATGCCGGTGATCCTCGCGCCCGGCGCCTACGCGACCTGGCTCGACGCCGCCACGCCGCCCGAGGCCTTGACGCCCCTCGTCGCCGCCTGCCCGGACGGCATGCTGGCGATGTATTCGGTGTCGAAAGCAGTGGGCAACGTGCGCAACGACGGCGAGGCGCTGATCGTGCCGCAGCCCGGCGGCTGAAGCCGCGCCTGCGGGCAGCGCCCTTCAGCGCCGCGCCAGCAGCAGCAGGTTGCGTGGCGTGAGCGTGCGCGGGCAGAAGCGGCCCACCTCGACATCGAAGCCACGCTGCTGCAGCCCCAGCGCGAGGTCCAGCACCAGCCAGGCTTCCAGCGCACGGCGAAAGGCGTGACGCACCAGCTCGTGGCGTCGCACTTCGAGCCGGCGCCGTTCGCCTTGCGCCTGCCAGTACGCCCAGTCCACGCGCGCGGGCAGAGGCAGGTTCTCGCGCTGCGCCAGCGCGCGGCAGAAATCCGCGAATTCACCCTTCAGCCAGGCGGCGGGTACTGGCCGGAAAGGGCGCGGAGCGCCGTCGTCGTCGGGCTGGAGCGCCTGTCGCAGGGCGACGAAACCCAGTTTCCAGACCTGGTCGCGCATCAGCCGGCGACGCGCGTGCTGCGGCGCGGTCACCGTTTCGGTGACGGCCAGCCGCAGCGTGTCGGCGTGCAGCGGCAATGCGGCTTCGGCATTCAGCGGCCGATAGCCGTCGTCCGCGCCGAGGTGGTAGCAGCACGGCGCAATGCGCAAGCCTGCGGCGCCACTGCTGCCGGCATTGCGCACCAGGCTGCGGTGCAACTCGCCGCAGGCGTGCAGCGCCACCACTTCGCGCCCGCGCAGATGTCGCTGCGAGCCGGCCGCGAGCGCATCGGCACACAGCATGGTCTGGCAGACCTCGGCGCGCGCGGCCAGGATTTCGCCTGCGACGCACAATTCGGGGTCGATCTCGAGCGAGGTCACCGCCACGCCATGCGCCAGCGCCAGCCGCCGGCCGAGATGCCCCTTGCCGGCGCACCACTCCAGCAGCGGCGCAGCAGGCGGTGCGCCGTGCGCGGCGAAGGCTTCGATCTGCGCCCGCTTGCGGCCGGGAATGGCCCAGTCGAAATGCGCGTCGCAAGGTGGCAGGCGGCGCGCCGGCAGCGGCGCGAAAGCGCCCAGCGCATCGAGTTCGGCCAGCACCGGCAGGCGTGGTGTCAGCCAGGAACGGGCGGCGGCTTCGTCGGCGTGCAGTGTCTCGACGGCGGCGGCGTCCAGCGTGTCGACCGCGGCGGCAAGCGCCGGCCATCGCAGGCGCCAGTGCGGCCGGGGCACGTGGAAGGGCGAGGGCCGCCACAGCGCCTCGTGGCTGGCGAGCAGCGACTGCAGCGCGGAAAAGCGCGCACGGTGGGTCACTGCGCTGCCACCCGCATCCGCCTCAGGGATGCCGGCGCGCCGGACCGCAAGGCGCGGGGCGCCGCGACACGATGGCGGCGGACGCTGGCGTCCTTGATCCGCGCGTGCACGACGAGGTGGCTGATGCTGCGGGCTGGGGTGGCGGAGGAGCCCATGAGGAGGGTTCGTGCGATGTCGGGCACGAATTTTCGCACGGCGGCACGGTGCCCGATCCGGCCGCCGTGCCGCAGTCGGATTGCGGCCACGCCGCGCGCCTATCCGGCGTTGCGCAAGCCCGAGGCGATGCCTTCAGGTCAGGGGCAAGGGGCAGGGTGCCGCGGCGCAGGCGGACGAGCGACTTCCGCCTAGGGGC
>SHNC01000099.1 GCA_004295105.1 Betaproteobacteria bacterium | reverse complement strand
CATCATGGTCAGTGAATCGAGCGCGAACGCGGCGCAGGCCAGCAGCATGACGACGATCTCGAGCAGCTTGGTGAAGCGGATCAGCCGGCTCTTCTCGTACTTGTCGGCGATCTGCCCGGCGGTGGCCGAGAACAGGAAGAACGGCAGGATGAACAGCCCCGCGCACAGGTTGACCAGGATGCCCGGCGCCATCGTCGTGTAGCGCAGCGACTGGAAGGTCAGCAGCACCACGAGCGCATTCTTGTAAACGTTGTCGTTGAACGCACCCAGGAACTGGGTGAGGAAGAAAGGCAGGAAGCGTCGCTGCCGGATCAGGTCGAACTGTCGGGTCATGCAATCATCTTCGCGAGGGCGCGTCCGCCGTGTCAATCCGAGCAATCCTGTGTCTTATATATGTCTGTCCCGCCTGAGGTTGCAAAAATGCTGTTGCAGCGCAAGATCGGTTTGACTTTGCTGTGGTTAACCCCTAGTATTCGCGGGATTTTTGGCGGTCGCCAGCGCCTCGGATGTGCTGGTGTCAAACCCGATGCTTAAAGCCGTTCTGCTGCAGTTGGGCGCAACCCTGCTCGCAATCGCGATATCGGCCATGCTGTTCGGTCTTCGCGGGGCGATCTCGGCCGCATGTGCAGGATTTGCATGTGTCCTGCCGAGCTGGATGTTCGCCCTCCGCCTGCGTGCCGTCACGCGCAGAACGGGCACTGCAACGGTGACCGCCTTCGTCGCGGGCGAGTTCTTCAAGATCGCCTCGATCGTGGGATTGTTGGTGCTGGCTTGGGCGCTGTATCCCGACCTGCACTGGGGGGCGCTGCTGATCGGACTGATCCTGGCGCTCAAGGCGAATTTGTTTGCATTTTTGGTAAAGACCTGACCATGGCTACAGAAGGGCACGCTCCCACCGCTTCCGAATACGTCGTCCACCACCTGACGCACCTGAACAACACCGGCCATGCGCAGGAAAGCATCGTCGATTTCAGCGTCATCAACCTGGACTCGATGTTCTATTCCATCACCCTCGGCCTGCTGACGGTCTTCCTGCTGTGGCTGGCGGCGCGCAAGGCCACGTCCGGCGTCCCGGGTCGCTTCCAGGGCATCGTCGAGGTGCTCGTCGAGATGGTGGCCGACCAGGCCAAGGGCATCATCCACAGCGCCGAGTCGCGCAGGTTCGTCGCTCCGCTGGCGCTCACCGTGTTCGTGTGGATCTTCCTGATGAACGCGATGGACCTGCTGCCGGTCGATCTGCTGCCGCGCATCTGGGAAGGCGTGTATGCCTCGGCCGGCGGCGATCCGGCGCATGCCTACCAGCGCGTGGTGCCGACCGCCGACCTGTCGGCCACGCTGGGCATGTCGATCGGCGTGCTGCTGCTGTGCCTCTACTACAACATCAAGATCAAGGGCATGTCGGGGTGGGTGCATGAGCTCTTCACCGCGCCGTTCGGCAGCCACCCGCTGCTGTATCCGATCAACTTCCTGATGCAGATGATCGAGTTTCTCGCCAAGACCGTGTCCCACGGCATGCGACTGTTCGGCAACATGTATGCCGGCGAGCTGATCTTCATCCTGATCGCGCTGCTCGGCAGCACTGCCACGGTGTTCGGACTGGTCGGTCACGTCGTCGCCGGCACCATCTGGGCCATCTTCCACATCCTGATCATCACCCTGCAGGCCTTCATCTTCATGATGCTCACGCTGGTGTATATCGGTCAGGCCCACGAAGGTCACTAACCCGTTTCATCGCAGTACCTGGTTTTTAAACTCACCATCCTCACTAAGGAGTCGTCATGGAAAACGTTCTGGGTTTTGTTGCTCTGGCTGCTGGTCTGATCATCGGTCTGGGTGCCATCGGCGCTTGCATCGGTATCGGCATCATGGGTTCCAAGTACCTCGAAGCTTCCGCCCGTCAGCCCGAGCTGATGAACGCCCTGCAGACCAAGATGTTCCTGCTGGCCGGTCTGATCGACGCCGCCTTCCTGATCGGTGTCGGTATCGCCATGATGTTCGCGTTCGCCAACCCGTTCATTCTCAAGTAATCGTCTCCTTAATCCTCTAAGGAGCGAAAACCGTGAATCTGAACGCAACCCTGATAGCCCAGCTCGTTGTGTTCTTCATTCTGGCGTGGTTCACGATGAAATTCGTGTGGCCGCCCATCGTGAAGGCACTCGACGAGCGCGCGAAGAAAATCGCAGACGGGCTGGCAGCTGCGGACAAGGCCAAGACCGATCTGGCTCTCGCCGAGAAGAAGGTCGTCGAGGAACTGCGCAAGGCTCGCGAATCCGCGGGTGACGTGCGGTCCTCCGCTGAAAAGCAGGCGAGCCAGTTGATCGACGAGGCCCGCGCCGAGGCCACCCGCATCATCGCCCAGGCGCGCGAAGCCGCGGAGGCCGAAGCCGGCGCCGCAGCTCAGCGTGCAAAGGAAGCCCTGCGCGACCAGGTCGCCCATCTGGCCGTTGCCGGTGCAGAGAAGATCCTGCGCCGCGAGATCAACGCCCAGGTACATGCCGAACTGCTTGCCAACCTGAAACAGGAACTGCACTAAGTCATGGCCGAGAACGTCACCATCGCGCGCCCCTATGCGGATGCCGCCTTCGAGCTGGCCCGCGGGGCAGGTGCGCTGGGGCCTTGGTCGGATGCACTGGATCGGCTTGCCGCCGTGGCGGCCGATCCCACGATGCGGGCATGCATCAACGATCCCAAGCTCTCCGCCGACCAGCTCGTGAAGCTGGTCCTGGAGGTGGTCGGGAACCTGTCCGCCGATCAGCAGAACTTCGTCCGCGTGCTCGTGGATAACGAACGTCTGCAGGTGCTTCCGGAGATCCGTGACCTGTTCGTTGCACTCAAGAACGAACACGAGGGCGTCCTCGAGGCGGACATCGCCTCTGCCTTCCCCCTCGACGATGCGACGCTGACCTCGCTCAAGTCCGACCTCGAAGCGCGCTTCAAGGCGAAACTGAACGTGCAGGTCCACATCGATCCCACGCTCATCGGTGGGGTCCGCATCGCCGTCGGCGACGAAGTCATCGACGCCTCGGTCCGCGGCAAGCTCGCGAACATGGCCGCTGCGCTAAAGAACTAGGAGCATACATATATGCAACTCAACCCCTCTGAAATCAGTGATCTGATTAAGAGCCGGATCCAGAACCTGCAGCTCGCCGCCACGTCGCGCAACGAGGGCACGGTGGTTTCCGTCACCGACGGTATCTGCCGCATCCACGGCCTGACCGATGTCATGCAGGGCGAAATGCTGGAGTTCCCCGGCAACACCTACGGCATGGCGCTGAACCTCGAGCGCGATTCCGTCGGCGCGGTGGTCCTCGGCGAATATGAACACATCACCGAAGGCGACACCGTCAAGGCGACCGGCCGCATTCTGGAAGTGCCGGTCGGCCCCGAACTGGTCGGCCGCGTGGTGAATGCGCTGGGTCAGCCGATCGACGGCAAGGGCCCGATCAACGCCAAGCTCACCGACAAGATCGAAAAGGTCGCACCGGGCGTCATCGCCCGCCAGTCCGTGTCGCAGCCGGTGCAGACCGGCCTGAAGTCGGTCGACTCCATGGTGCCGATCGGCCGCGGCCAGCGCGAGCTGATCATCGGCGACCGCCAGACCGGCAAGACGGCGGTTGCGGTCGATGCGATCATCAACCAGAAAGGCCAGAACATGTTCTGCGTCTACGTCGCGATCGGCCAGAAGGCCTCGACCGTCGCGAACGTGGTGCGCAAGCTGGAAGAGAACGGCGCGCTCGAATACACCATCGTCGTCGCCGCCACCGCTTCCGAATCCGCGGCCATGCAGTATCTGTCGGCCTATGCCGGCTGCACGATGGGCGAATACTTCCGCGACCGCGGCATGGATGCGCTGATCGTCTATGACGATCTCACCAAGCAGGCCTGGGCCTACCGCCAGGTTTCGCTGCTGCTGCGGCGTCCGCCGGGCCGTGAAGCCTATCCGGGCGACGTGTTCTACCTGCACTCCCGCCTGCTCGAGCGCGCCGCACGCGTGAACGCCGACTACGTCGAAAAGTTCACCAACGGCGAGGTGAAGGGCAAGACTGGTTCGCTGACCGCCCTGCCGGTCATCGAGACGCAGGCCGGTGACGTGTCCGCCTTCGTCCCGACGAACGTGATCTCGATTACCGACGGCCAGATCTTCCTGGAAACCGACCTCTTCAACGCCGGTATCCGTCCCGCGATCAACGCCGGTATCTCGGTGTCCCGCGTCGGTGGCGCCGCCCAGACCAAGGTCATCAAGAAGCTGTCCGGTGGTATCCGTACCGACCTGGCGCAGTACCGCGAACTCGCCGCGTTCGCCCAGTTCGCCTCCGACCTGGACGATGCGACGCGCAAGCAACTCGAGCGCGGCCGCCGCGTCACCGAGCTGATGAAGCAGCCGCAGTATGCGCCGCTGTCGATCGCCGAGATGGCCATCACCCTGTATGCGGTGAACAACGGCTACTTCGACGACGTCGACGTGTCGCGCGTGCTGGCGTTCGAACACGGTCTGCAGCAGTACGTGAAGACCAAGAACGCCGCTCTCGTCTCCCGGATCATGGATTCCAAGGAGCTCGACGCCGACGGCGAGAAGGCTCTGGCTGCCGCGATCGCCGAGTTCAAGAAGAGCTGGGCCTGAGGCCGCGGACGGAGACGGAATATGGCTAGCGGTAAGGAAATCCGTACCAAGATCAAGAGCGTGCAGAACACGCGCAAGATCACCAAGGCCATGGAAATGGTGGCCGCGTCCAAGATGCGCAAGGCGCAGGACCGGATGCGTGCTGCCCGCCCCTTTGCCGAAAAGATCCGCCGACTCGCCGCGAACCTGTCCCAGGCCAATGTGACCGATTACAAGCACCCGTTCCTGGTCCGCAAGGACCAGGTCAAGCGGGTGGGGCTGATCCTGGTGACCACCGACAAGGGTCTTTGCGGTGGTCTCAATACCAACGTCCAGCGCATCGCGCTGAACGCCATGAGGGACTGGCAGTCCTCGGGCGTCACCGAGATCCGTGCCTGCTGCATCGGCAACAAGGGTCTGGGTTTCATGCAGCGCATGGGGGCGAAGGTGGTGTCGAACGTCACGCAACTCGGTGACACACCGCATCTGGAGAAGCTGATCGGTCCGGTCAAGGTCATGCTCGACGCGTTCCAGAACGACGAGCTCGACGCGGTCTATATCGCCTACACCCGCTTCATCAACACGATGAAGCAGGAGCCGCAGCTCGAGCAGTTGCTGCCGCTGTCCGGCGAGAAGCTGGGCACCCCCGACAGCTCGTGGGACTACCTCTACGAGCCGGATCCGCAGGTCGTCATCGACGAGCTGCTGGTGCGCTACGTCGAGGCGCTGGTGTATCAGGCGGTGGCCGAGAACATGGCATCCGAACAGAGCGCGCGCATGGTGGCAATGAAGGCCGCTTCCGACAATGCGAAGAACGTGATTGGCGAACTGCAACTGGTCTACAACAAGACCCGCCAGGCCGCGATCACGAAAGAGTTGTCGGAAATCGTCGGCGGCGCCGCCGCGGTGTAACGGATTATTGATTTAAGGATATGACGATGAGTCTAGGTACGATCGTTCAGTGCATCGGCGCGGTGGTGGACATCCAGTTCCCGCGCGACGCGATGCCCAAGGTGTATGACGCCCTGAAGCTCGAGGACGCCGCCGACTCCTTCGCCGAAGCGGGGCTGACCTTCGAGGTCCAGCAGCAGCTCGGTGACGGTGTGGTGCGTACCATCGCGCTGGGTTCCTCCGACGGCCTGCGCCGCGGCATGAAGGTTTCGGGCACGGGCAAGCCGATTTCGGTTCCCGTCGGCCACGGCACGCTGGGCCGCATCATGGACGTGTTGGGTCGCCCGATCGACGAAGCCGGCCCGATCGAGACCGACGAGCTGCGCGCCATTCACCAGAAGGCGCCGAAGTTCGACGAGCTGTCGCCGTCGGTGGAGCTGCTCGAAACCGGCATCAAGGTCATCGACCTGATCTGCCCGTTCGCCAAGGGCGGCAAGGTCGGCCTGTTCGGTGGCGCCGGTGTGGGCAAGACCGTGAACATGATGGAGCTGATCAACAACATCGCGAAGCAGCACTCCGGTCTGTCGGTGTTCGCTGGCGTGGGCGAGCGTACTCGTGAGGGTAACGACTTCTACCACGAGATGAAGGACTCCAACGTTCTCGACAAGGTCGCGATGGTGTTCGGTCAGATGAACGAACCCCCGGGCAACCGTCTGCGCGTGGCGCTGACCGGCCTGACCATGGCCGAGCGCTTCCGCGACGAAGGCCGTGACATCCTGTTCTTCGTGGATAACATCTACCGCTACACGCTGGCCGGTACCGAAGTGTCCGCGCTGCTGGGCCGGATGCCGTCCGCGGTGGGCTACCAGCCGACGCTGGCGGAAGAAATGGGCCGCCTGCAGGAGCGCATCACCTCCACCAAGGTCGGCTCGATCACCTCGATCCAGGCCGTGTATGTGCCTGCGGATGACTTGACCGACCCGTCGCCGGCCACCACCTTCCTGCACCTCGACTCCACGGTCGTGCTGTCGCGTGACATCGCCGCGCTGGGTATCTACCCCGCCGTCGATCCGCTCGACTCCACCTCGCGCCAGCTCGATCCGCTGGTCGTCGGTGAAGAGCACTACGGTGTTGCGCGCCAGGTTCAGCAGACGCTGCAGAAGTACAAGGAACTGCGCGACATCATCGCGATTCTGGGTATGGACGAACTGTCGCCGGACGACAAGCTCGCCGTGGCTCGGGCGCGCAAGATCCAGCGTTTCCTGTCGCAGCCCTTCCACGTCGCGGAAGTGTTCACCGGCTCGCCGGGCAAGTACGTCTCGCTCAAGGACACGATCGCCGGCTTCAAGATGATCGTCAGTGGCGAGTGCGACCACATGCCCGAGCAGGCTTTCTACATGGTCGGCGGTATCGAAGAGGCCATGGAGAAGGCGAAGAAGCTGTCGTAAGCGGCCGGCTTTGCCTCAATTCCCGTGCGGTGCCGGTGGCGCCGCACGGATCTGAAAAGGACACAACATGGCCATGACAGTTCACGTGGACATCGTCAGTGCGGAAGAGCAGATCTTCTCCGGGCTCGCGGAGTTCGTCGCCTTGCCGGGCGAAGCAGGTGAGCTCGGCATCCTGCCCGGGCACATGCCGCTGATGACGCGGATCAAGCCGGGTGCGGTGCGGGTCAAGCTGCCGAATCAGGCGGACGAGGAACTCGTGTTCGTCGCTGGCGGCTTGCTGGAAGTTCAGCCGGGTCTGGTTACCGTGCTGGCCGATACCGCGATCCGCGGCAAGGATCTGGACGAAGCCAAGGCGCTCGAGGCCAAGCAGAAGGCCGAAGAGGCGCTGCGCAACCAGACCGCCAAGCTCGATTACGCGAAGGCGCAGGCCGAGCTGATCGAAGCGATCGCGCAACTCGAGGCGATCCAGAAGCTGCGCAAGCGCGGCCACTGATCGGGGTTGTACTTCTGCCCTTGGGGGCGGAGGTGGCACAAAGAAAAGCAGCCCGTGTGGCTGCTTTTTTTTTCGGCCGTGGGCGAATTCGGCCGGCATGGCAGGCACCCGACGCCAAGCACCGCGTCCCCGGTGTGGCGGGCGCTGCGGCCTGCGCGCGTCGCAGCGCGCGGCGAAACGTCAAGCGCCGCGCGGGGGGGTTCTCAGCAGCGGCGCGCGACCCGCTCCACGTGCTTGTCCAGCCGTGCCACTGCGTCGCGCAGTTCCGCGATCTCGCTGGCGAACGCCGGCAGCGCCGTGCGCGAAACGAGCAGCGGCTCTTCCTCCACCAGATATTCGATCAGGTTGCCGCTGGCATTCGATATCGCCCGTCGCCCTTGCTCGGAGAGCTGTCGGCCGGTTTCGACGAGCCGGTGCGCGGCGATGTCGCCGACAACCCGGGACAGATCCTCCTCCAGATCCCAGCGCAGATGGCGGAACACGAAGCCGAGCGCGTCGGCGAACTCGGCGTTGCCTTCGATCCGCACCTGGCGCATCACCGCCTCCATGCCTTCGGTCAGCGCCTGCGGCAACTGCCCCACGGTCAGCCGCAGCAGCACGTCGGGCGATTCGTCGGAGGTCCATTGGGCCAGATGGCCGTCGCTCGAGATGGAGAAGTCGATCGCGCCCACCGGCGGCAGATCGAGGCGCGCGGTGCGCCCGGCGTGAGGTTGCAGACGCTTGCGTGCCCAGCCGGACTGGGCGAGCAGGTGATTGCTGGCCGATAGGAAGAGACTGTCGATCATGGCGAAACCGTCGTTCGTTCGCGCCGCATTCGGCCCGTACCCGCGGAGCACACCGCGGCCGGTTGCCGGGCGGAGCTTTCCGAGCTCTGGGCGGCTCGGCGCCTGCGGCCCGGGATCCGTGGCGTCCTGCCTTGAACCCGGGACGCCGGTTCAGTGTGTCTGCTGGATGCCTGCGATCACCCAGCCAGCGGTGCCCGTCGTCGGCTTGGTGAGGTGCCAGATCTCGTCGAAGGGTGCAGGGGCGGAGTCGGCTTCCTCACGCAGCAGGCCGCTGAAACGCACGCTGACGATGTAACGACCCCCTTCCTCGGCGACGTCGATCACATCGGCGTCGAGTTTCACCACGTCGGTGCGCTGGGCTGCGGGGCCGCGCTCGCCGAGTTGCAGGCGAATTTCGGCAAACATCTCGGGCGTGGTGAACTCGCGGATGTCGTCGAGGTCGCCCGCATCGTTGGCGGCCTGCAGACGGATGAAATTGACCTTGGCCTGCCGGGCGAAGCCCTCCGCATCAAAGCCGCGCGATGCTGCGGCACTCACCGACGAGGCCGCTTGGGCGGCGGCGTCCAGGCGAGGCGCCGTGCTGTCGGGCGCGCCTGCGGGCGCACCGGCGTACTGCAGGCCCTGCTGCGGTCGTGCCCCGTCGCTGCTGCCGCGCCGGAACAGCAGGCGGAATACGACGACCGCGGCGATGGCCAGCAGCGCCAGCATCATGAACGAGGCCAGTTCTTCGCCGAAGCCGAGGTGGGAGGCCAGTGCCGCGAGTCCGAGACCGGCGGCGAGGCCGGCGACCGGGCCCATCCAACTGCGGCCGGGCTGCTGCGCCGGGGCCGCGGCGGGCGTCTGGTTCGGCGGCGTGGCGGCCGGCTGGCGCGGCGCCTGGGCCGGTGCGGAGCGTTGCATGCCCAGGCTGCTGCCACCGCCCAGGCGCTTGGCCTCCGCGTCGGCGGCGACGAAGCCGAACGAGAAGATGGCCACGAAGAGGGAGAGGAGTAGCTGTTTCATGTCGGGCCTCCGCGTCAGAGCTTGTAACCACGATGCAGGGCGACCACGCCCGCGCTCAGGTTGAAGTAATCGACCCTGGCCAGCCCGGCTTGTTCCATCAGCGCCTTCAATTCCTCCTGGCCGGGATGCATGCGGATCGACTCGGCCAAGTAGCGGTAGCTTGCCGCATCGTCGGCCACCTTGTCGCCCATCCACGGCAGGACCTTGAAGGAATAGAAGTCGTACAGCGGCGACAGCGGCTTCCAGACGCGGGAGAATTCGAGCACCAGCAGGCGCCCGCCCGGACGCAGCACGCGGCGCATCTCGGCGAGCGCGGCGTCCTTGTGCGTCATGTTGCGCAGGCCGAAGGCGACCGTGACGCAGTCGAACCAGTCGTCGGGGAAGGGAAGCTTCTCGGCGTTGCACTGCGCCACCGGCAGCGGGTAACCGGCATCGACCACGCGGTCGCGTCCGCGCGACAGCATCGCGTGGTTGATGTCGGTGAGCCAGACCTGGCCGCGCGCGCCGACCTTCCTGGCGAAGGCGAGCGACAGGTCGGCGGTGCCGCCGGCCACGTCGAGCACCCGGTCGCCTTCGCGCACGCCGGAGACCTGGATGGTGAACGCCTTCCACAGGCGGTGCAGGCCCATGGACATCAGGTCGTTCATCACGTCGTACTTCTGCGCCACCGAGGAAAACACCTCGGCCACCTTCTTCTGCTTCGCGCCCTCGGCTACCGTCTGAAAACCGAAGTGGGTCGTCTTGTCGCTCATGATCCGCTCAATGATGGTGTCCGCAGCCGTGTTTCGGTGCCGGCGGCGGCACTTGCGCCGGGTCGCGGGTGCCGCCTTCGTGTTCGAGGCGGGCAAGGTACTCGGCCCACAGCCGGTCGTGCTCGCAGCCCAGCATGTAGAGGTAGTCCCAGGAGTACAGGCCGCTGTCGTGGCCGTCGGAAAAGCCCGGCTTCACCGCGTAGTTGCCTACCGGCTCCAGGCTCAGGATGTCGACGTCGCGCTTGCCTTGCTGCAGGGTTTCCTGGCCGGGGCCGTGGCCACGCACTTCGGCCGACGGCGAATGGACGCGAAGGAACTCGAACGGCAGTTCGAAACGGCTGCCGTCGTCGAAGCTGATCTCGAGGATGCGGGACTTGCGGTGCAGCCTGATCTCGGTGGGAATCGGGGTGTCCTGATCCAGTCCGGCCATGATGTCGGCCTCCGTTTGGCGGGAAGCAATCATACCCGAATCGACCGGATTCGTTCGCTGCCGCAGGGTTTCCGCGGTGGCGGGATCCGGCCAATGGCGGGTGCCTGCCTATACTTGAAGCGTCACCGCAGGTTGGCGGAAGCGAAGGAGCAGGGGCCGTGGGCAGGACCGGCAACGCATCGGCAGCGAGCGGTTGGCAGAGGGCACGGCGTCGCGTCGGGCGCCTGCTCGCCGATGCGGTGGACCTGCTGTTCGGCTTCGACTTCTTCATCTCGTATGCTCATGGCGACGGCATGCGCTACCCGCAGGAACTCGCCGACCGCCTGGCGCAGCTCGGCTTCAGGGTGTTTCTGGACGCGCGGCTGTATGTGCCGGGCGACGACCTGCAGACTGCGACCCGACGCCGGGTCAGGATGAGCCGCAAGCTGGTGCTGATCGCGCGCCCGCTGGCGCTGAGTTCGCAGTGGGTGTTGAAGGAGGTCGAGGAATGTCTCGCCGCGGGGCGTACGCCGGTCGTGATCGACATCAACCGGACGATAGAGGATGCCGGTCAGGTGGAGCGGCTGCAGGCGCTGCTGCGCGACAAGCTGCACATCCGTGAAACCGTCCCGACGCTGGACGCCGCACCGGGCGAGCAGACCATCACGCAACTGGTGCGCAGCTTCAAGGCGACGCGTCAGGACCGGCTGCGGCTGCGCGCGGTGCTGGCGGCCACCCTCGCGCTGGCGGGGTTCGCCGTCCTGGCCGGCTGGCAGGCGCACGTTGCCGATCGTGCGCGGGTGGAGGCCGAGCGCCAGCGTGGCATCGCCGTGGCGCGACAGCTCGCCGCCCAAGCCGAGGCAGGCCTCGGCGCGGCCCCCGACAGCTTCGAACGCAGCCTGATGCTGGCCGTGGAGGCGACGCGGCGCCTCGCCGGGGCAGACCAGGCCGCAGCCGACAGCGCGCCGACCTTGCGCAGGGCGCTCGCGTTGGGTACGCGCCCGCTTGCCGCGATCGCACATGCCGCCGCCGTTGGCCCGCTCGCCGTCAGCGCGGACGGGGCGGTGGTGGCCAGCGGCGACGACGACGGCAAGGTGCTGCTGTGGAACGCGCTCACCGGCGCGCGGATCGCCGAATTCGCCCACGGCGACGAGGAGGTGCTCGCCATCGCCTTCGACGCGGCGGAAGCGCGTTTCGCCACGCTCGCGCGTGACCGCCTGACCAGTCGCGTGTTCACCACCCGCCTGTGGGCGACCGACGCTGCTCATCCGCGCTGGATGCGCTGTTCGTTCGACCACGTCGATAGCCTCGCCTTCGCCGCCGACGCGCTGCTGCTGAACACGCAGGGCGTGCTGGCGCTCGGCGCCGGCGGCGGCCACGGCATCCTCGCCGTCGCTGCCACTGACGGCGCGGCGCTGCCGGCATTGCGCGCCGAGCTGGCGGCGATCGGCGGCGAGGGTCGGCAGGTGTTGAGTCCCGACGGGCAGCGCATCGCCGCGGCCGATGCCCAGGGCATCGGCGCCATCGTTGTCGGCGCCACGACGGCCGAACAGGCTCAACGGCTTGCCGGCGGTGTCGATGCGCTGTGGTTCGTCGATCGCGGCGCCCACCTCGTCAGCCACGAAAGGGGGCTGCTGCGGGTGCGCGACGCCAGGTCGCTGGCCGAGATCGGCCGCATTCCGCTCGGCGAGCGACCCCTTGCGGTGGCTTTCAGCGGCCGCGCCGAGCTGCTGGCGACGGTGGTCGGCCGGGTCGTACGGGTGTGGGACCTGCCTTCGGGCCGCGAGCTGCGCCGCCTCGCGCACCCGGGCATCGTCCGCGCGGTCGAATTCGCCGCCGCCGGGGCGCGCATCGTCACCACCGCCGGCGAGGCCGCGTACCTGTGGAAGGCGCCGCGCCGCGATGCGGCGGACGGTATCGAAGCCGTGGTCGCGCCCTTCATCGACAGCGCGGGCGGGCGCATCGCGACGGTGGACGCGGACGGCCGCACGCTGAGCATCCGCGACGCGCGCAGCGGAGCGCCCGTGAACGCGCTGGGCCATCAGGCGAGGGTGACGGCGTTCGCGTTCGATGCGCGAGGCGCGCGCATCGCAGTGCTCGCTGGTCAGCAGTTGCACCTGTGGACGCTCGGCGAGACGCCGCGGCGGACGACGGTCGCACTCGGCGAACCGGCGGCGGTGGTGCGCTTCTCCGCCACGGGTGACTTCGTCGCGGTGCTCGGCGATGCCCGTCTGCATCTGGTCGCGGCCGGCGACGGCGCGATGCGTGCGCAGCTTCCGTACGCACAGACGCCGTCCGCGCCGGCGTCGGGCGGGCCGACAGCGCCGCACAAGGTGTTGGGCCTGCGCCGGCCGGATGCCGATTCCGCGTTGCGCGTGCAGCTCACCCTCGGCGACGACGGCGATTACGCGCTGCTGTTTGCCGCGCCGCTCGGCTTCCAGGCCTGGAACCTGCGCCGGCGCGCGCCGGTGTTCGAAACCGTCGGCCGCAGTCGCCTGCTGCCCGACGGCCGGCACTTGCTGACGGTGACTGCCACCGGTGTGGCGGTCCGCGACCTGGCGAGCGGCGAGGAACGGCCGCTCGGGCCGCCCGTCACGCCTGATGGCGTGATCGACGCGTCCGGCCGCTACATCCTGCTGCGCGATGGCGACGGCATTTCGTTGTGGGATGCCGTGAGCGCAACCCGAGTGGGCGGCACGGCCACCGTGACGCGTTCCCGCGCGGTGGTCGGTGCGGTGGCGCCGACCGGCACCCATTTCGCCCTTGGCGCGGGGCGGCGGCTCGATGTCTTCGACCGCGCCACCGGGTCGGCCGTGGCATCGCTGGCGCTGACGGGCTGGACGGTCGCCCTCGCATTCGATGGCGATGGCCGGCATCTCGCGGTCGCCGACATCGATTCCGAGACCGGCCTGCTGACGGTACGCGTGTTGTCGCACGACCGTGCAGGGGGGGCGTGGCCGGCCATCTGGCAGGCCGACGTCGCAGGTTATGCCCGGCCCGACCTGCTGCCTGCCGCGGAACTGGCGTTCACGGCCGACAACACGCGTCTGACGCTGCTGCGTCACGATGGCGGTCCGACCCAGGACTGGCTGTGGGCGCCCGAGGCCCTTGCCGCACTGGCCTGCCTGCGCAGCGGCGCCAATCTGGGGCTCGCCGACTGGCGCCGCGCGCTCGGTGCCGAGCCTTACCGCGCAGTGTGTACGGACAATCCGCTGCGCGCCGAGGATCTGCTCATCCTGGCGCAGGAGGCGCTCGCGCAGGGCGACCGCGACGCGGCACGCGCGCGCTTTGCTGAGGCCAGCGCGGCGGGCCGCGCGGCGCCCAGCGTCGATCTCGAGGCCACGCTGTGTATCGAAGCCGGGCGCGCGCGCCTGCTCGACGCTGTACTGCCTTCGTGCCACGCGCTGCTCGCGCTGCGTCCGCAGGACCTGACGATGCGGCTGCTGGTGGCGCTGCTGCAAGCCTACAACGGGCGCACGGCGGACGCGGCGCAGGGTCTGCGCGCGGCGGTCGGCCGCGCCGGTGGCGCCGCCAGCGACGAGGTCGCGCGCGCCCTGCCGGGCTGGGCCGACGCCTTTGCGGCGGGGCGGGATCCGTTTGCGGACCACCCGGGCGGCATCGAAGGCGTGATCGAGCGGCTGGCCGCCGCACCCCTGCCCGAGCCGGCGAAGGCCGAATGCCTCGCCGCGGAGCAGCCGGCCGGCGGCTGAGCGCCGCTCGCCGCGCGCGCCGTGTTGCAGCACGATGACGTGTCATCAAACGTTCAAAGAGCTGCAATACACTGCCGCGAACCCAATGTGGAGTCGAAGCCATGCCAGCGAACATCCTGCTCGTCGAAGACGAACCGGCCATCCAGGAACTGATCGCCGCCAACCTGGCGCGCGCCGGCCACCACGTGGTGCGGGCTGCCGACGCGGAGATTGCCACCCGCATCGTGCGCGAGGCACTGCCCGATCTCGTCCTGCTCGACTGGATGCTGCCGGGCGCCTCGGGCATCGAGTTCGCGCGCCGCCTGCGCGCCGAGGAGCGCACCCGCAACATTCCCATCATCATGCTCACCGCGCGTGGCGAGGAGCAGGACAAGGTGGTCGGTCTCGAGACCGGGGCGGACGACTACGTCACCAAGCCCTTCAGCCCGCGCGAACTCGTTGCCCGCATCAAGGCGGTGCTGCGCCGGCGTGCGCCGCAGGCCACCGAGGACGCCGTGGAGGTGGGCGGCCTGCGGCTCGATCCGGTCACCCACCGCGTCAGCGCCGACGAGCAGACGCTGACCCTCGGCCCGACCGAGTTCCGCCTGCTGCACTTCCTGATGACCCACCCCGAGCGCGTGCATTCGCGTGCGCAACTGCTCGACCAGGTGTGGGGCGACCATGTGTTCGTCGAGGAGCGCACGGTGGATGTGCATATCCGCCGCCTGCGCTGCGCACTCGAGCCCGGCGGCCACGACGCGCTGATCCAGACCGTGCGCGGCAGCGGCTATCGCCTGTCGACGCAGGCGCAGCAGGGCACGCCGGCGCGATAATCGCGCTTCCCCTCCCTTTCGTCGCGCCGGCATGATCATCCGCTCGCTTCGTTATGTGTGGACCAGCGTCGTTGCCGCGCTGTCCCTGCTGCTGTTCCTGTCGCTGCTGGTGCTGGCGTTCGTCGGCGTGGCGTGGGGGGTGGGGGTCTTCGTCGCCGGTCTGCTGGCCTTCATCGCCTTCGACCGGTACCAGCTTCGACGGCTGCTCGCGTGGTCGCGCGCGCCGATCGGCACGCCCCTGCCGGGCGCGAACGGTCACTGGGGGCGGGTCTTCGCCGAGTTCGAGCGGCGCACGCGGCAGTCATACGAGGTCCGCGACCGCCTCGCGCATGCGCTCGACCGCTTCCAGAGCGCCAGCCAGGCGATGCCCGACGGCGTGCTGTACCTGTCGAGCGCGGACACGATCGAGTGGCTCAACCTCAGGGCGGAGCAGCACTTCGGCCTCGACCGCACACGCGACCTCGGCGCACCGGTGACGCACCTGGTGCGCAATCCGGCGTTCGTGCGCTATCTGCAGTCGCGCAACTACGGCGAGCCGCTCGTCATGCACGCCGGGCGCGGTGCCGGGCTGACGCTGCAGGTGCAGGTGATTCCCTTCGGCGAAGACCAGTATCTGGTGCTGTCGCGCGACATCTCGCAGCTCGAGCGGCTGGAAACGATGCGGCGCGACTTCGTCGCCAACGTGTCGCACGAGCTGCGCACGCCGCTGACCGTCATCGACGGCTTTCTCGAGACCCTGTCGGATGGCCTCGACGACTTCGATCGCGACGATGTTCACCGCTACCTGACGCTCGCCCATGAACAGTCCAGCCGCATGCGCCGGCTCATCGACGACCTGCTGACGCTGTCGGCACTCGAGACCGGCGCACCGGCGCCGGTGGAGGAGGAGGTGGACGTCGCCGACCTGGTGCATGAGGTGCACAAGGAGACCGAGCTGCTGTCCGGCGGCCGCCACACCGTGACGATGACGCTCGACGGTGGCGGCGTGCTGCACGGCAGCTACAAGGAGCTGCACAGCGCGGTCGCCAACCTGACGAGCAACGCGGTGCGTTACACGCCCGCCGGCGGCCACGTCGAGATCGGCTGGCGTCGCGGTGCGGACGGCGGCGGCGAAATCTGGGTCCAGGACGACGGCATCGGCGTCGAGGCCGACCACATCCCCCGCCTCACCGAGCGCTTCTACCGCGTCGACCGCGGCCGTTCGCGCGAGACCGGCGGCACCGGGCTGGGGCTGGCCATCGTCAAGCACATCCTGACGCGGCACCAGGCCGATCTCTTGATCCAGAGCCGCCCGGGTGCCGGCAGCCGCTTCGTCGTGCGCTTCCCGCCCGCCCGCATCACGCCGGACTGACGGTCGCCGGCTCGAACGCGACCTGATCGAAATTGGCACCGCGCAGCGCCAGTCTGGTCAGGCGCACGCGACGTGACGCGTCGCCGTCGCGAATCTCGATCTCGCGCCCGCGCTGATACCAGGCGCCGGGCAGGATCAGCGCCGCATCCGTCTTCAGCGCCGGGTTCGCCGGCAGCGAGAAGCCCTGCTGAAACGCCTGCAGCCGGCCCTGGGTGACCACCGGCCGCACCGCGACCACCCGCGGCATGCCCGACAGCAGATGCACCCCCGCCTGGAGCCGGCCGTCGGCCACGAACATCAGCCAACTGATGAGGCCCAGCAGCATCTGCGAGCCATCGCGCGTGCGCAGGCCGACGAGCTGGTGATGCTCGAGGCGTTCGGTCCCCGGCATCTGCTCGACGCGGAAGCCCCCCACCGACTGGTCCAGCAGCTTCCATTCCTCGCACGCCAGGCCCAGGCGTTCGGCCTCGCGCTGATGATCCTCCCGACTGGAAGCCGGCGCTTCGATGCGCGGTACCCGTTCGCCGAAGGTGAGCAGCGAGATGTCCTCGCGCACGCCGGCGCGCGCGCCGTCGAGGCGCGGTTGCTCGAATACCTTGCCGGCGATGCCGAAGCCGATCGCCAGCCAGTCGCCGGTCAGCGCCACGCCGCCCTGCACGGCACGGCGCGGGAAGCGGCGCCCGGACGACGACAGGCCCCAGGGGCGATACAGCGACAGCAGCAGGCGGGCGCCGGCGTCGCGCGAGCAGTCCTCGCCGAGGCCGAGCGAGGCCGGCTTGACGCCCTGCTTGAACTGCGCGAGCACGCCGCGGATCTGGTTCGCCAGCGCGCTGCCGTCGAAGCGGATCAGGCCGGCGGTGCGCGGCAACAACCCGATCGGGCCCAGTCCGCGGTCGCCACCAAGATCCACGCCATAGACGTTGGCCTTCTGGTTCTCGAAATCGGTGCTGAGGCTGCAGTAGGGCGCGAAGCGTTGCGCCCAGCGCAGGATCCAGGTCAGTTCGCGCTCGTCGCGACCATAGGGATTGGCGAGATCGGCCAGCAGCACGGCGACGTAGGCCTCGCGCGGGCTCTGCGCCTTCCACACTTCGTTCAGCGGGTCGGCGACGCGGATACCCTCGATGTTTGCCTGCAGGGCAGCGCCATAGCATTCGTGGACCTCGGACCAGCAACCCGGCGGCACCGCCTGGTGGGCACGGAAATACTCCACCACCACCATGCCGGCGCAATGCAGCCGGCGCTGCGCCAGCAGCACGCGCTGATCCTCGAGCGTGCCCTGCTCGGCGTCGCCGCGAGCGATCTGCGCATAGGAACGGGCCAGGTTGCGCCACAGGGTGACGACCCGCACCAGCGTCTGGTGATCGAAACTGCCCGGCGGCAGCGGGCGGGCCGCGTAGCGCCTGGCCATCTCGGCCTGGGTGAAGGTCAGCAGGTCGCGTGCGGCTTCCAGCACCTCGAGGTGCTGGTTGGGCGCCGGCATCGCCTCGAGCAGACCTGCGGTCATCTCGCTCAGCGTCGCGTGGGTGGCGGCGACGTCGGTCGGATGCAGGCGCCGCAGCAGGTTCAGGCAGTCGGCCGGGGTGCGGAAACTCATGACGGCTCCGTGTTCGTGCGCGCGTGGGCGTCGCGTGTCAGCGCGGTGGCGATCGCGCGGGCGAGCGCTGCCGTGGTCGGCGCAGCATGCACCGTGCCCGCGCGCTGCGGCGCGCCCCAGGTCGGCTCGGGGAAGTGGCGGTCGTCGCGGAATCGCGGAATCACGTGCCAGTGCAGGTGCGGCACCATGTTGCCGAAGCTGGCGAGGTTGATCTTGTCGGGCCGCATCAGCTCGCGCAGCGCCTGCTCGGTGGCGAACACCACGTCCATCAGGTGGCGCCGCGCCTCGGGCGCGAGCTCGGTCATCTCCGCCACGTGCTGGTTCCAGATCACGCGGCAGAAGCCGGGATAGGCCGCGTCATCGACACGGATCACCCGGCAACGTTCGTCCTCATGAAGCAGGACCTCGGGGCTTTCGGCGCGGGACAGCGCGGTGCACAACGGACAATCCATGACGGGGGCTCGCAACGGGCGGACGATGAACTGCCCATAACTCTAGCGTGCCGGCGGCGGGCGCTGGCGGAACATTTACGCGATGCGCGGCGTGCCACCGCTCACGGGCGCGGCGACGGTTGCGGTGTCGCCGAGCATCTCGGGCTCGCCGTCGTGGAATGCGAGCAGGGTGCCGGGCGCGATCGTGTGCCAGGTCTCGTTGTCGGTCAGCGGCGTGGTGACGATGATGGCGACGCGATCGGTGGGCGAGGTGACCTCGCTGAAATCCACCGACACGTCCTCGTCGGCCAGATGCGCCACCGGGAAGGGGGCCTTGCGCACCACGTAGCACAGCCGCGACGAGCAGTGCGCGAACAGGCGCTCGCCGTCGGACAGCAGGAAGTTGAATTCGCCATGCCGCCCGATCGTGGTCGCCAGGCCGCGCAGGGTGCCGTGCAGGGCGGCGGGTGCGGGCGGGCCATCGGGGAAGCGCTGCGCCAGCGTGTCGAGGATGTGGCAGAAGGCGCGCTCGGAGTCCGTGCTGCCCACCGGCAGGAAGCGGCCGGACAAGGTCGGGCGGTAGTCGAGCAGGTTGCCGTTGTGGGCGAAGATCCAGTAGCGCCCCCATAGCTCGCGCTGGAAGGGGTGGGTGTTCTCCAGCCGGACCTCGCCCTGCGTGGCCTTGCGGATATGGGCGATGACGTTGACTGAGCGGATCGGGTAGCTGCGCACCAGCTCGGCGACCGGCGAGGCGGCGCTGGCGCAGGGATCGAGGAAGACCCGCGCGCCGGCGCCCTCGAAGAAGGCGATGCCCCAGCCGTCGCGGTGATGGTCGGTCAGGCCGCCGCGCGCGCGAAAGCCTGCGAACGAGAAGCAGATGTCGGTCGGCACGTTGCAGTTCATGCCGAGGAGCTGGCACATCGGTTCGTCTCACACCCGGAATAGGTCTG
>SHNC01000020.1 GCA_004295105.1 Betaproteobacteria bacterium | reverse complement strand
GAGCCGGACCTGACCGCTCCCCCGACTACAGCCCAATCGTGAAGGGCTGGTGACGAGAACGATGCTCCGCGGCATGACCCGGCGACCTGTTGCCGTCTGATGTTCCATGAAGTGGTTACCTGAACGGTAGCTCCATTCCGAAACCTGTCGCATAGCGAATGCGAGTCACTCGGCCTTTGCGGTCATCCGGGCTGCCGCGCAATTATCCAAATAGGATGCCAGCTTGCGCGGTTCACCGACTTCCGTTAGCGACCGAAGCGGCCCGCCACACGTTCGCGTACTCGACGGCCGCAATCACCGTACAGCGGCCCCTCACTGGGCGCCGTTCTTCAGCAATTCGAAGAATGCGTTTGCCGCAGGCGACAGGGTGCTGTTCTTGCGACGAAGCAGAGTGATCCTCCTTTTGACGACCGGGCTGACCAATGGAATCCGGCACATGCCCGGCCGGGCCCCCTCCTCGAGCGTCGATGCAGGAAGAATGGCCGTCCCGACACCCGCGGCGACGAGGCTGATGGCCGTGGCGTGGTGTTGAACTTCGTAGGCCCCGCTGAGGCTGATTCCGCGCTTCGCCAACTGGTAGTCCATGAAAACCCGTGTGGCAGTCATGCTACTGACGACCACCAGCTCGGTTTCGCGCATATCTGACCAGGTAACGGCCTCTCGATGACTGAGGGGATGTTCTTCGCGGCAAAAGAACATCAGCGGGTCTTCCAGCAGCGGCGTTTCAAGAAGCTCCGGATGGCGCTCTGTCGGGATTCCGATTCCGAGTTCGGCTTGACCGTGGAGCACAGCGTCGCGGACCTCGAAAGCAGTGGTGTCGATCAGACGCACCCTGTTGCCCGGATGGGATTCCCGGTAGCGCCGGATCGCCGCGGGCAGGACATGTGAGGCCATGGTGGGCACGCAGGCGAGGGTGAAGCTCCCGCGGGCATTTTTCGACATGTCCTTCAGTCGGCCGACAGCAAGCGTCATCTCCCCCACGATGGCCTTGGCCTGGGGAAGAAACTCGCGCCCGACGGCCGTGAGCTCGACGTAGCGCGTCGTGCGGTCGAGGAGCCGCAATCCGAGGTAGCTCTCGAGTTTCTGCACGCGGCGTGTCAGCGCCGTCTGCGTGACATGGAGGTGCTCCGCGGCCTTGCTGAATCCGCCCAGTTCGGCAATCACCACGAACGCCTGGATGCCGTCGAAATCGATCTTCATCTCATGTCCTCACACTCAAGGCAGGGCGGCGGGATTCGGCTATGCTCAAATCGCAATAAAACAGGCATCCGTTGCATTTCAGTAATCACTGCAGCGTGACTAACATTGCCTCACAAAACAGCAGAACGTGCAACAAGGAGACAGGCAAGTGGATCACATTCCGTGTGTGCTGATGCGAGGCGGATCGTCGAAGGGGTTGTTCTTCCTGGCGGAGAGCCTGCCCGA
Organism: Betaproteobacteria bacterium; assembly: GCA_004295105.1. Classification (GTDB taxonomy): domain Bacteria; phylum Pseudomonadota; class Gammaproteobacteria; order Burkholderiales; family Rhodocyclaceae; genus Thauera. The sequence goes on along the minus strand of SHNC01000020.1, from coordinate 17,917 downwards.
CGACACGACCGCCCGCGATCGCCTTCTGCTTGCAGCGATGGGGTCCCCGGATCTTCGGCAGATCGATGGCATGGGCGGCGGGAACGATCTAAGCAGCAAGGTCGTGATCGTAGCGCCGTCGCGCCGGCCCGATGTCGATGTGGAGTATCTCTTCGCACAAGTCTCGGTGGCCCGGGATCTGGTCGATGTGCTGCCCAACAGCGGCAACATGCTCGCTGCGGTGGGGCCGTTTGCACTCGAACGTAGTCTGGTCAAGGCGTCCAGCCCGGTCACGCGTGTTCGCATCCTGAATATCAATAGCGGCAAGCAAGTCGAGGCGATCGTGCAGACGCCCGGTGGAAAAGTGACCTACGAGGGGAGCTTTCATCTCGACGGCGTGCCGGGCACCAGCGCGCCCGTGACCCTCAATTTTCTCGATCCGGCGGGGACGCGGACCGGGCACCTGCTCCCGACCGGAAATGCCCAGGATGTGATCGATGGGCTTCCCGTTACCTGCATGGATTTCGCGATTCCCATCGTTTTCGTGAAGGCCGTATCTCTCGGCAAGACGGGACGCGAGTCGAAGGAAGAACTCGACGGCGACACCGACTTTCTTCAGCGCCTGGAGTCGATTCGCGTTGCCGCCGCAGCCCTCATGAGGTTGGAGGTTTCACCGGATCGCGGGGTACCGAAGATCGCGATGATCGCGGCGCCGCGCAACGGTGGAAGCATTGCGTCGCGCTATTTCGTTCCGTCGAGCTGCCATCCGGTGCACGCGGCCACGGGCGCATTGGCACTGGCGGCTGCATGTCACACGCCGGACACCGTCGCAGAGGAACTCGCAGAGATCGACGAAAACGCACCGCACCGCATCACCATCGAGCACCCCAGCGGTCAGATGGCCTGTGACCTGCACGTTGCACCCCATGCCCTCCACGAGGTGCCCGTAATCGATTCCGCCTCGATTGTGACATCGGCCAGGCCGCTGCTAAGCGGTGAGGTGTTCGTACGTACCTCGACTTGATCGAACGATCATCAACACACCAGCTTTACACCCACACCAAGGAGACACGCCATGAAAACCCTATTCGCAGTGACTACCGCTCTCGGCATCGCATTCTCCGGCGGAGTCTTCGCCCAGGATCCGATCGTCATCAAGTTCTCCCATGTCGCGGCTGCCGACACTCCCAAGGGACAGGCTGCCGAATACTTCAAGAAGGTTGCCGAAGAGCGCACCAAGGGCCGAGTCAAGGTCGAGGTCTATGCCAATAGCACGCTCTACAAAGACAAGGAGGAACTCGAAGCGCTGCAGATGGGATCGGTACAGATGCTCGCCCCGGTTGCTGGCAAGTTCGGACCGGCGGGCGTGAAGGAATTCGAGGTCTTTGATCTCCCCTACATCTTTCCCGACGAGGCAGCGCTGCACCGCGTGACCCAGGGCCCGATCGGTGCCTCGCTGCTGAAGAAGATCGAGCCGCGCGGAATGGTGGGCCTGGCCTTCTGGGATGCCGGCTTCCGGGTCCTGAGCGCGAACAAGCCGATCCCCACGCCCGACCACATGAAGGGCCTGAAGATGCGGATCAACTCATCCAAGGTCAATCAATCGATCATGCGCTCGGTCGGTGCCATCCCGCAGGCGATGGCGTTCTCTGAGGTTTACCAGGCACTGCAGACCGGCGTCGTCGACGGCGCCGACGGCAACCTCTCCAACCTCTACACCCAGAAGCAGTATGAGGTGCAGAAACACGTCACCCTCACCAATCACACCTACAGTGGTTACGTCGTGGTGGTGAACAAGGCGTTCTGGACAAAGCTGCCGGCGGACATCCGTACCGAGCTTGAAGCCGCAATGAAGGACGCCACCGACTACAACACCCGCGCCGCCGTCGAGGATGACGCCAAGTCGCTGGCCGCCATCAAAGCCTCAGGCAAGACTCAGGTACACACGCCGACGTCGGACGAGAGGAGGGCCTGGATGAAGGCGATGCTGCCGGTTCAGGACGAAATGGCGCCGCGCATCGGCAAGGATCTGATCGAGGCGATCCGCAAGGAAACCGGCGTCACCGTCAACTGAGTATGCCCTCTGCGGCGGACGGGGCACCGTTCCGCCCTCAGGCCCGCTTCACTCCTCCCGGGAGAATCCCATGAAATTCCTTGACCAACTCGAGGAATGGCTGATCACGCTCCTAATCGGTGCCGCGACAGTCATCACCTTCGTAGCCGTCATCCATCGCTATGCATCAGGGCTTGCAATCCCAGGTCTGCAGGACTGGCTGATCTCGATCAACCTGGCTTGGGCGCAGGAACTCACCATCATCATGTTCGTCTGGATGGCCAAGTTCGGCGCGGCCTACGGCGTCCGCACCGGCATTCACGTCGGCGTCGATGTGCTGATCAACCGACTTGCCGACAAGACCCGCGCCAAGTTCATCGTCTTCGGCCTGCTTGCCGGCGCGCTCTTCACCGGCATCATCGCCACCCTGGGCGGCCACTTCGTGTGGGAGAACGGCGCCCATTACGCGATCTTCAGCACCCTCGGACTGGATACCGGCGAGGCGCTCGAAGGCCCGGTGACGGTCGATCTGGAGTGGCCGACCTGGATCGTGTACTCAGCCATCCCGCTCGGCAGCGCACTGATGTGCTTCCGCTTCCTGCAGGTCTGCGTTTCGTTCATCCGCACCGGCGAACTCCCTCACCACGATCACGGCCATGTCGAGGGGATGGACGAGGAGGTGGATGTGGGACTCGATATGCCCGATCCGAGCCCGATCTACCCGCGCGACGTAAAGCAGGACAACAACGACCAATCCGGAGGTGCGCGATGAGTGCAGCCATCATCTTCGTGCTGCTGCTGGTGTTGATGATCAGCGGCATGCCGATCTCGATCTCGCTCGGCCTCACGGTCCTGAGCTTCCTGTTCTTCATGACCTCGGTACCGATCGAGAGCGTCGCGCTGAAGCTCTTCACCGGCATCGAGAAGTTCGAAATCATGGCAGTGCCCTTCTTCATCCTGGCGGGCAACTTCCTGACCCATGGTGGGGTGGCGAAACGGATGATCGCCTTCGCCACCTCGATGGTCGGTCATTTTCCCGGCGGTCTGGGCCTCAGCGCGGTGGTAGCGTGCGCCTTGTTCGCCGCGGTGTCCGGTTCCAGCCCGGCGACGGTGGTGGCGATCGGCTCGATCCTGCTGCCGGCGATGGTCAAGGCAGGCTATCCGAAGAAGTTCGGTGCCGGCGTGGTGGCTTCGGCCGGCGGTCTGGGAATCCTGATCCCACCTTCGATCGCGATGGTTATGTACGCCGTATCGACCAACAGCTCGATCGGTGCGCTGTTCATGGCGGGCGTGGTGCCGGGGTTGGTCCTCGCCGGGATGCTGATGTTCACCACCTGGTGGATCGCACGCAAGAACAACTTCCCGCGCGCGGTGCGTGCCAGTTGGCCCGAGCGCCTCAAGGCCTTCCGCGAGTCGATCTGGGGTCTGCTGCTGATCATCGTGGTGATGGGCGGGATCTATTCCGGCGTCTTCACCGCAACCGAGGCGGCGGCAATGAGCGCCGTGTATGCCTTCGTGATCGCCGTCTTCGTCTATAAGGACCTGCGCCTGTCGGACCTGAAGAGCGTGTTGATCTCGTCGGCCAACCTGTCGGCGATGCTGCTGTACATCATCACCAACGCGGTGCTGTTCTCCTTCCTGCTGACCAACGAACAGATCCCGCAGGCGATGTCGGAGTGGATCATCTCGAGCGGCCTGGGCGTGATCGGCTTCTTGCTGATGGCAAACATCATCCTGCTGATCGCTGGCAACTTCATGGAACCGGCATCGATCATCCTGATTTTCGCGCCGATCCTGTTCCCGATCGCGATGAGCCTGGGGATCGATCCGGTGCACTTCGGCATCATGATCACGGTGAACATGGAGATCGGCATGATCACGCCCCCGGTCGGCCTCAACCTCTACGTCGCCAGCGGCATCAGCAAGCTCGGCCTGACCGACATGAGCAAGGCGGTCGGCCCCTGGCTGCTGACCATGCTCGTGTTCCTCGCGATCGTCACCTACTGGCCGCCGCTCTCCCTATGGCTGCCCAAGACCCTCGGAATGATGTGACGCCCTGATGCCCTGTCCCGCTGCGCCCGCAGCAGTGCACCGTCTCGCCTGTGCATGCCCCAACGGAGAATCCCGTATGAATCTCAAGGACTGGATCGGCCGCTCGGAGGAAGTCTCCGACATCGCCACCGCCACCCCCTATGCCGCCCTGTCGGCCACCTTCGATCGTCCCGCCGAACGCCCCGCTGTCGGCACCCCGCTGCCGGCACTGTGGCACTGGCTGTACTTCCTGCCGCTGCATCGACAGTCAGAGATCGGCGCCGACGGCCACGCCAGGCGCGGCGGCTTCCTGCCCCCGGTGCCGCTGCCGCGGCGGATGTGGGCAGGCAGCCAGTTCGAGTTCCACAAGCCGCTCGCGATCGGCGACGCGATGACGCGCACCTCGACCATACACGACGTGACCGAGAAGACCGGTCGCACCGGCCCGCTGGTGTTCGTCAAGGTGCGCCACGAGATCCGCCGTGACGGCGAATCGGACGTTGCCCTCACCGAGTTCCACGACATCGTCTACCGGGAAGCACCGAAGCCCGACGACGTTGCCCCGCCACCGAAGGCCGCCCCTGCGAGCTCGATGTGGGAGAAGAAGTGGGTGCCGGACGACGTGCTGCTGTTCCGCTACTCGGCGCTGACCTTCAACGGGCATCGCATCCATTACGACCGCAAGTACGTGACCGAGGTCGAGGGCTATCCGGGTCTGATCGTCCATGGCCCAATGATCGCCACGCTGCTGCTCGACCTGCTGCGCCACCAGATGCCCGACGCCGAGGTCGTCCGGTACGAGTTCCGCGCGATCCGCCCCGTGTTCGACATCAACCACTTCTTCGTCTGCGGCGAGCCGCAGGCCGACGGCAAGACCATCCGCCTGTGGGCGAAGGATCACGAGGGCTGGCTGACGATGGAAGCCACGGCGGTGATCAAGTGAGGAGCACGCAATGAGACCCCTGGAAGGCATTACCGTCATCACGCTCGAACACGCGATCGCCGCGCCGTTCGCAACTCGTCAGCTCGCCGACCTCGGCGCCCGTGTCATCAAGGTCGAGCGCCCGGGTGTTGGCGACTTCGCCCGCGGCTACGACGAGCGCGTGCGCGGGCTGGCGTCGCACTTCGTGTGGACCAACCGCTCGAAGGAGAGCCTGACGCTCGACGTCAAGCATCCCGAGGCGCAGGCGATCCTCAAGCGCCTGATCGTCGAGGAGGCCGACATCGTCGTGCAGAACCTCGCGCCCGGCGCGGCAGCGCGCCTGGGGCTGTCGTACCGCGAGCTCTCTTTGCTCAAGCCGGAGGTCATCGTGTGCGACATCTCGGGTTACGGCAGCGACGGCCCGTATCGCGACAAGAAGGCCTACGACCTGCTGATTCAGAGCGAGTCGGGTTTCCTGTCGGTAACCGGCACGGAAGCCGAGCCGTCGAAGGCGGGACCGTCAATCGCCGACATCTCGGCCGGCATGTACGCTTACAGCAACATCCTCGCGGCGCTGCTGCAGCGGCAGAAGACCGGCCGCGGTCAGCATCTGGACATCTCGATGCTGGAAAGCCTCGTCGAGTGGATGAACTATCCGCTCTACTACGCGTTCGACGGCGCTTCGCCGCCGCGCCGCACCGGCGCCTCGCACGCGACGATCTATCCCTACGGGCCGTTCCCTGCCGGCGATGGCAAGGTCGTCATGCTCGGCCTGCAGAACGAACGCGAATGGGGGGCTTTCTGCGAGAAGGTGCTGCTTCAGCCCGGGCTCGCACGCGAGGAGCGCTTTTCGAGCAACTCGCGGCGCAGCGCGGCGCGCGATGAGCTGCGCGCGATCATCCTCGACGCCTTTGCCGCGCTGACCGCCGAGCAGGTCATCGCCCGCCTGGAAGAGGCCCAGATCGCCAACGCCCACGTGAATGACATGCACGCCGTGTGGGACCACCCGCAGCTCAAGGCGCGCGGTCGCTGGCGCGAGGTCAGCACCGCCGCCGGTGTCGTGCCGGCCTTGCTCCCCCCCGGGTCGTGGGAAGAGGGCGAGCCGCGCATGGACCCCGTTCCCGCGCTCGGCGAGCACAGCGCGGCGATCCTCGCGGGACTCGGGTACGAAGCCGAACGCATCGCGGCCCTGCGCCGTGACGGCGTGATCTGAGCGGCGGGAGTTAAGGCCATGCACATGCCGTTCACCTATCTCTTCGTGCCGGGCAACCGGCCCGAGCGTTTCGACAAGGCGCTGGCAGCCGGAGCCGGGGCAATCGTCCTCGACCTGGAAGATGCCGTCGCCAACGCCGAGAAATCCCTTGCACGGGATGCGATCGCGGACTGGTTCGCGGGACACGCGGGCGCGGCCTCACGCATCGTCGTGCGCATCAACGACGCGCAGTCGCCCTGCTTCGCGGACGATCTTGCGCTGCTCAAAGCCATCGGCGCCCGACAGGTCATGCTGCCCAAGACCGAATGGCGCGAGCAGGTCCGCCACGTCATCGACGCCGCGTCGCCGGCGGTCGCGGTGTTGCCGCTGATCGAGACGGCGCGCGGCGTGCGCAATGTGGACGACATCGCGGCGAGCGAGGGCGTGTTGCGGCTGGCATTCGGCACGCTGGACTATGCGATCGACCTCGATCTGTCGGGCGACGAGGCCGGCCTCGCCTACGCGTCGGCCCGGATCGCGATCGCCTCGCGCTGCGCCGAGCTCGCCTCCCCGGTCGCCGGCGTGACGTCCGCCATTGACGACGAGGCGCGCATCCGCGCGGACTTTGCCTCCGCTCGCGCCTTCGGTTTCGGCGCGAAGCTGTGCATTCACCCCAGGCAGGTCGCTGTCGTCCACGAAGCCTGCCGCCCGTCCCCCGACGAACTGGCATGGGCCGAGCGCGTGCTCGCTGCGGCGCAAACATCGGACGGCGCGGTGCAGCTCGACGGCCGGATGATCGACCGTCCGGTGGTGCTCAAGGCGCAGGCGATCGTGGCGCGCAGCCGCTCCAGCCTCGGCTAGCCGAACAACCCCAATACAGCATTCCCACATTTCAAGCATTCAGGAGAACGTCCCATGGGCGCGACCATCATCGATTCAAGCATCTTCGGCAACATCTTCAGCACGGACGCGATGCGTCAGGTCTGGTCCGACCGCAACCGCACCGCCAAATACCTTGAGATCGAGCGGGCACTCGCCGTCGTGCAGGGCCGGCTCGGCATCATCCCGCAGGAAGCCGCCGACGAGATCGTAAAGAATTGCGACATCGACAAGATCGACATGGACAAGCTACGCGCTCAGACGGAGCGCATCGGCTACCCAATACTTGGCGTCGTCTCGCAGCTCAACGCGCTGTGTCGTGACAAACTCGGCGAGTACTGCCACTGGGGGGCGACGACGCAGGACATCACGGACACGGCAACCGTACTCCAGATTCAGGAGGCTCTGGATCTTGTCGACGCCGACCTGCGGGCAATTTCGGCGGCACTCGTTGAGATCTCGCGCCGCCATCGCGACACGCCGGTGATTGGCCGCAGCAACCTACAGCAGGCGATTCCTGTCACCTTCGGCTTCAAGACCGCCGCGATCCTGGCTGGTATCGAACGCCACCGTGAGCGCCTCGCGCAGCTCAAGCCGCGCGTGCTGATGGGCGAATTCGGCGGGGCTTGCGGCACGCTCGCGTCGATCGAGCGGGGCGCCATGGAGACCCAGGCGGGATTGATGGCCGAGCTTGGCTTGGCGCAGCCCGACATTGCATGGCACACGGTTCGCGACACGATCGCTGAGGTGGGGGCCTTCCTTGGCCTCGTCGGCGGTTCGCTTGGCAAGATTGCAATGGACGTCAAGCTGATGATGCAGCATGAGGTGGCCGAGGTGTATGAGCCGTTCCACCCCGGTCGCGGTTCGAGCAGCACGATGCCGCAGAAGCGCAACCCCATCTCGAGCTGCTATATCCACGCTGCCGTGTCGGTCGTGCGCCAGCACGCCGCGGCGCTGATGGACGCGATGATCGCCGACCACGAGCGGTCCACCGGCCCGTGGGAGATCGAGTGGATCGCACTGCCCGAGGCGTTCTGCCTGCTCGCCGGTGCGCTCAAGCAGACGCGCTTCGTGCTCGAGGGCCTCGAGGTCGACGCAGGGAAGATGCGCGCGAACATCGACATCACCAACGGGCTCGTCATGTCGGAGGCGGTCATGATGGGCCTCGGACCTTACATCGGTCGCGAGTATGCGCACGATCTGGTGTACGACCTGTGTCGTGAGGCCATCCGCACGAACCAGCCGCTGCTCGACATCCTTGCCGAGCATCCGGAGATCAACGTCCACCTCGACCGCGACGCGCTGGCGCGCATGTGCGACCCGGCGAACTACCTTGGACAGGCGGGCGTGATGGTGGACAAGGTGCTGCACCGTGCGGCGGGAGTGGCGCGATGAGTGACGCAATGTGGACGACGCGAATGCCGGAACAGAGGGCGGCGCCGTTCCACGGGTGGAAGCCTCCCGCCCGTGAGCCGACTCCGACAGTAAGACGCCCACCGGACGGACGTGAGAACCCCGACGAACTCGCAGCGGTGGCGGTGCTGAGCACGAACTAGCACTGCGTCGCCCCGTGTCGAGGAGAGACGCCTCGAAAGGAGAGCCGGCACATGGAACTCAGACAGATGCGCTATTTGGTACGCACGATCGAACTCGGCAGCATCAGCCAGGCCGCGCTCGACCTCGGTATCGCTCAATCTGCGGTCAGTCTGCAGATCCAGCGCCTCGAAGGCGAACTCGCGACGCGGCTGCTGCAGCGTACGGCGACCGGGGTGATGCCGACCGATGCCGGCATCGCCTTCCTCGCCCATGCGCAGCTCGCCCTGCGCCATGCCAAGGAGGCGACGACGGCCGCGCAGCAATCGCGCCTGTCGGGCATCGCCAGTATCGGCCTTGCGCCATCGACATCCGGGGTGCTCGGCTTCCCTCTGATCGAGGCGATGCGTGAGCACTATCCGGACATCCGCATTCACCTGGTCGAGGGCATGTCCGGTCACCTTGGCCAGATGTTGAACGGCCGCGAGCTCGATCTCGCCGTCCTCTTCGACACCGGACCTGCGAGCCGGTGCAGTGTGCAGCCCCTGCTGGAAGAGCGTCTGTTCTTCATCTGCGGTGCCAGCGCACGCCCCCCGGCCTTGCCGACTCGGCTCGCGGACATCGTCGATGTCCCGCTTGTGCTGCCGACTCCGCGTCACGGTCTGCGGCGGGTCATCGACACCGCATTCACGGCGCTCGGCACGCGTCCCGCAGTCATCGCCGAAGTCGATTCACTCTACGTACTGATGGACATGGTAGCGCGCGGCATGGCGGCAACGCTGCAACCCTGGGCTGCGCTCGCGCGCCAGCCCGATGGGATGTCGCGCCTGAGCTGGAGCGAGATCACGGACGACGGGACTTCCCGCCGGAATCTCCTGTGCAGTCTCTCCGACGACGAGTTGTCGCCGGCTGCGCTGGCGACGCGCGGCATGGTGACCCGTGTCGTGCGTCAGCTCATCGACGAGGGCCGCTGGCGCGGGGTCGCGACCGGCCATCTCGATTCGAGATGACGCGATATCGGAGCGGCTTAGGGCAAGCGGTGCGCCAGACGCAATAGTGGAGCTGTCGACGTGCGTAGGACCGCAGATTGCGGTGAGGCACGACGCGGAAACAGCCCCGAATGGAGTTCAGGACATGAAAGAAGATACCTCGAGCACCCCAGACGTGCTCGTCATCGGTGGCGGCAATGCGGCGTTGTGCGCGGCGCTGACCGCCCGCGAGGCAGGCGCTTCCGTGCTGCTGCTGGAAGCCGCGCCGCGCGAATGGCGTGGCGGCAACTCCAGCCACACGCGCAACCTGCGTTGCATGCACAACGCTCCCCAGGACGTGCTCACCGACGCCTATCCGGAAGAAGAGTTCTGGCTGGACCTCAAGAAGGTCACCGGTGGTCGCACCAACGAGCAACTCGCGCGGCTGGCGATCCGCGAGTCCTCGCGCTGCCGTGACTGGATGCGCAGGCACGGCGTGCATTTCCAGCCTTCCCTTTCGGGCACGCTGCATCTGTCGCGCACCAACGCCTTCTTCATGGGGGGCGGGAAGGCGCTCGTGAATGCCTATTACCGCAGCGCCGAAGCGCTGGGGGTGCGCATCCGTTACGAGGCGCCGGTTGATCGACTGGAAGTGGTCGATGGCCAGTTCCGTGCCGCCTGGATCGGACAGGAACGCATCGCGGCACGTGCCTGCGTGCTCGCCTCCGGCGGCTTCGAATCCAACCGGGAGTGGCTGCGCGAAGCATGGGGTCAGAATGCCGACGGCGAGTGGCCGGCGGACAACTTTGCGATCCGCGGCACGCGCTTCAATCTCGGTGTGTTGCTGAAAGCGATGATGGAGGCCGGGGCGGACACGATCGGCGATCCCTCGCAATCGCACTGCGTCGCGGTCGATGCGCGCGCGCCGCTCTACGACGGCGGGATCTGCACGCGCATCGACTGCGTCTCCCTCGGCATCGTCGTCAACAAGCATGCGCAACGTTTCTATGACGAAGGCGAGGATTTCTGGCCCAAGCGCTACGCGATCTGGGGCCGGCTCGTCGCCCAGCAGCCCGGCCAGGTCGGATTTTCGGTCATCGATTCGAAAGCCGTCGGTCGCTTCATGCCCCCTGTGTTCCCCGGCGCGAAGGCCGACACCCTCGAAGGGCTCGCGCGCCAGCTCGGCCTCGACGAAGAGGCCTTCGTGCGCACGGTGCACGACTACAACGCCGCCTGCCGCGTCGGCACCTTCGACCACACGGTGCTCGACGACTGCCATACCGACGACGTGACGCCGGCAAAGAGCCACTGGGCGTTGCCGCTCGATACGCCGCCCTTCTATGGCTATGCCCTCAAGCCCGGCATCACCTTCACCTACCTCGGCCTGAAGGTTGACGAGCGTGCGGCCGCGCACTTCGAGGGCGAACCGAGCCGCAATCTATTCGTCGCCGGCGAAATGATGGCCGGCAACGTACTCGGGCAGGGCTACACCGCTGGCGTCGGCATGACGATCGGAACGGTATTCGGCCGTATCGCGGGCGCTTCGGCGGCCGCCGCGGCCACGAAGGAAGGAGTCGAACATGCAACAGCTTGAAGCCTTGCTCCGCGAAGCGAGCGACCTGGCCGAGGGCGTCATCGCGCCCAGCGCCGCGGAAGCCGAAGTCGAACGGGTGATGAAGATCTGCAACGCCTGCCGCTACTGCGAAGGTTTCTGCGCGGTTTTCCCGGCGATGACACGCCGGCTCGAATTCGCTCAGGCCGACATCCATTACCTCGCGAATCTCTGCCACAACTGCGGCGCGTGCCTCCACGCGTGCCAGTACGCACCGCCGCACGAGTTCGCGGTCAACATCCCGCAGGCGATGGCCAAGGTTCGCGGCCAGACCTACTCGGACTTCGCGTGGCCGAGCAGCCTCGGCACCCTCTACCGCAACAATGGCTTGACCGTCGCGCTGGCGCTTGCGGCCGGCCTCGCGCTCTTCCTGATGATGGCCCTGGCGAAGAACGGCACGCTGTTCCATGCCCCGCTCGCCGGCGATTTCTACGCGATCTTCCCGCACAACCTGCTGGTGTCGATGTTCGGGCCGGTGTTCCTGTTCGTCGCGGTCGCGCTGGGCCTGGGGGTCGCGAAATTCTGGCGCGGCATCTCGGCGGGAGACCCCAATGCCGCAGCGATCGCGGAGACGGCGCAGGACGTGCTCAAGCTCAAGTACCTCGACGGCGGCCACGGGCAAGGCTGCCCGAATGCGGACGACGCCAGCACCCTCGCGCGGCGACGCTTCCACCACCTGACCTTCTACGGCTTCATGCTGTGCTTTGCTGCGACCTGTGTCGCGACGCTTTACCATTACGTCTTCGGTTGGGCAGCGCCGTACGCGATTACGAGCCTTCCAGTTTTGCTCGGCACCCTGGGCGGGATCGGCTTGCTCGTCGGTCCGGCAGGCCTGCTGTGGCTGAACGTGCGGCGCCATGCGCGGCACGGGGACGCCGCGCAAAAACCGATGGACCGCGGCTTCATCGCGCTGCTGCTGCTCACCAGCGCCACAGGCCTCGCGCTCCTCGCTGGACGCGACACTGCAGCGATGGCACTCCTCCTTGCCGCACATCTCGGCGCGGTGATGGCGTTGTTCCTGACGATGCCCTACGGCAAGTTCGCCCACGGCATCTTTCGCACCGCCGCGCTTCTGAAATGGGCCATCGAGAAGCGCGCGCCCAATCCGGTCGGCGTCGGCAGCGAGTGACGCCAGTGGGCCCGGACCGGGTCGGAAACGCGGCCGCGACCGTCGCGCCGCGGACGTCCGGCCGGTCCTGGCGCGCACTGCGTCATCGCAACTATCGGCTCTACTTCTGCGGTCAGTCGGTGTCGCTGCTGGGCAGTTGGACTCAGCAGGTGGCACTCGGCTGGCTCGTCTATCGACTCACGGACTCCGCCGCATTGCTCGGAACCGTCGCGTTCCTCGCCCAGGCGCCGCAACTCGTTGTCGCGCCCTTCGCCGGACTCGTCATCGACCGCGTGGAGCGCAAACGCCTGATGCTGCTCGTGCAGCTCATGATGCTGATCCAGGCGAGCTTCCTGACAGTTTCGACATTCTCGGGGGCGATCACCCCGCTGCAGATCCTGATCGCGTCGGCATTGCTGGGCGTACTCAACAGCTTTGATGCGCCGCTTCGGCATGCGCTTGCCGCGCCTCTGATCGCCGACCCGGACGATCTACCCAATGCAATCGCGCTGAATTCGCTGATCTTCAACACCGCGCGCTTTGTCGGACCGCCTTTCGCCGGCGCCGTGCTGGCGATGACCTCGGAGGCGGCGTGCTTCGCCTTGAACGCCGTTTCGTTTCTCGCCGTGATTGCGGCCCTGCTGTGTATCCGCATCACACGCCAGCCGGCGCTCGCCGTCCCGTTCGCCGCTGCGATGCGAGAGGGGGCGGAGTTCGTGCGGAGCAACCTGCCGGTCCGCAAGCTGCTGATGCAGGTCGCGTTGCTCAACTTCCTGGCCGCAAGCTATGTGCCCCTGATGCCGGTTTTTGCCCGCGACGTCTTCGCCGGGGGACCCGATACCCTCGGAATACTCCTCGGCAGCGCGGGCGCCGGGGCCTTGTGTGCGTCCCTGCATCTCGTGATGCGCCGGTCCGTGAGGGGGCTCACCGGTGTGATTGCCGGGGGAAACCTGCTCGCGGCGCTGGCGCTTATCGGATTCGTATTGTCGGACACGCTCTGGCTGGGGGCGGGGATGTTGTTCCTGCTTGGCTTCGGGATCATTTCCGGCAACGCGTCGAGCAATACGGTGCTGCAGACGATCCTGCCCGACGTGCTGCGGGGCCGCGTGCTTGCCTTCTACACCGCCGCGAACCTCGGCGCGGCCGCCGTCGGAAGCCTGCTTGCGGGAATCATCGCCGATCACGCGGGTGCTGAAACCACCGAAATCGCGGCGGGATTGACGCTCCTGCTCGCGAGTCTTCATTTCCGGCTCAAGCTGAAATTCTTACGCATGCATCTGCGCCCGATCTATGCGGCGCTCGGAATCCGGCACCCGGGCGCGGCCGAACGCGATGCCGACGCAGCCACCCGAGAATCTTGCAACAGGTAGGGGAGAAAGCTGATGAGAGTGACGATACTCGACGACTATCAGGGCGTAGTCCCGCGCCTCGCAGCCACGAAGGAGCTTGAGGGCATTCCGGTAAGCCTCCAGACGTTCGCGGAACGATTCGTCGACGAGGACGGATTGATCGCCGCGCTGCAGGATACGGATTGCCTGGTGCTGATTCGCGAGCGCACGCAGATCACCGCTCGCGTCATCGAGTCCCTGCCGCGGCTGAAACTGATCGTCCAGACAGGGCGCCTTTCCGGCTGCATCGATCTCGAGGCCTCCAAGCGGCGGCGCGTCGAAGTCCGCGACGGCGGCGGCAATCCGATCGCGCCGACCGAGCTGACCTGGGCGTTGATCCTCGCTGCGTCGCGCCGCTTGCTGCCCTACGCGGCCCACCTGTCGCAGGGGCAGTGGCAGCGTAGCCGCGAGCATATCGAGGATGAACAGCTCGGACGGGCCATGCACGGTCGAACGCTCGGGGTCTGGTCGCTCGGCAAGATCGGCGCTCGCGTCGCGGCCATCGGGCGGGCCTTCGGGATGCGCGTCGCCGTGCATGGGCGCGAGCAGTCACGGGAAGCGGCAGCGGGTGCAGGCTACGAGTTCATCGCCGACCGCAGCGAGTTCCTGGCGCAACTCGACGTCCTGACGCTGCATCTGCGGCTCGGCCCCGACACGCGCCACATGATCGATGCCGACGATCTCGCGTGCATGCGTCCGGATGCCTTGCTGGTGAACACCAGCCGTGCAGAACTTCTCGCACCGGGCGCCCTGCTCGACGCGCTCGCCCGTGGCCGACCGGGTGCCGCAGCGCTGGACGTTTTCGAGGACGAGCCGGATGGCGCGGCACCTTACCTGAATCACCCGGCAATCCTGTGCACCCCGCACCTGGGCTTCGTCGATCAGGATACCTACGAGGCCTACTTTCGTGAGGCATTCGCCCATGTACGGCGATTCGTGACCGGGGAACAGGCGACATCCGGTCAGGGCACCGCGCCGTCCTAATAATGCCGTTCTCGCAAAAGTAATATCGATTATTGCATTTCAGGTTTCTCCGTCGTGCGCCCAGAATCGCGCCATCGTTGAGACGGAGGAACACCACCATGATGCTGACCATCCCTTGCACGCTGATGCGTGGAGGCACGTCGAAGGGGCCGTATTTCCACGCGGCGGACCTCCCCGCTGATCCCTCTGAGCGCGACCGGGTACTGCTCGCGGCGATGGGGTCGCCCCATGCGCGCCAAATCGACGGCATCGGCGGCGGCGACACGCTCACGAGCAAGGTGGTCATCGTGAGCCCGTCGTCCCGGGCCGACATCGACATCGAGTACCTCTTTGCCCAGGTGTCGGTGGAAACGGCCACGGTCGACACGACGCCGAACTGCGGCAACATGCTCGCCGGCGTCGGGCCCTTCGCAATCGAGAACGGGTTGGTCGCTGCAACCGACCCCGTCACGACCCTGCGCATCCTCAACGTGAACACCGGCAAGATCGTCGAGGCCGTGATCCAGACTCCTGGCGGCAAGGTGAGCTACGACGGACTCGCCCGAATCGACGGCGTCCCCGGCAGTGGCGCGCCGATCCAGTTGAATTTCCGTGATGCCGCCGGTGCCAAGACGGGACGCCTGCTGCCGACCGGGCGTGTCGTCGACGTCGTCGATGGCGTGGAAGTGTCCTGTATCGACTTCTCGACGCCGCTGATCTTCGTCCCGGCCGAAGCGATGGGCAAGACCGGCCACGAGACGAAGGCCGAACTCGATGCCGACCGGAAACTGAAGATTCGACTCGAGTCCATCCGGCTGCAGGTTGCGCTGCTGGCAGGACTCGGCGACGTGCGCGACAAGGTCTTGCCGAAGATCGCGCTGGTTGCGTCGCCACAGGGCCGCGGCGTGATCGCCTCGCGCTACTTCACCCCGTGGAGCTGCCACTCTGCCTATGCCGTGACTGGCGCGCTGTGCCTCGCGGCCGCGAGCATCATTCCCGGCTCCGTGGTGCAAGGTCTCGCCCGGCCGAAGTCTGACGACCCGTACCTCGTGACCATCGAGCAGCCTGCCGGAACGCTGGACATCCGCCTCGACGTCTCGGCGAAGGGGGCCGACGGCATTCCGCTCATCCAGTCCGCAGGCCTGATCCGGACGGCCCGCCCACTGTTTCGGGGGGCCGTTCACGTTCCTCTGTGCGACCCCGGCCAAGCCGCATAACCGCAACGGTCCCGAAATAACCAAGCGCGCGTCGTCGGAAGCCTGGAGGCCGCCGTCGGCACGCGCCGGCCTCATGTTGCGACTTTCGCATCAATCGTTCGAAGTTCTGCATTTCACGCAATTAAGTACGGTCCCCATACTTCGCCTGTGCTCGACAGTCTCGGAAGAAATCCACTGCGGCTGAGAGAGCTCATGACGACCCTGGCCGAAGTCCGGGGCGACGGCGAGAAAACGAATCCAACCAAGGAGGAAGGGATGAAGAAGATCAATGCGGGCGTCCTGCCCCTGCTCGTGGCCGGGCTGTTTGCGCCGGCGATCTGCGTGGCGGCCGAAGAGGACGGGCACAAGCTGGAACTGAAAGTGCGCGGCGTGCATTTCGACCGCGAGTTCGAGACATCCTCGAGGGATCGCACCCAGACCGGGCTCGGCCTGCAGCTCAACTACGAGTCACCGTACTTCGGCGACATCGTCGGATTCGGCGTGTCGGGCTACAGTGTCACCAAGCTCGATGCGACCGGCTTTGTCACCACTGACGTGCTCTCCGCCGACAACAACGGAGAGCTGCACGACTCCTTCGGCAAGGTCGCCCAAGCGTTCGTCAAGCTGAAGTACCAGGACAAGGCCCAGCTCAAGATTGGCCGGCAACTATATGACAGCCTGCTCCTGATCAGCTCGACGAGCCGTGCGGTGCCCAACACCTACTCCGGTGCAAGCGGCCAACTGACGCTCATCCCGGGGCTCACGCTCTACGGCGCGATGTTCGACGAGTGGTCGCGGCGCGGCGAAGCGCATTTCGAGAAATTCGCGACCGATCGTTCCGACGAGGGCGACATCGACTACGTCGCCGCCGCAGGCGCGCGCTATGCGATGGGGCCCTACGAAATCAACCTCGAGTACCTGAATTCGAAGGACTTCCTCACCAAGGTCGGCCTCGTAGGGGCTTATACGTTCAGTCTGGCGGACAAGAACAAGCTGAAGCTGAGTGCCGGTCTGCATACCTCGCGAGATGCGGGCAAGCTGTTCGTCACGGCCGCCGAGGGGGCCGAACTGGACGACGAGGACGTCCCCGGCGCGCGTGCCGGCGTGACCCGCAGCGACAACGACGGGCGCGGCGTTTATCTGGATGCGGAGTGGACGGCCGGAAACGTCATGCTGGGGGCTGCAGTAGCGAAGTTCGATGGCGCGTGGATCGAGGACAATTTCACCGGCGACCACGGCATGAACCCGTTTCCCACGGGTGGCGTGCTGGCGGACATGACGAACAACGACGAGACGGTCTGGATGGCTCGTGCCAGCTACGATTGGAAAGACTATGTCAAGGGGCTCAAGACAACGGTCAAGTACAAGCAGGGCACCGGAGCCAGGAACAGTCACGTTGCGTCACTGGGCAAGGCGGACGAAAGTGAACTGGAAGTCGATGTGCGCTACCAGATCCCGCTGCTCAAGGGCTTGAATCTCCGTTACCGGTACCTTGACTACAACTCCGACAAAACCGGTCGGGTGGATGGCGTCCTACAGGACAACACCGACCATCGGGTGTATCTCGATTACACATATCGATTCTTCTGACGATGCCTTTCCACGTGTGACCGGTGTTTGTGCGCGGCGACGCTAGTCGTGCACAAACGCGCGCACGCGGTATGGTACGGACGGCTCTGGCAGTATGCATTTCCCACCTGCGCGACACTTGGCACCCCTCCGCGCCCGTTGTTGTGCATCGTCGATTAGCAGGGTGTTGAAAATTGCGTCATCACCTTCGGCTTCCAGCTTGGCTGGGAAAAATTGACTCTGAAGAACCCCGGCGTGGTTCGCCATGAAGCACTTTCCCGCTGTCCTTCGAGCCGATTCCGCAACCGCAATTCAGCAGCGCTCCCGTCGCTGCAAAGACGTCGTTTCCGATCTCGTGCCGCACTTCGAATGGCGCGCGAGCGCCAACGAATTACGGCGCCAGCAAATTGCCCAATCGCGTCAGGTTGTACGCGGCGAAATTGAGCAGCGCATGCGCGCGAATCTTGTCCAGGCCGCGCGCCATCAAACGGCGCAGCATGCCGATATCCTTCACCCAGCCGAAG
>SHNC01000004.1 GCA_004295105.1 Betaproteobacteria bacterium | reverse complement strand
GTGTGTCGATGGTTCCGGATGCCGGATGCCGGTCGCCGATCAGCGCTGCGCCACGTTCTCGGGCTTCGGCGCCTCGGGGGGGGCATGGGCCGCCCTCGCATGATCTTGTTCCGAGCGGGTCTGCGCCTTGCGCAGTTCTTCCGGGCTCAGCCGCAGCGCGACGTTCTCGCGCTCGCCCACTGCCTCGCTGTGCAGGGATGCCGCAGCGCGATTGAACCACACGTAGGCCTCGACCAGATCCTGCTTGACACCCGTGCCCGACCGGTACAGCCGACCGAGTTCCAGCATCCCCTCGGCATCGCCGCCCTCGGCCGCCTTGCGTAGCCAATCCAGCGTCAGGTCGAAGTTCTGCAACACGCCCAGACCCGTCCGATAGAGCTTGCCGAGTTGCACCATGGCGCCGGTGTGGCCGCCCTCTGCCGCGCGTCGCAGCCAACCCACGGCCTCCGCGGCGCCCTCACGGCCGCGGCTGCTGTCGTAAAGCATCGACTTGGCGAGCCGGTATTGCGCTTCGCCATCTCCTGCCTGTGCCGCCTGCAAGAGCGCATTGGACTCGGTCGTGACCACGGGGGACGCGAGTGCCTGCTCGTTGCCGCCGTCATCGCGGCTGTCCAGCACGTGGCTGACGGACAGTGCGACACCCCCCAGCACGACCACGAGCAGCCCGGCTGCCACTCCGATCAGCTTGCTCCTGCCGGCAGGGAGGTGGCTTGCCGGGCCGATGAAGCGGAACGAGCATTCCAGGCAGCGATAGGGGTGGCTGCCCGGATGTTCGGACTTCTCACGGTGAGAGCGCCATTTCGATTCCCGGCACGCCGTGCCACCGCAGTTCGGGCATTTCACTTGTTGGCTACTCTCGAACGGGATTTCGTCGCCCGCTAGATTATCACCCTCAACCGCAGGTGCCCACTGCGCCGCACGCAGTGCAGAAGTCGCAGCCGTCCTTGCGGATCACCGTGTGATTGCCGCACTCGGTGCACAGCGCGCCCTGCATCAGCTTGGGCTCGCTGTCATCGCGCGGCGACTCGAGGATGCCCATCTCGCGCGTCGGGTAGCCCTTCTCGTCGAGCACGCCGAGCATCGCGTAGCGGTGGATGATGAGTTGCGCCAGATAGGCCACCGTGCTGGGGTAGTTCTGCTGACGCCTGGTGCCGGGGACGAAGGCCATGAAGTCACCCAGCGGCTCGGGGTAGTCGAGCAGCTTGCGCAGCTTCATGCCGATCCAGGCCGGGTCCATGACGCGCATGTCGAGCGACAGGATGCGGGTCAGGCCGTCCAGCGCGCGCGGGTAGTTGCCCGACAGCCACACCGAGTACGGGCGGGTGACGCCGTCCGGCAGGGTGATCTCCTTCAGGCCGAGCACGAAGTCTTCACCGGTCGCCGGGTTGTAGATGTCCACCGTCCAGGACAACGTGCCGTCGGTGCCGGTCTTCGGTTCTTCCAGGCTGAAGAGGGTGTCCAGCACCGGGTTGTGTTCGTCTTCCTTGTCGAAGGCGCCGAGCTTTTCGCAGCGGTAGCGTACGACCTGGGCGAAGGCGGACACGGTGCCGGGGAAGAGTTTCTTCTCGCCGTGCGGCGGGAACGGCATTTCGAAGGACTTCTCGCCCACGGTGCGGGCCAGGGTCTCGAGCTTGAGCTTGAGCCAGCCGCGGTCGTTGGCACGCATGTCCATCGACAGCGTCTTGGCCACGGCACCGAGGCCGCGCGGCTGGTCGGCGCCGTTCACCCACACCTCGAACGGAAAGGTGCCGCCGTTGGTGCCGAACTGGCCGACGAACAGTGCGAAATCGCCGGTCGGGGTGCCGAGCATGTAGGTCCACGCCATGTTGCCGTCCGGCATCTCGGGGCGGCCCGGCCAGCGCAGGCTGGCCAGCACCGGGGCGGGCAGGCTCTTGATCGACAGGCGCTTGTTGGCGTCGGAAATCTCGACGTCGTGCGGCTGCTTCTGCTCGGTGGTCGGGGTGACGGACAGCACCGAACCGAGCACGTTGTTCGGGCGGTAGGTGGCCAGGCCCTTGAGGCCGGCCTTCCAGGCGGTGAGATAGAGATCCTCGAACTCGGCGTACGGATAGTCCTCCGGCACGTTCACCGTCTTCGAGATGGATGTGTCGATGTAGGGCGCGACCACGGCCACCATGTCCTTGTGCGCCTGCGCGGAGATTTCCAGCGCGGTGACGAAGGATTCGGGCAGCTTGTCGATGTTGCCGCCAAGGTGGCGATACAGGCGCCAGGCGTAGTCCTCGACCGCGTACTCCTTGAAGGTGCCGTCGGCCATGCGCTTGCGGCGCGTGTAGGTGTACGAGAATGGCGGCTCGATGCCGTTGGAGGC
The DNA here is from genome assembly GCA_004295105.1 of Betaproteobacteria bacterium. GTDB lineage: Bacteria > Pseudomonadota > Gammaproteobacteria > Burkholderiales > Rhodocyclaceae > Thauera. The sequence continues at coordinate 18,274 of SHNC01000004.1, read as the reverse complement.
ATTGTCGGCGAAAGCCAGGCTGATGGTGCCGGTGGGCGCGATCGAAAGCAGGTGCGAGTTACGGATGCCCTGCTTGCGGATCTTGTCCTTCACGTCGGCCGGCAGGCGCGAGGCGAAGTTGCCGCCCGACAGGTACAGATCGGCATTGAACAGCGGGAAGGCGCCGCGCTCCTTGGCCAGATCCGACGAGGCCAGGTAGGCACGGTTGCGCATGTATTCGGAGATTCTGCGCGCCTCGTCGCGCGCGTCCTGCGTATCGTAGCGCTTGCCGAGCATGATCAGCGCGTCGCCCAGGCCGGTGAAGCCGAGCCCGACGCGGCGCTTCGACTGCGCTTCGGCGTGCTGCTGCTCGAGCGGCCAGTGCGTCGCTTCGAGTACGTTGTCGAGCATGCGGATGGAAACGTCCACCACCTTGCCGAAGCCGGCGTAGTCGAACTCGGCCTTGTCGGTGAAGGGGTTCCTGACGAAGGGCGTCAGGTTGATCGAGCCCAGGCAGCAGCAGCCGTAGGGCGGCAGCGGCTGTTCGGCGCAGGGGTTCGTCGCCTCGATGGTCTCGCAGTAGTACAGGTTGTTGTCCTGGTTCATGCGGTCCAGGAACAGAATGCCCGGCTCCGCGTGATCGTAGGTCGACCGCATGATCTGGTCCCACAGGTCGTGCGCGCGCACCTTGCGGTATACCCACGAACCGTCGTCACGCTGGTATGCGCCGGCCTGCTTCAGCTCCTCGCCCGGTTCGGCCTTGTGCGCCAGTTCGACGAAGCCGTTGGACTCCACCGCCTTCATGAACGGATCGGTGACGCCGACCGAGATGTTGAAGTTGGTGAGGTCGCCCTGATCCTTGGCGTGGATGAATTCCTCGATGTCGGGGTGGTCGCAGCGCAGCACGCCCATCTGCGCGCCGCGGCGGGCGCCGGCGGATTCCACTGTTTCGCACGAGCGGTCGAACACGCGCATGTAGGACACCGGTCCCGACGCGTTGGAGGCAGTGCCCTTGACCAGCGCGCCCTTCGGGCGGATTGAAGAGAAATCGTAGCCGACACCGCCGCCACGGCGCATGGTCTCGGCGGCTTGGGCGAGGGCGGTGTAGATGCCGGGACGGCCGTCGACCGCCTCGGTGACCGAGTCGCCGACCGGCTGCACGAAGCAGTTGATCAGCGTGGCGGCCAGCGTGGTGCCGGCGGCGCTGTTGATGCGGCCGGCGGGCACGAAGCCCCTTTCCTGCGCCTCGAGGAACCTTGCTTCCCAGTAGGCGCGCTTGTCTTCGGCTTCGACGGCAGCGAGTGCGCGTGCGACGCGCTGGCGCACTTCGGCGACGGTCTTCTCGTCGCCCTTGGCGTATTTCTCGACGAGGACTTCCCCGGAGATTTCCTGGGCGGCCAGGTTGCTGGCGTCGTGCTTGGTGGAGTGCTGGATCGTTGCGCTCATGGTGGTCTTCTTCACCCTCGTTCTTCTATGTGGGACGGGCTGAAGAATAGCGCGTCAAAGCGGATTTCGCAAAAAAATAAAAATGTTCTGAATCAATAACTTGAGTTTTTGCCTTGTGTCAGAATTTGAAATTCTGCACTACATCTAGTAGTCAAAATTGTCCTTTTTATGGAAAAAATCCTTTGTTTTCGAGGGCTTCCGCTGCTTTCCGGACGCTTCTTCGCAGGCATCGGGCCCTGGCCTTTCGAGGCCGCGCGTCCACTCGAAAGTTCGTCGTTTCCCGCCACGGGCGGGAACGTCGAAGGTGCTCCCAGCGGCCCTAGTAGCTGCGACCGCTGGGGAAGAACAGGGACACGTAGGCTGCCAGGTGAAGCTCCGCCTCTTCACGGATGCTGGCGATCGCAACGGGTTGCAGGTCGAGTGTCGCCCACACGAGCGGATCGACGCCGGCGGCAGCTTCCTCGCTGGAGAGGGCGAGTTCGTCGGCATGCACGATGTGATTGGCTACGTGTACCACGCTTGCATCCTGCGCATAGTCGCCGCCAAGGCGGGGCACGGTCTGCGCGCCGATGACGCCGGCGAAGGAGGCGGGCAGCTTCCAGTGGTCCATCAGCGTGGCGCCGACCTCGGCGAAGTCGCAGCCGATCGTGCGGCGCTCGACGGCGTAGAGGGCCTCGCCCGATGCCGTCGCCTGTGACGCCGCCTCCAGCGCCAGGCGCGGGACGCCGTGGTACATCACGAGGTGACCGAGGTCGGCCAGCAGGCCAATGACGAAGATGCGCTCGGGCGCTGTCTGCTGACAGGCGAGGGCGATCGCGCGCGCCGTGAGGCCGCGCATCACGCTCGCGCGCCAGAACCGGTTCATGTCCATCGCCTCGGGCCGGATGCCGCGGAACACCGATTCGAGCGACATCGCCAGCACCAGGTCGTGCACCTGCTGCAGGCCAAGGATGGTGACGGCCCGATTGACGCTGTCGATCATGCCGTCGTAGCCGTACATCGCGCTATTGACCACACGCAACAGGCGTGCTGTGAGCGCGGGGTCTGCTGAAACCAGTCGCGCCACCTCGTGGATCGCCCCTTCGGGCGAGTCGAGCTGCTCGCGGATGCGCTGATACACGGTGGGCAGCGAGGTCAGGGCTTCGATCTGACTGACCAGTTCCTGGGCGGAATACATGGGCGCTCGTCCGGAAAATGATGATGAGATTATCGGTGATGGGTGTCCGGTCTTGAGCCATTGCGGACGAAGACCAGGGGGTTGGCCGCCGGGAGCTCCGGTTGCAGTGTCACGTGTTCGATGCCGAAGCGCTCTGCCAGCAGGTGGCGCTGGGCGTCGAGGATGGCCGGCCAGCGCCGCGCGTCGGTCAGCACCAGATGTGCCGACAGTGCGGGCCGCCGGGAGTCCAGGCTCCAGATGTGGAGATCATGCACCGAGCGCACGCCGTCGACCGCTGCCATCGCATGGCCGACCTCGGGCAGCGAGATCCCTTCGGGTACCCCCTCGAGCAGCGTGTGGATCACGCTGCGCAGCAGGGTAAGCGTCGAGGCCAGGATGAGGCCGCAGATCAGCATGGTCAGCAGCGGGTCGATGGGTGTCCAGCCGGTGAACTGGATGACCAGGCCGGCCGCCAGCGCCGCGACGGAGCCGAGCAGATCGCCCATCACATGGAGCAGGGCGGCACGCGTGTTGAGATCCGACTCGCCGCGCGTCAGCAGCCACGCGACCGCGAGGTTGAGCGCCAGTCCGCCGAGCGCCACCAGCGTGACCGTTGCGCCCTCGATCGAGCGTGGTTCCGCAAGGCGCACCACCGCCTGCCACAACAGGGCCACCACCAGCGCGAGCATGAACAGGGCGTTGATCAATGCCGCCAGCGCCTCGACACGCGGCAGGCCGAACGAATGGCGCAGGCTGACCGGACGACGTGCGACGTGGGCCGCCAGCGCGGCAAGGCCGAGCGCGGTCGCATCGGTGACCATGTGCCCCGCATCGCCGAGCAGGGCCAGCGAACCGGACCACCAGCCGGCAAGCGCTTCGACCACGCCAAAACCCAGTGTCAGCGTCAGGGCCAGGGGCAGCCAGCGGCTGGCAGCGTGGTGGTGCAGGTGATCGTGCGCATGGTGGTGCGCGTGATGACCGGTGTGATCCGTGCCGTGCCCCTGCCGGTGGGTCGTGTCGCGATCGTGCGGGTGCTGGTCGTGGTGTCGATGGCCATCGGCATCACGATCGCCATGCCCATGCCCGCCTGCTCCCGCATGGGGAGCGGGTGACGGATCGGCGTGGTCCGGGGCGAAATGCGGTGGCGGAGAGACGGAACTGCTCATGGCGGACGCTGGGACGGAATCGATTTCATTATGGCCCCTGGCGCGACGGCCCGGAAGCGAGGGCCTGAGGACCAGGACGTGGGCAGAACGGTCGGCGTCGGGCGCGCTATGATCGGCCCGTGTGCCGGGGCGGAGGAAACCATGCGCATCCTGAGCTGGAACATACAGTGGGGTCGTGGTGCCGATGGCCGGGTCGATCTGGCGCGGACGATCGCGACACTGCGCGCGGCGGGGCCGGTGGACGTGATCTGCCTGCAGGAGGTGGCGAGCAATTTCCCCGGCCTGCCCGGCGGTGGCCGGGAGGACGGGCCGGCCGTGCTGGCCGGGGCCTTTCCCGGCTTCGAGATGGTATATGGCGCCGCCCTCGATGTGCCCGACGGCGAGGGTGGGCGCGCGCGTTTCGGCAACATGCTGCTGTCGCGCCTGCCGGTAGGCCAGGTGTTCCGTCACCTGCTTCCCTATCCGGCGGATCCGACCGTGCCCGGCATGCCGCGTGTCTGCGTCGAGGCCGTGGTCGGCGCGCCCTGGGGCGGGCTGCGTGTCCTGACGACGCACCTGGAGTACTACTCGGCGCCGCAGCGTGCCGCGCAGGTCGCGGCGCTGTGCGCATTGCAGGAAGAAGCCGCCGGGCACGCGCGGGTGCTGCCGGTCGGCAAGGAGTCGAACCCGACTTTTGCCGCACGGCCACGGCCGGCGGCGGCGCTGGTATGTGGCGACTTCAACTGCGAACCGGATTCGGCCGAGTACCGGCGCATGCTGCAGCCGCTCGGCGGGGGGACACCGTCGTGGCACGACGCCTGGAAGCTGCTGCACCCGCACAACGCGCATTCCCCCACCGTGGGATTGCACGGTGCGGAATGGCCCGACCGCGCCTACTGCTGCGACTTCGCTTTCGTTACCGAGGACATCGCCGCGCGCGTGCGCTCGCTGCATGTGCTGGCCGACACGCCGGCCTCCGATCACCAGCCGATCGTGCTCGAACTCGACGACGAACCATCCCTTTGAGGCGTCGGAGGGTGTAAGGCGATTGGGCAGATGACGAGGAAGGGCGGCTCGTCATCCTCCGCGCGACGGGCGCCGTGGCGACTACGTCTTGGGCAGCGGCTCGACCAGCTCGCGGTAGGCATGCCAGGTCGCATGCCCGACGATCGGCATGGTCACCACCAGGCCGACGTGGAAGGTGAGAAAACCGACGATCGTCAGTCCGACAATGACGAAGGCCCACACGATCATGGCGCCCGGGTTGCGCAGCAGGGCGCCGAAGCTGGCCAGCATGGAACTGATCGCATCCTGGTTGCGGTCGAGCATCAGCGGAATCGACACCACGCTGGCGGCGAACACGATGGTGGCGAAGATCATGCCGATGCCGAAATAGACCCCGAGGAACTCGAGATTCTGCAAACTCAGCACCTGCTCGAGGAAGCCCGACAGGTTAGGCATCTCGTTGGTGTAGAACAGGGCGAAGATGACCAGCGAGGCGCGCGCCCAGACGAGGAAGACGACACCGAGCACTACGGCGAAGATGCCGATGTTGCCGGCGTTGCGGCGCCAGACGGTGAGGGTGGGCGCGAGCGAACAGCCCTGGCCGATCTCGCGGCGGCGGCTGATCTCGTACAGACCCATGGCGACGAAGGGACCGAGCAGCAGGAAGCCGGAGGTCAGCGCCGAGGTGTATTCGTAGGCGTGCTCGAACACGAAGGTGATCAGAAGGCCCATGCCGGCAAAGCAGAAGCCGTAAAACAGGCTGGGGATGGGGCAGGACTTAAAGTCGGCGAGGCCGCGTGCGACCCAGCGCAACGGGGCGCCGATCGGTACATCACGCACGGAAGGAAAGGGCAGATCCCGGCCGTCATCAAGCGGGGCATCGTTCGGCTGCGACATGGGTGTCTCCAGGTTGGGGGCCTTTGTTGTGGTGGGCGGCGCGTGGTGTCGCGCTTCGATGTGTCTATGTCGAGGTGGCGGCAAACGTTCGCATCGCGTCGCCGACGGATCCGGGTGCCTCGTCCATCAGCGCATGCCCCGCGCCGGGGATCTGCACCATGCGAGCGTCGCCGGTGGCGGTCCGCAGCGCATTCAGCAGTGGGGCTGCGGCCTCGGGTGGGGTCATGCGGTCACGCTCGCCACAGAGCAGCAGGGCGGGGCAGCGCACTCGCGCGGCTGTGGCGAGGCCGTCGTGCCAGGCGTTGCAGGCGCCGAGATCGATTGCCAGCGAGCCGGCTGCCTGGCGCTCCATGCGCTGCAGGTTGCGGGCCTGCAGTTCACCCAGCCGTGTTTCGCCGAGGAGCTCGACCGGACCAAAGGACCACTTGTTGATCATCCCGTGCGCGGTCGCCGGATCGTCGCGCGCCGCATCAAGCAGCGCCGGCGCGACCGGCATCGGTACCACGCTGCCGACCAGCACCAGACCGATGCAGCGTTCCGCCGCCTGCGCGGCTGCGGCAAGCGCGATCAGCGAGCCCATGCTGTGTCCGGCAAGGCAGAATCGGGAAAGCTTCAAGGCGTCGATCAGGCGCAGCAGCCATGCAGCCTGCGCCGCGACGGCCGCGAGGGCGGGACCGTCGGATCCGCCATGGCCCGGCAGGTCGGGGACCACGGTTCGCAGGCCGTCGGCAGCAAGGGCTGCGGCGACTGGGTCCCACGCCTGGTGATCGTGGCCGGCGCCGTGAATCAGGACCAGCGTGGGTGCATCGGCCGCGGGGGCAGCGCTGTCGGCGACGCAGACCTGCCTGCCGTCGAGCTCGAGATGGGCCAGGGGCATGACTGATGTTCAGGCGAATTCGTCGGGCTCGATGATGCGCTCGATGGCGGCGATGCGGTCCTTCAGCGCGAGCTTGCGCTTCTTCAGGCGGCGCAGCATCAACTCGTCCTCGACCGGCGTGGCGGCAAGGCGCGCGATGGCTTCGTCGAGGTCGCGATGTTCCACCCGCAAGTCCTCGAGACGGGCTCGCAGGCTGGTTACGTCGTCGAAAGACGCATCGTTCATCGAGTCACCTGCATGGGCGAGAGGCAGGCGCTTGCGCGCCGGGGAGGGGCTCCATCGGATGGTATGCGGCCGATCGAAGAATGACAACCACGATGCGGACGCCACGACGCGGACCTCCCGAACGGGCGTCGCGGCGCAGACCCGAACGTGGCCTTGCGCGCCGCAAGAGGTGGGCGTGCCGTGGCCGAAACCAGCGATGGCGGCAGCGATGGGCATCGCTTAACATTCGCGTCTCGATGGACCATCCGATGGCTTGATTCGTGAGCAAGGCATTCACCAGGGAAGGCGACGGCCAGGACGACGAGGACGAGCAACTCTCGCCCTCGCTGCGCCTGCCGCCGGGCAGCAAGAATTACATGACGCGGCGTGGTTACGACGCGCTGCGCGCCGAACTCGATCAACTGGTGCGCATCGAGCGGCCCCGGCTGGTCGAGACCGTGGCGTGGGCCGCCGGCAACGGCGACCGCTCCGAGAACGGCGATTACATCTACGGCAAGAAGCGCCTGCGCGAGATCGACCGCCGCATCCGCTTCCTGATCAAGCGCATCGAGAGCGCCGACGTCGTCGATCCCGAGCGCCAGCAGGAACTCGATCGGGTCTTCTTCGGTGCGACCGTCACCATAGAGGACGTCGAGACTGCCGAGCAGCAGACCTGGCAGATCGTCGGCGTCGATGAGGCCAATGCGTCCGACGGCCGCATCAGTTGGATCGCGCCGCTGGCGCGCGCGCTGCTGAAGGCGAAGGAGGGCGACGCGGTGCGCTTCCAGAGCCCCGCTGGGCCGCGCGAGGTCGAGATCGTCGCCATCCGCTACGTCTGATCGCGTCCGCGGGGGGCCTTGAAAGGTCGGCGGTCGACCCCAGATATCGGAGCACTGATTCATCCGCAACCGAGCTGGAGTCGTATCCATGTCCGAAACCGCCGCCCCGACCGACAAGAACTCCCAGACCCTGAACTTCCAGGCCGAGGTGAAGCAACTGCTTCACCTGATGATCCACTCGCTGTACTCGAACCGCGAGATCTTCCTGCGCGAGCTCGTTTCCAACGCCTCGGACGCCTGCGACAAGCTGCGCTTCGAGGCGCTCGACAATGGCAGCCTGTATGAGAACGACAGCGAACTGAAGATCCGCATCGGCTTCGATGCCGAGGCGAAGACCATCACCATCGCCGACAACGGCATCGGCATGAGCCGCGATGAGGCCATTGCCCACCTGGGCACCATCGCCAAGTCGGGAACGCGTGAATTCTTCGGCAAGCTCACAGGCGACCAGAAGAAGGACGCCCACCTCATCGGCCAGTTTGGCGTCGGCTTCTACTCCGCCTTCATCGTCGCCGACAAGGTCAGCGTGGTGTCGCGCCGTGCGGGCCTGACGGCCGACCAGGGCGTGAAGTGGGAATGCTCGATGACCGGCGACGAGGCCGGCGCCTACACCGTCGAACAGGTCGACATGGCCGGCCGCGGCACCGAGATCACCCTGCACCTGCGCGAGGGCCAGGACGACCTGCTGTCGTCGTGGAAGCTGAAGAGCCTGATCCGCAAGTACTCCGATCACATCGTGCAGCCGATCGTGATGAAGAAGGAGGAGTGGAACGAGGAGCAGAAGAAGCAGGTTCTGACCGACGAGGACGAGACGGTCAACCAGGCCAACGCGCTGTGGACGCGCTCGAAGAACGACATCTCCGAGGACGAGTACAAGGGCTTCTACAAGCACGTCGCCCACGACTTCGAGGACCCGCTGGCGTGGACCCACTCGCGCGTCGAGGGCCGCCACGAATACACCAACCTCCTCTACATCCCGAAGAACGCGCCCTTCGACCTGTGGGACCGCAACGCCAAGCACGGCATCAAGCTGTACGTGAAGCGCGTCTTCATCATGGACGACGCCGAGAAGCTGATGCCGACCTATCTGCGCTTCGTGCGTGGTGTGGTCGACTCGGCCGATCTGCCGCTCAACGTGTCGCGCGAGATCCTGCAGGAATCCAAGGACATCGACACCATCCGCTCGGGCTGCACGAAGAAGGTGCTGACGCTCCTCGAGAGCCTGGCCAACAGTGACGAGGCCGCCGACAAGGAGAAGTACGCCGAGTTCTGGAAGGCCTTCGGCAAGGTCCTCAAGGAAGGCGTGGGCGAGGACTTTGCCAACAAGGACAAGATCGCCGGCCTGCTGCGCTTCGCCTCCACCAAGCTGGACACGCCGGAAGAGGTGGTCTCGCTCGTCGACTACATCGGCCGCATGAAGGACGGCCAGGACAAGATCTACTACGTCACCGCCGAGACGTTCAACGCGGCGAAGAACAGCCCGCATCTCGAGGTCTTCCGCAAGAAGGGCATCGAGGTGCTGCTGCTCACCGACCGTGTCGACGAGTGGGTGGTGGGCAACCTCACCGAGTTCGACGGCAAGCAACTGGTGTCCGTGGCGAAGGGTGGCCTTGACCTGGGCGGGCTGGAGGACGAGGCCGAGAAGAAGGAAGCCGAGAAGGCCGCCGACGAGTACAAGGAGCTGCTCGACAAGATGAAGGCGAGCCTGGGCGAGCGGGTGAAGGACGTGAAGGTGACGCTGCGCCTGACCGACTCGCCCGCCTGCCTGGTGGCCGACGAGCACGACCTGGGGATGAACCTCGCGCGCATCCTCAAGGCCGCTGGCCAGAACGCGCCGGTGTCCAAGCCCATCCTCGAGATCAACCCTGCCCACCCGGCGGTGCTGCGCCTGAAGTACGAGGAAAAGCATTTCGACGACTGGGCGGCGGTGCTGTTCGACCAGGCGCTGCTCGCCGAGGGCGGCACGCTCGACGACCCGGCGACGTTCGTGAAGCGCATCAACCAGTTGATGATGGCGATGAGCGGCAACTGACCGGGAGCGGCACCGCACCGACATTTGCGGGTCGGCTGCGCGCGCTGATCCGGAAACGAGACGGGCGACCGGCAGCATGCCGGTCGCCCGTCTCGTTTCGAGGCCGCCCGCAAGGCTCTGTGCCACAATATCTCATGCCAAATCCATCGATCGGCCCACAATCCGTGATCGAAAGCCGGCATTCGCTGCATCTGCTGCAGCGGCGCATCCGGCTGTTCGAGTTCATCGGCATCGGCCTGACCGCCGTCCTGGTCGGGCTTGCCACGCTGATCCCGATGTACGGGCAACTTCGGCGCAACCTGGATCTGACGGTCGCCTATCAGGTTCAGACGCAGGCACAGGCGGCGAGCCAGTTGTTCGTCAGTTTCGGCAGCATCACCTCGCAGCTCACCAGCCGGTCACAGATCCGCGATGCGCTGGCGCAATACAACGAAGGACGCCTGTCCCGCAGCGAGCTCGAAGCCTTCAGCATTCCGCGGCTGCAGGATGCCCTCGAGCAGTCGCCGCTGGTGGTCGGGCTGCTGCGGCTCGATCGCGACGGACGTCCGGCCGTGGCGATCGGCAAGACCATTCCCGAGGACCTGTGGCGAATCCCGGCGACCGGTGCCCGCGCGCCCGAGCAGTATGGTCCGTTCCGCGTGCTCGGCTACGACGTGCTGGTGGTTGCGGCCGCGATCGTGACGCGCGAGGGGCTGCGCGTGGGCACCGACATCGTGGCGTTCGAGTTGTCCTCGCTGCGCAACGTTCTTGCAAACCTCAGCAGCACGCCGCATGCGCGCGGGGCGCGGGTGTACCTGTTCAATCGCATCGATGGTCGACTGGTGGAACTCGCTCCGAATGGAGCCGGCCTGGTGACCACTGCCGCCGACGATCCGGTGCACGCCGTGCTGCGCGGTCATGACGGGGGAGGCATCGACGCCGCCGCATTGCCCGGCGATGAGCAGCGGATGCTGTTTGCCGCGGCGATGCCGGACATCGAGAGCTGGCAACTGGCGGTGACGCTGGATCGCGCAACTCTCTATTCCTCTGCAGGACGGGAGCTCTACTGGCCGATCGTCGCCATCGTGCTGCTCATGTTTGCCAGCGGTGCGCTGACGCTGATCGCGATTCGGCCGCTGTCGCAGCGCATTGCCGAGCAGTCCCAGCGCCTGGCGCTCGCCGCAAGCATCTTCAGCACCAGCGGGGATGGCATCCTGCTGCTCGATGCACAGCGACAGGTCATCGAGCTCAACCCCGCAGGCTGCCGCATGCTGCAGCGTACGCCAGACGACGTGCAGGGCCGGCGCTTCTGCAGTTTCGCCGTCGCCGATCCGGCCGGCCCAGATTGCGCGGCCGTCTGGCGCGAAGTGGACGGCACCGGCCAGTGGCAGGGCGAGATGCCGCTGCGCGCGGCGGACGGCTCGATCTTCGCCGCCTGGCTGTCACTCGCGAGCGTCCGCGACGAGGCGGGCAGCATCACCCACTACGGTGGAATCTTCGTCGACATCTCGGCGCGCAAGGAGGCCGAGTCGCAGATCCGTACGCTCGCCTACCATGACGAGTTGACCGGGCTGCCCAACCGCGTGCTGATGCACGATCGTCTGGCCCATGCGCTGCGCCATGCGCGGCGCGCGCGCAACCGCATCGCGCTGCTGTTCCTGGATCTCGACCGGTTCAAGCCCGTCAACGACAGCTTCGGCCATGCAGTGGGCGACCAGTTGCTGGTGTCGGTCGCCGAGCGCCTGAGGCAGACCGTGCGCGAGGGCGACACGGTGGCGCGGGTGCACGGCGACGAGTTCGTCGTCATTCTCGAGGGCATCGAAAACCCCGAGCCGGCCGCACGGGTGGCCGGAAAGATCGTCGGTGCGCTGAGCAGTCCTTTCACGATCGGCGATCGCGACATCCGGATTGGCACCAGCATCGGCATCGCCATCTATCCGGACCACGGCGACGATGCCGACACCCTGATCCGCTGCGCCGACATCGCCATGTACGACGCCAAGCAAGCCGGCCGCAACGGCTACCGCTTCTTCGCTGACGGCGAGGAGCCAGGCGGCGCGGCGACTGCCTGAGGGGCGCTCGACACCCCGGTCCGACGGGCGCTGCGACTTGCGCCGGCAAGGGTTTGTCCGCCGGTGAAGCGCTTATCGGATGCTGCCCAGTGCAGCGCGCGATTCCAGGCTGCGCTCGTCGATCGGCAGGTGGGCGAGGGCGGCGATGATGCCCAGGGCAATGACGATGCCCCACACGAGGTCGTAGGAGCCGGTGGCGTCGAACAGCTTGCCGCCCAGCCACACGCCGAGGAAGCTGCCCACCTGGTGGCTGAAGAAGACGAAGCCGGAGAGCATGCCGAAGTAGCGCATGCCGAAGATGTGGCCGACGATCGCGTTGGTCAGCGGCACGGTCGACAGCCACAGCAGGCCCATGCAGGCGGCGAACAGATAGACCGTCAGCGGTGTCAGGGGCGCCAGCAGGAAGATCGTGACGCCGATGCTGCGCAGGAAGTAGATCGACGCCAGAAGCCGGCGCTTGGGGAAGCGGTTGCCGAGATGGCCGTAGCCGTAGGTGCCGGCGATGTTGAACAGACCGATCAGCGCCAGCGCCGTCATGCCGACATTGGCCGACATGCCCTTGTCCAGCAGGTAGGCCGGCAGATGCACGCCGATGAACACGACCTGAAAGCCGCACACGAAAAAGCCCAGCGCCAGCAACTGGAACGACCGGTCGCCCGTCGCTTCGCGCAGCGCGGCCTTGGCCGACTGCCCCGCATGGGCGGCGGCTGGCGTGAGGCCGCGCGTGAGCGCACTGCCCAGCGGGACCAGCAGCGTGGCACTGACGGCGAACACGAGGAGCGTGCCGAACCAGCCCAGGCCGTCGATCAGTCCGGCCGCGACCGGCACCATCAGGAACTGGCCGAACGAGCCGGCGGCGCCGACCAGCCCCATCGCCCAGCTCAGTCGGGCCTGCGGCACGATGCGCCCCATGGCTGCGAACACCACGCTGTAGGTGGTGCCGCTCTGCGCCATGCCGATCAGCAGGCCGGCGGTGGCGGAAAGGCCACTGCCGGTCGAAGACCACGCCATGCCCGCCAGCCCCAGCGCGTACAGCGCGGCCCCGCCCCACAGCACGCGCCGCGCGCCGAAGCGGTCGGCGAGCAGACCGGCGAAAGGTTGGCAGACGCCCCAGGCGAGATTCTGCACTGCGATCGCGAGCGAGAAGATCTCGCGGCTCCACTGATGTTCCTGCGTCATCGGCGCAAGAAACAGCCCCATCGTGTGCCGGATGCCCATCGAGATGCAGACGATCAGCGCGGCAAACAGCAGGACGTTGGCAAGCGGGCGGGCGGCGCCGGGGCCGGCAGCGGGGGGACGGGCGGAATCGTTATGCATGCGGTTCATCCAGGACGGCGATCATCGCCGTCTTCATCGCGGCGGGCGACCGCGGGCCGGTCGGGAGCGTTCAGCCGTTGAGCGCCTCACGCACCCACACGTTGGCCTGTCTGGCGTCGAAGCCGGTGCCGAACTTCGTCTTCAGCGCGGCCATCACGACGCCCATCGACTTCGGGCTGCGGTCGGCGAGAGTGGCGACGGTGTCGGCGATGAGCGCCTTGACGTCGGCCTCCGTCGCCATCGGCGGCAGGTATTCGGTGAGGATGGCCGACTCTTCCTTCAGCGTGGCGCGGCGCTCCTCGTCCTTGATCACCGCCAGCGCCTCCTGGTTGTTCTTCAGGAACTTGCGGATCGTTCCCTGCACCTCGTCGTCGGTGCTCTCGCGATTGCCGGCATTCTTGCCGACCATCTCGGCCTCGGCGATCAGCGTGGTGAGCAGGGTGGCACGCACGGCCGCGGCGGCCTTGCGCGCGAGCAGCGCATCCTTCTTCAATTGGGACAGCAGGCTCATGGAGGACTCCAGGTGAGGTGGGTCGGCACCTTGCCGGCGCGGGCCTGCAGCGGGCGCGAGTTTCGGCGGGGCGGTGCTTCGGGCAGGGCGACAGTGTACCTCGGCTGGTGCGAAGCTCGTGCATGGCGCACCGTAGCGCCGGATAATCGCGCACTTGCCGTTTCCCGGGGCCATCCTTTCCATGCCTTCTGCAAGTGCAGCCCATCCCCCACCCCTCTTCAGTCTGCCGGACGTGCTGATGCTGCTCGTCGCCCTGGTGTGGGGGACGAGCTATGGGGTGTCGAAGCAGGCGCTCGCCTATTATCCGGTGCTGGGCTTTCTCGCGGTGCGCTTCGTGTGCACGTTCCTGTTGCTGCTGCCGGCGCTGTGGGTGGCCAGGCCCGTCGAGCGACGCAATGCGATCGGTGCCGGGCTGCCGCTGGGCGGGCTGCTGCTCGCGATCATGTTGTGCGAAACCTTCGGCGTGGCCCACACCAAGGCCGCCAACGCTGCATTCCTGATCAGCCTGTGCATCGTGTTGACCCCGTTTGCCGAATGGTGGCTGCTGCAGCGCAAGCCCGGCGGCACCGCGCTGGTGTGCGCATCGGTGTCACTGCTGGGGGCTGCGCTGCTCGGCGGCGGACCGGGTGCGAGGCTGGGCTTCGGCAATGCGCTGATGCTCGCGGCTGCGGTATTGCGCGCGGTCATCGTCTGCCTCACCAGCCGCATGATGTGGAAACGGCCCGCGCCCGCACTGGCGCTGACCGCTGTGCAGACGGGCGTGGTGGGATTCGGCTGCCTGGCGCTGGTGCTGGTCATGCCCGGTACGCTACCGCCCCTGCCCACGGCGCCGCCATTCTGGATTGCGGCCGCCTACCTGGCGCTCGGCTGCGCTGGTTGTTTCAGCCGAGTCCCTTGTCCTCGGCCAGCGGAAACACGCCCAGGCCCCATTCCGCGAGGCGCACGGTGGAGGGGCCGACTTCCTGCGAAATGCGCAGCTTCTGCTCGCCCAGCGTGATCGTCACGCCGTCGTGCATTTCGCGCTCGGCGTCCACCCGCGCCTGCTGCGCGAGGTCGAGGCGAAAGCGCAAGTCCGCTTCCTCGTTGCGCAGGCCGCCGATCTCCGCAGTCAGCGTGGCGGCTGTCTGCTCGGCACGGGCCACGACCTCCGGCGGCACACGACCCGGGTTGCGATCGGCAAGGGTGAGCAGCTTGCCTATCTCGAGCAACTGGTTTTCCTTCTGGTCGCGCTCTTCCGCCTTCTGCTGCAAGGTCAGCGCGAGCGCGGGGTTGCTGCCGATTTCGAGTTCGGTACGAACGCGGCTCGCGCTTCCGATCACACGCGCGCGAACGGACAGCGAGGCGCGTATCAGGCCGCCGACGATGTGGCCGCGACGATGGTTGCCGACGCGGACGTGGTGTGCCGCGGTCAATTGGCACTGCATGGCGACATCGTCGATGAAGATGGAATCGCCGGCGTCGATCCGCGCCTGCTGGGCATAGGTTGCCGAAAAGCTGCCGCCGCAGCGGATGCCGTGGGCGCTGAGGTCCTTGCCGGCAGCCTTGCCGCCGAGCCCGCCCACCACGCCGCCCTTGACCACGATGCTGCCGCCTGCTTCCAGCGTGGCGGGCTCGACCACGCCGCCGACCTCGATGTCGCCGGTGGCACGCACGCTCATGCCGGCTGTGACGTCGTTCAGGATCTTGACGTTGCCGTCGAAATTGACATTGCCGGTAGCCATGTTCACCGACTTCAGTGTCAGAACGGGCTCGACCACCATGCCGCCGCGCACGCGCACCGGCTGGCCGTCATGGGTGGCGATCAGCAGGTCGGCGTCGTCCGGCGACACGCTGACGCCGCGCAGGCCGGCGGCGAAGCGCGCGTCCTTGCCCGGTTGCGGCGCAATCGGCCTGCCGAGCACGTTGAGACCCTCGACGCCCGGCGTGGGCGGATGACGGCGCATCAGCGCGTCACCCGCCCGCACGACCAGGATGTCACCGAGATCGCGGTAGTCGGTGCGGCCGGACGGGCGGATGTTGGGCACGCGGTCGCGTGTGTCCGGTAGCAGGCATTCGAGCGAGCCGTCCTCGCCCGGGACGGGCTCGCGTCCGTGGGCGATCACCAGGTCGCGTGCCTCGCCGGTGCTGATCGCGCGATTGATCTCGGCCACCAGGATGCCCTCGGTGATGCCCTTGGCGTTGAGTTCGTCGAGCAGCATCGCCCGTGTGACGGCATTGCCGCCGCGCGGGGGGAAGATCGTCAGCCGAGCGGTGAGGCCGTCGCGCGACAGGCTGATCTCGAGGCTTCCATCGACGGTGTCGGCAATGTCGATGGGCGGGACGGTGCGGCCCGCATTGTATTGCGCGATCAGGCCCTTGATCGCGTCCGGCCGGATCCGCAGCGTGTCGTATCCGGCCGTGACGATGCAGTTGCGCAGCCACATTGCGTTGATGGTCGGAAAGCGCGAGTCATAGGCCAGGGCGGCAGTCAGCACACGCGTCCGTGGGTCGAGCGTGAGGACGAGATCAGGGCCGTTTGGGCTTTCTTCTTCCATGCGTCTATTGATGCTGCATGCGCTGGGCGCGACCGGCGAATTGTAGACGGATCAGTCGGCCCTTGCGCGATTCTCGTTCTCATCCGCCCGCCTGCGACGGAAGAGTCGCCTGGCCGCCTCGATCGCGTCATCGACGTAGGTGAAGACGACGGGGATCACCAGCAGGCTGAGGAAGGTCGAGGTGATCAGCCCGCCGATCACGACGATGGCCATCGGTGCCCGGAAGCTGGGGTCGGTGCCCAGACCGAGCGCGATCGGCAGCATGCCGGCACCCATCGCCACCGTCGTCATCACGATGGGGCGGGCGCGCTTGCGGCACGCATCGAGGAGCGCATCGAGGCGACCCAAACCGTGTTCGCGCCGGGCCAGCACGACATAGTCGATGAGCAGGATCGAGTTCTTGGTGGCGATCCCCATCAGCATGATGAGCCCGATCATGGATGGCATCGACAGCGCCGATCGGGTGAGGAACAGCGCGAGAAAGGCTCCCGGCACCGACAGGACCAGCGCGGCGAGGATGGTGACCGGCTGCACGAAGTCGTGGAACAGCAGCACCAGCACGATGTAGATGCACAGCACGCCGGTGAGCATCGCCAGCCCGAAGCTGGTGAAGAGCTCGTTCATCGCCTCTGCGTCGCCCACCGTCGTGTGGATCACGCCAGGCGGCAGATTCTGCATGCTGGGCAAGGCGAGTGCTTGCCGTTCTACTTCGCCCAGCGGCTGCTGGTTGAGTTCGATCTCGAAGTTGATGTTGCGCAGGCGGTCGTAGCGGTCGATCTCGGCAGGTCCGCTGTCCACCACCACGGTGGCGACATTGCCCAGCGGCACCGGGCCGTGGGCGCCGGGCACGTCGAGCCGTTCGAGCAGGGCGAAATCGCTGCGCGCATGCGGCGGCAGCTTGACGACGATGGGCACCTGGCGCTGCGACAGGTTGAACTTCGGCAGCCCCTGCTCGTAGTCGCCGCTGGTGGCGATGCGCAGCGTGTCGCCGATGGCGGCCGCGGTGACGCCGAGGTCGGCGGCGCGGGCGAAATCGGGGCGCACGACGACTTCCGGCCGCACCAGGCTGGCGGTGGTGGTGACGTTGCCGATCCCGGGCAGGGTGCGCAGCTCACGCTCGACCTCGCGGGCGTGTTCGGCCAGGGCTGCGCCGTTCTCGCTCGCCAGCACCAGCACGTATTTCTCGTTGGAGCCACCCAGGCCCACCTTGACGCGGACGCCGGGAAGGTCGGCAAGAGCCTCGCGCAGTGCGTTCTCGACGTCCTGCTTGCGCACGCCGCCACGCTCCGCGCGCGGCGTCAGGTTGATCGTCAGCGTCGCCTTGCGCACTTCGGCCGCGCCGCGCGGCATGAACGGGTCGGATCCGGCTGCGCCGCCGCCCACCGCGGTGTAGACGAGCCTGACGTGCGGGTTGCGCTGCACGATCGCGCGCGCGCGTTCGGCGATGGCGAGGCTCTCATCCAGCGTGGCCCCCGGTGCCAGGGATAGATGGACCTGCGTCTGCGACAGGTCGTCGGGCGGCACGAAGCCGGTCGGCAGCAACGGTACCAGCGCGAAGGAACCGACGAAGAAGGCGGCCGCCGCGAGCATGGTGAGGAACCGGTGGCGCAGGCACCGGGCGGCCCAGCCCGAGTAGCGGCGGAGCCAGCGCGGCTCGTGATGCCCGCCGCGCGGCGGTTTCAGCAGATAGGCAGCCATCATCGGTGTGAGCAGCCGCGCCACGACCAGCGAGAAGAACACCGCGATCGCCGCCGTCCAGCCGAACTGCACGAAGAACTTGCCGGCCACCCCGCTCATGAAGGCGGTGGGCAGGAAGACCGCGATCAGCGTGAAGGTGGTGGCGATGACCGCGAGGCCGATCTCGTCGGCCGCCTCCATGGCCGCGTCGTAGGGTGTCTTGCCCATGCGCAGGTGGCGCATGATGTTCTCGATCTCGACGATCGCATCATCGACGAGGATGCCGACCACCAGCGACAGGCTGAGCAGGGTGACGACATTGAGCGTGAAATCCATCAGCCACATCGCGGCGAAGGCCGGCAGGATGGACAGCGGCAGGGCGGTGGCCGACACCAGGGTGGCACGCCAGTCGCGCAGGAAGAGCCACACCACGATCACCGCGAGCACTGCGCCCTCGAGCAGCAGCGACATCGAACCGTCGAAATTCTCCTGCACCGGGTCGACGAAGTTGAAGGCCTCGGTGATGTCGATGTCCGGATTTTCGGCCTGCAGGCGCGCGAGCTCGGCGCGCACGCCCTTGGCCACCGCGACCTCGCCTGCGCCG
>SHNC01000118.1 GCA_004295105.1 Betaproteobacteria bacterium | reverse complement strand
TTCGAGGGTGACGACTACCGCCTGCTGGTGGTGGCCAACAAGTTCCAGACCGGGTTCGACCAGCCCCTGCTGGCGGGGATGTTCCTCGACAAGGCGGTGGCCGACCGCAACGCGGTGCAGACGGTTTCACGCTTGAACCGTTGCCATGAGGGCAAGGGCGAGGTGGTGGTCGTGGACTTCACCAACAACGCTGCTGAGATCGTGAAGGCGTTCGCCAAGTACCGGCAGGGCACGCCGTATGTGCCCAGCGAGCCCGATCAGGAGCAATGCGTCCGGCTGTATCAGGAAATTCTGGCCGCGAAGGTTTTCAATCAGGACGATGCCAAGGCCTTCTGCCTGTTGCTGGAGAGCAAGGGCGATGCGGTGATCCAGGCCCAGGTGCAGCAGTTGCGGTTGCGATTGCAGTCGGCGATCGCCGAACCAGGGCAACGCAAGTCCTATGTGCACCTGCTGGGGAAATTCGTCGGCAGCTATCGCTTCCTGAGCTGCTTCTTCACCTACGGCTACGCGTTGCGCGAGTTCGTGGATTTTGCTGAGGTGGTGGGGCCGCAACTCATCAAGGCCGGCACGATGTCCGAGCTGATGACGCAGGTGAGGGCTACCACGGTGGTGCGGGCCAGCGTGCAGGAAGCGGGGGTGGTCGGGCTGCAGGCGGGCAGCGGCAGGAAGATGTCGGGCGGACGTGGTGGTGCTGGCGGTTCGCCACCGGCTCGGGTGAGCATCGACGAGATGCTCGACAAGTTTCGTCAGCAGTTTCCGATTTCGGAAGAGGAGGCTCTGTTCATCCGCCAAGTCACGGAGGAGAAGGCCGGGGACCCAGGCATTCGCGCCACGGTACTGGGTCACCAGGGTGACCCGATCTATCTCGGCGAGGTTTTCCGCAAGCAGGTCAAGGCGCTGATCCAGGCCCGCTACGGAGAACTCGGGCGTTACGACGAACTCACGGACGAGAAATACACCGACGAGGGCGCCATCTTCGACATCATGGCGGTGACGGTGATCGGACAGCACTCGGTAGTGGAGCGGCGCCTCTGATCGGAGCCGGGCGCCGAGTTCCGCGTAGCGGGGCTCCGGCAGCGCCTGCATCGCCGCCCGAAACCCGGCAATGGACCCGCTCTAAGGATCAAACGCAAAAAGGCCGACACACGGTCGGCCTGAATGCATGAATTTGTTGGTGGTGATGGGCGGAATCGAACCGCCGACCTATGGGTTATGAATCCATCGCTCTAACCGTCTGAGCTACATCACCAACCGAGCGCGCGACTATAGCGGGTCGGCGGCGTGGACGTCAAGCAGCGCTGCGGGCCGACACCGCAACGGCGTGTCGGCCCGCAGGGGCGTGCGTGCGGCGTAAGTATTGATTTATAAGGATTTTGCATTGACATTCGGGTGGCGATCGGCCATCATTCGTGCCCTTTCCATGTCGTCTGCCGGTTCGTCCGGGCCTGCCTTGCGCCGCCTTCTTTCGCGATTCATGCGTCCTTTTGCTGCCATCCTGGCGGCTTCGTCCCTGTTCGCGGGGTTTGCGGGCAGCACGTTTGCGGGCTTGCCGCGCATGATTCCGCCCGAGGCGAAGAAGGTGAAGATGGTCTTCGCCGGCGATGGCGGCGTGGCGGTGGGCGACAAGCTCATGAAGCTCAGCCCCGGCGCGCAGATCCGTGATACCGAGAACCGCCTGCAACTGCAGGGCGCGGTGCGCGGCGAGTACCGCGTGCGGGCCATCGTCGATGCCAACGGGCAGGTCAGCCGGGTGTGGATTCTCACGCCCGAAGAGATCGCCGCGCCCGACCCCAAGCCGTAACCCCAGCGTGATTCCCTCCTGATGAAAAAGCTCTACATCCGCACCTTCGGGTGCCAGATGAACGAGTACGACTCCGACAAGATGGCGGACGTGCTCGGTGCCAGCGAAGAACTGGTCAAGACCGACAAGCCCGAAGAGGCGGACGTGATCCTGTTCAACACCTGTTCGGTGCGCGAGAAGGCGCAGGAGCGGGTGTTCCACGACCTCGGCCGGGTCAGGCTGCTGAAGCAGGCGAAGCCCGATCTGATCATCGGCGTCGGCGGCTGCGTCGCCAGCCAGGAGGGCGAGGCCATCGTCAAGCGTGCACCCTATGTGGACGTGGTGTTCGGGCCGCAGACCCTGCATCGTCTGCCGACCCTGATCGCGGCGCGTCGGAAGACCGGCCGCTCGCAGGTGGACATCTCCTTTCCGGAGATCGAGAAGTTCGACGCCATGCCGCCGGCGCGCGTCGAAGGGGCCAGCGCCTTCGTGTCCATCATGGAAGGATGCTCCAAGTACTGCACCTTCTGCGTCGTGCCCTACACCCGCGGCGAGGAAGTGTCGCGGCCGCTGGAAGACGTGCTGGCCGAGGTCGCCGGCCTGGCGGCGCAGGGCGTGAAGGAAGTGACGCTGCTCGGGCAGAACGTGAATGCCTGGCGCGGCACGCTGACGCGCGAAGGCGGTGGGCTGGGTGCGGAAGAGGGCGACTTCGCCTTCCTGCTCGAATGCGTGGCAGAGATTCCCGGCATCGAGCGCATCCGCTACACCACCTCGCATCCACGCGAGATGACGCAGCGCCTGATCGACTGCTACGCCAGGATCCCCAAGCTGGTGTCGCAGCTTCACCTGCCGGTGCAGTCGGGCTCGGACCGCGTGCTGGCGGCGATGAAGCGCGGCTACTCGGTGCTGGAGTTCAAGTCCATCGTGCGCAAGCTGCGCGCGGCGCGGCCGGATCTCTCGCTCACGTCCGATTTCATCGTCGGCTTCCCCGGCGAGACGGAGGAAGATTTCGACAGGACGATGAAGCTGATCGATGAGATCGGCTTCGACGGCTCGTTCAGCTTCGTCTACAGCTCGCGTCCCGGCACGCCGGCAGCCGACCTGGCAGACCCGGTGCCGCAGGAAGCCAAGCTGCGCTGGCTGGCGCGGCTGCAGAAGCGCATCGACGAGCAGTACCAGGCCAACAGCGAGGCGATGGTGGGCAGCATGCAGCGCATCCTGGTGGAAGGCGCGGCGAAGAAGAACGCCGACGTCGAGATGATGGGCCGCAGCGACAACAATCGCGTGGTGAACTTTGCCGCTTCCTCGCCCAACCGCGACCGCCTGATCGGCCAGTTCATCGACGTGCGCATCACCGCCGCGCTGCCGCACAGCCTGCGCGGCGAGATCCTGACCCGGGAATCCTGAATGGCGAAGACTCTGGAAGTCTTTTTCGAGCCGGTCGACAACCCGCGCCTGGCCCGCATGTGCGGCGCGCTGGAAGAAAACCTGCGCCAGATCGAGAATGCCTTCGACATCACCATCGGCCGCCGCGGCGAGCACTTCACGCTGCACGGCCATCCGTCGCAGGTGCTGCGCGGCGAGATGGCGCTGAAGCACTTCTACGAACTGGCTGAACGCGACCTGTCGGTGGACGACGTGCAACTGGCGCTGATCGAGATCGCGAGTCGGGGAACGGGCGCCGAGGCGGGTGCGCAGGCCGCGCCGGTGCTGCTGACGCGGCGCACCGAGCTGCACGGGCGCACGCCGCGCCAGGTCGAGTACCTGTGCAACATCCAGCAGCACGACATCACCTTTGGCATCGGTCCGGCGGGCACCGGCAAGACCTATCTCGCGGTGGCGAGCGCGGTGGACGCCTTCGAGCGCGACATGGTCGAGCGCATCATCCTGACGCGGCCGGCGGTGGAAGCGGGCGAGCGCCTGGGCTTCCTGCCCGGCGATCTGGCGCAGAAGGTCGATCCCTACCTGCGGCCGTTGTACGACGCGCTGTACGACCTGATGGGTTTCGATCGCGTCGCCAAGCTGTTCGAGCGCAGCCTGATCGAGATCGCGCCGCTCGCCTTCATGCGCGGGCGCACGCTGAACAACGCCTTCATCATCCTCGACGAGGCGCAGAACACCACGCCCGAGCAGATGAAGATGTTCCTGACCCGCATCGGCTTCGGTGCCAAGGCGGTGGTGACCGGCGACCTCACCCAGGTCGACCTGCCGCGCGGCCAGCGCAGCGGCCTGCGCGAGGCGCGCGAGGTGCTGGCGCAGGTGCGCGGCATCGCCTTCACCGAATTTCAGAAAGAAGACGTGGTGCGTCACCCGCTGGTGGCGCGCATCGTCGAGGCTTACGACAACAAGGCTGCGAGCGAGGCAAAGACCGTCGCCGCTGCCGAAACGCAGGGAGAGCAGGGAAATGCCTAAGCACGAGTCCGCACGCAACGGCGGGCCGAGGATCCACGCCATCGATGGCGAAGGCAAGTCGACGCGGGTGAAGGCCGAGCGTCTGGAGGTCGAACTGAGCGACGGCCGCCGGCTGTTGCTGAGCTTCCCCGAGCGCGCGTGGGGCGACCTCGAGATCGAGGCCGAAACGGCGATCGAGGCCGATACGCCCGTCATCAGCGTGCAACCGGGCGCGTGCAATCTGCTGACGTTGCGCGTCGATGTGCTGCACGACCTGTTGCCTGTGGACGACGCGGAGCCGGAAGCGGTCGCGGCGCCGGCGCCCGAAGCGACGCCTGAACCCGCACCGGTGCGCAGTGCGCTGCCGCCGGTGCTGACGCTGTCGGTGCAGCGTGCGGTGGAAGGCGACGACAAGGCCAATGCGCCGAAGAAGAACCACATCCGGCGCTGGGCGCAGGCTGCGCTGCAGGGCGATGCGGAAGTCACCGTGCGCTTCGTCGGCGAGGAGGAAGGCCAGAGGCTGAATCGCGAATTCCGCGGCAAGGACTACGCCACCAACGTGCTCACCTTCAGCTACGGCGAGGGCGAGATGCTGGCGGCGGCGGAAACCGGCGCGCCGCTCACCGGCGACCTGGTGCTGTGCGTGCCGGTGGTGGTGCGCGAGGCGGCGGAGCGGGGCAAGACGCTGGAGGCGCACTTCGCCCACCTCGTCGTGCATGGAATGCTGCACCTGCAGGGTTACGATCATCTCGCGGACGCTGAGGCCGAGCGCATGGAAGCCCTCGAGACACAGATCCTGCGCCGGCTGGGCTATGCTGATCCTTATGCCTGAAGACTTGCGCGCGTGCTGACGGCGGCGCGCCCCGATACCACCCGATGGAACCTTCCCCTACAAGCAAACCGTCCCTGTTCGACCGGCTGTCGTCGATGATTTCCGGCGAGCCGGCAGACCGTGAAGATCTGCTCGCGCTGATGCATTCGGCGTGCGAGCGCAACCTGATCGACACCGATGCGCTGTCCATCATCGAGGGCGCGCTGCAGGTGTCCGACATGCAGGTGCGCGACGTGATGGTGACGCGCGCGCAGATGGACGTGGTGCGCATCGACGACTCGATCGACACGATTTCCCATTTCGTCATCGACACCGGCCACTCGCGCTTTCCGGTGGTGGGCGAGGGCAAGGACGACGTGCTCGGCATCTTCCTCGCCAAGGATCTGCTGCCGCACTTCCTGGGCCGCCCCTTCGACCTGCGCGAGATGCTGCGCCCCGCGGTGTTCATCCCCGAGACCAAGCGCCTCAACGTGCTGTTGCGCGAATTCCGCGTCAGCCGCAACCACATGGCCATCGTCGTCGATGAGTACGGCGGTGTGGCCGGGCTGGTGACGATCGAGGACGTGCTGGAGCAGATCGTCGGCGACATCGAGGACGAATACGACGGCGCCGATCAGGACGACAGCATCCGCCTGCTGCAGGGCGGCCGCTACCGCGTGAAGGGCACGACCGAACTGGCGGCCTTCAACGAGGCATTCGCCACGCGCCTTCAGAACGAGGATGTCGACACCGTCGGCGGCTACATCATCCAGCATTTCGGCCGCGTGCCGCAGCGCGGCGAGGCGGTGGACATCGAGAGCATGCGCGTGCGCGTGCTGCGCGCCGACAGCCGCCGCATCCATTCCCTGGTGGTCGAACCCTTGCCGCCGGCCGACACCACTGGCGGCTGACGATGCTTTCCCCGTGGCTGGCGCTGCTCGCGGGCGGCGTGTCGGTGTTCGCGTTCGCGCCCTTCGGCCTGTTCGCACTGGCGCTGCCGGCGCTGGGCCTGCTGGCCTGGCAACTGCAACGCGCCGGGCGTGTTCGCGATGGCTTCCTGCTCGGCCTCGCCTGGGGCTTCGGTGCGTTCGCCGCCGGCGTGTCCTGGCTGTATGTGGCGCTCAACCGCTACGGCGGCATGCCGATGCCGCTGGCGGCGCTGGCCATCGCATTGTTCTGTGCCTATCTGGCCCTGTACCCCGCTCTCGCCGGTGCGCTGTTCGTGCGCCTGCGCGCAGGCGGCGCGCTGACACGGGCGGCGCTGTTCGGCGCGCTGTGGTTGCTCGCGGAATGGCTGCGTGGCGTGCTGTTCACCGGCTTTCCGTGGCTCGCCATCGGCTATACGCAGACGCCGCCCAGTCCGCTGGCGGGCTATCTGCCGCTGGTCGGCGTGTATGGCGTCGGCGGCCTGGTGGCCTTTCTCGCCGCAGCGCTGGCCCTGGCGCCGTGGCGTCGCGTGCGCGAGGCTTTGCCGGCGGTCGCGCTGTTCGTGCTGCTGCTGGGCGGCGGTGCAGGCCTGCGCGCGCTGGCGTGGACCGCACCGGCGGGCGCGCCGCTGTCGGTGGCGCTGATCCAGACCAACTTCGAGCAGTCGCTGAAGTGGAGCCCCGAGCACTTCGTTGACGTGCTGCGTGGCAATGCCGAACTGGTGCGCGACACTTCCGCACGACTGGTGGTGCTGCCCGAGACGACGCTGCCGACGCTGATGGAGCGGCTGCCCGAAGGCTACCTCGACCTGCTGCGCGGCTTCGTGCGCGAGCAGGGTGGCGACCTGGTGCTGGGCGTTTTCCGCAGCGAGCCGGTCGCGGCCGGGCCGGGCGGGAGCGATGAGCAGCGCATCTACAATGCGGCGATCAGTCTGGGCGAGGGGCCGATGCAGACCTATGCCAAGCAGCATCTGGTGCCCTTCGGCGAATACTCGCCGCCGCTGTTCGGCTGGTTCTACCGCCTGGTCGACATCCCGATGTCGGACCAGACGCGCGGTGCGCCCGACCAGCCGCCGATGGCGCTGGGCGGCCAGCGCATCGCCCTCAACATCTGTTACGAGGACCTGTTCGGTGCCGAGCTCATCCGCGCCCTGCCGCAGGCCACGTTGTTGCTCAATCTCTCCAACCTCGCCTGGTACGGCGATTCGCTGGCCCAGCCGCAGCATCTGCAGATCGCCCGCGTGCGCGCGTTGGAAACGGGCCGGCCGATGCTGCGTGCCACCAACACCGGCATGACCGCGGTGGTGCAGCCCGATGGCAGCGTCGCTGCCGTGCTGCCGGAGTTCGAGCGCGGCGTGCTGCGCGCCGAGGTGCGCGGTTACCAGGGCATGACGCCTTACGCGCGCTGGGGCGACCGGCCGGCGCTGGGGATCGCGGCGCTCGCGCTGGCGGTGGTTCTGCTGCTGCAGCGGCGTCGCGGCGGCTGACGGGCGGCCGGCAGGTCTGCTGTCGGAGCGGGCTTGACCGCGACCAGCCCCATCCGTTGCCGCTGCTCGATCCTTACCCCGCTGACGCCCGCACGCAATCGAGCTGCACGACCCATTTGCGCGTTGGGTTGACTTAAATAGTACTAAAAGAGTACCGTTTATCCCAAGCCAACTGAAGCACCTTGCAGGAGACCGCCATGGAGCCCGACACGATCCGGCGCTTGCTCGAAACCTCAGCCCGCTACTTCGGGCTGGACGTCGCGGTGCGCGACGCCGCCGACTTCGACGGCGAACGCACGGCCGACACCGACGATGCCGAGGACGACCCCTCGTCGATCGGCGTGCCGCTCGCCTGCCTGCCGAGTGTGAGCGGCTGCATGCTCCCGCGGGCGATGGCCTGATCATGCTGCGCATCAGCAAGCTCACCGATTACGGCACCCTGGTGCTGACGCACATGGCGAACTTCCCAGACCGCCTGTTCAGCGCCAGCGACCTCGCCGGCACGCTCGGGCTGGGCGCGCCGACCGTCAGCAAGGTGCTGAAGTCGCTCGGTCGCCACGACCTCGTTCGAAGTGTACGCGGCCTGCATGGCGGCTACGCGCTGTCGCGGCCAGCGGTGCAGATCAGCGTCGCCCAGATCGTCGATGCGCTCGAGGAACAGCCCTTCGGCCTCACCGAGTGCAGCGCCAGTTCGGGGTTGTGCGACTTCGAGAGCGGTTGCCGCGTCCGCGCCAACTGGCAGCGCATCAACGGCGTGGTGCGGCGCGCGCTCGAGGACGTCAGCCTCGCCGACATGGTGAGCCCGCTGCCGATGGTGGCGGGCAGCGATGCGCGCCCGATGACCGGCCCCCAATCCATCAAGGGGCGCATTGCGCCCGACCAGGAGTCAGCACGATGAATGCCCCGACCAAACCGATCGAAGCCTTTCTCGAACGCGAGTACCCGGCAGGCTTCGTCACCGCGCTCGAAGCCGACGCCCTGCCCAAGGGCCTGTCGGAAGACGTCATCCGCCGCATCTCGGAGAAGAAGGGCGAGCCCGACTGGCTGCTGGATTGGCGGCTTGAGGCTTACCGCCGCTGGCTGACGATGACGCCGCCGAGCTGGGCGCAGGTCAGCTTTGCGCCGATCGACTATCAGGACATCGTCTATTACTCGGCGCCGAAGCGTAAGGCCGACGCGCCCAAGAGCCTGGACGAGGTCGATCCCGAACTGCTGCGCACCTACGAAAAGCTGGGCGTGCCGCTGCACGAGCGCGCGCGGCTGGCGGGCGTGGCGGTGGATGCGGTGTTCGACTCGGTGTCGGTGGCGACCACCTTCAAGAAGCAGTTGGGCGAGCACGGCATCATCTTCTGTTCCTTCTCCGAGGCGGTGAAGGAGCATCCCGAGCTGGTGCGCCAGTACCTCGGCACGGTGGTGCCGCAGGGCGACAACTTCTATGCGGCGCTGAACTCGGCGGTGTTCTCGGACGGCTCCTTCGTCTACATCCCCAAGGGTGTGCGCTGTCCGATGGAGCTTTCCACCTATTTCCGCATCAACGCGCGCGACACCGGGCAGTTCGAACGCACGCTGATCATCGCCGACGAGGGCGCCACCGTGAGCTACCTCGAGGGCTGTACCGCGCCGATGCGCGACGAGAACCAGTTGCATGCCGCGGTGGTCGAGCTGGTCGCGCTCGAAGGCGCGCACATCAAGTATTCGACGGTGCAGAACTGGTACCCGGGCGACAAGGACGGCAAGGGCGGCATCTACAACTTCGTCACCAAGCGCGGCGACTGTCGCGGCGCACGTTCGCACATCTCGTGGACCCAGGTCGAGACCGGCTCGGCGATCACCTGGAAATACCCCAGCGTGCTGCTGCGCGGCGACGATTCGGTGGGCGAGTTCTATTCGGTGGCGCTCACCAACCACCGCCAGCAGGCCGACACCGGCTCCAAGATGACGCACATCGGGCGCAACACGAAGAGCACCATCCTCTCCAAGGGTATTTCGGCCGGCCATGGCAGCAACACCTTCCGCGGCCTCGTGCGGGTCACGCCGAAGGCGGTGGGGGCGCGCAACTACACGCAGTGCGATTCGCTGCTGATCGGCGAGCGTTGCGCGGCGCACACCTTCCCGACGATCGAGGTGCGCCACCCGTCGGCGCGCGTTGAGCACGAAGCGACCACCTCGCGCATCGGCGAGGACCAGTTGTTCTATGCGATGCAGCGCGGCCTCACCGCCGAGGATGCGGTGTCGATGATCGTCAGCGGCTTCTGCAAGGAAGTGTTCAAGGAACTGCCGATGGAGTTCGCGGTGGAGGCGCAGAAGCTGCTGGGCGTGAGCCTGGAAGGCAGCGTCGGCTGAAGTGGCTCAAGGCAAACAGGACAGGGAGAACGTCATGCTCGATATCTGCAATCTTCACGCCTCGGTCGATGGCAAGCCCATCCTGCGCGGCCTCGATCTTCACGTCGGCACCGGCGAGGTGCACGCCATCATGGGGCCCAACGGCTCGGGCAAGAGCACGCTGGCGCAGGTGCTGGCCGGCCGCGACAGTTTCACCGTCGAGGACGGCAGCGTGAGCTGGGACGGCGTCGATCTGCTCGCCATGCCCACCGAGGAGCGCGCGCGCGCCGGGCTGTTCCTCGCCTTCCAGTACCCGGTGGAGATTCCCGGCGTGTCCAACGCCTATTTCCTGAAGGCGGCGGTGAATGCGGTGCGGCGCCACCGCGGTGAGCCGGAATACGACGCGATGGATTTCCTCAAGCGGGTGAAGGCCGAGATGAAGGCGGTGGGCATGAGCGAGGAGTTCCTCTACCGCTCGGTGAACGAAGGCTTTTCCGGCGGCGAGAAGAAGCGCAACGAGGTGCTGCAGATGGCGCTGCTGGAGCCGCGCCTGGCCATCCTCGACGAGACCGACTCCGGCCTCGACATCGACGCGCTGCGCACGGTGGCCGACGGCGTGAACCGGTTGCGCTCGCCCGAGCGCTCGATGATCGTGATCACCCATTACCAGCGCCTGCTCGACTACATCGTGCCCGATCAGGTCCATGTGCTGTCGCGCGGCCGCATCGCACGCTCCGGCGGGCGCGAGCTGGCGCAAGAGCTGGAGGCGCGGGGCTACGGCTGGATCGAGGATCTTCAAGGGGCGCAGGCGGCGCGGGGAGCGGCATCATGAGCACGCTGGAGCACTGGCTGCAACGCTACAACGCCGGCCGCGATACGCTGCCCGGCGCCGGTGTGCCGTGGCTGGACGCGTTGCGCGAGGAAGCCATCATGCGCTTCGCCGACGAGGGCTGGCCCAGCAACCGGCTGGAGAACTGGCGCCACACCTCGCTGACGCTGCTCGAGGAGCGTTCCTTTGCGGCCGCCGCCGCGCCGCTGACAGCGGCGGCGGTGGTGCAGGGCCTGCGTCGCGACGACGATGGCGCAGCGGGCGGGCACTGGCTGGTGTTCGTCGATGGCCGCCATGCACCGGCACTGTCCGACATCGGCGCGCTGCCGGCGGGGGCGCAGATCCGCGCGCTGGCCGATGTGCTGGCGACGCGGCCGGAATGGGTCGAGGGCCACTTCGGCACGGCCGACGACGGCGCCAGCCCGGCGGCGCTGAATGCCGCGCTGGCGGCCGACGGCGCATTCGTGCGTCTGGCGCGCGGCGTGACGCTGGAGGCGCCGCTGCATCTGGTCTTCATCGGCGGCGTGCGCGAAGACGCGAGCCTGGTACGCAACCTCGTCATTGCCGAGGCCAATGCCGAGGCCACCATCGTCGAACATTACGTCGGTGCCGAGCCGGCGGCGGCAGGCAGTGCCGCGTCCGCAGGCGCGCTGTCCAACGCCGTCACCCGCATCGCCGCCGGCCACGACGCGCGCATCACTCACCTGAAGCTGCAGGAGGAAGGCCGGAACACGGTGCATCTGGCAGCGATCGACGCGGTGCAGGCACGCGGCTCGGTGTTCGCGTCGCATTCGCTGTCCTTCGGTGCGCAACTGGCGCGCAACGACATTGCCACCCGCTTCGAGGGCGAGGGCTGCGAGGCGCTGCTGAACGGCCTGTTCCATGTCGATGGCCGGCGCCATGTCGACCACCACACCCGCATCGACCACGCGCAGCCGCGCGGCACCAGCCGCGAGTTCTACCGCGGCGTGCTCGATGGCGCCGGGCGCGGCGTGTTCGCCGGCCGTATCCTGGTGGCGCCCGGCGCGGTGCGCACCGACGCGATGCAGCGTGCGGACAACCTGCTGCTGTCGGCACAGGCCGAGGCCGACGCACGGCCGGAACTCGAGATCTACGCCGACGACGTGAAGTGCGCGCATGGCGCCACCGTGGGTCAGATCGACGAGGACAGCCTCTTCTACCTGCGCACCCGCGGCCTGGACGAGACCCACGCACGTAACCTGCTGACCTATGCTTTCGCCGCCGAAGTGCTGGCGCGCATCGGCCTCGCGCCGCTCAAGCGCCGCGCCCAGGCGGCGATCCGGGCGCGGCTGCCGGGCGGCGAACTGATGGAGGCGCTGTGATGAACATGAGCGAAATCGCGGTCGATGCCGCGCCAGGCAGGGTCGACACGCCGGACCTGTCCGCGCGCGCGGCCGACTTCCCCATCCTGTCGCGCGCGGTGCGCGGCAAGCGCCTCGCCTACCTCGACAACGCTGCCACGACGCAGAAGCCCGAGGCGGTGATCGAGGCCGAGCGGCGTTTCTATCGCGAGTCGAACGCCAACATCCACCGTGGCGTGCACTGGCTGTCGGAGCGTGCGACCGATCTGTACGAAGGCGCACGCGAACGCGTGCGCAGCTTCCTGAATGCGGGGCGGGTGGAGGAGATCGTGTTCACCCGCGGCACCACCGAGTCGATCAACCTGGTGGCGCAGAGCTGGGCGCGCAACACGCTGCAGCCGGGCGACGAGGTCCTGCTCACCGGCATGGAGCACCACTCCAACATCGTGCCCTGGCAGTTCGTCTGCGAGCAGACCGGCGCGGTGCTGAAGGTGGTGCCGATCACCGACGCCGGCGAACTGGAGCTGGAGGCGTTCGACGAGCTGCTCGGCCCGCGCACGCGCCTCGTGGCGATCACGCAGGTGTCGAATGCGCTCGGCACGGTCAATCCACTGGCGCCTTTGATTCGCCGCGCCCATGCGGTGGGCGCACGGGTGCTGGTCGACGGCGCGCAGGCGGTGGCGCACATGCCGGTGGACGTGCGCGCACTGGGTTGCGACTTCTACGCCTTTTCCGGCCACAAGCTGTACGGCCCGACCGGCATCGGCGTGCTGTATGCGCGTCAGGAGCTGCTGTCGGTGATGCCGCCCTGGCAGGGCGGCGGCTCGATGATCGAGACGGTGAGCTTCGAATACTCCACGTTCGCGCCCGCGCCGCAGCGCTTCGAGGCCGGCACGCCCAACATTGCCGGTGCGATCGTGCTCGCGACCGCGATCGATTACGTGCTCGAGGTCGGCCTGGAGCGCATCGGCGCGCACGAACACGCGCTGCTGGAAAAGGCCACCGCGGCGGTGCAGGCACTGCCCGGCGTGCGCATCATCGGCAACGCGGCGCACAAGGCCGGCGTGCTGTCGCTGGTCGTCGACGGCATCCATCCGCACGACCTCGGCACCATCCTCGATGCGGACGGCGTCGCCATTCGCGCCGGCCATCACTGCGCCATGCCGGTGATGACGCGCTACGGCATCGCCGGCACCGCGCGCGCCTCCTTCGCGCTGTACAACAACGACGAGGACGTCGACGCGCTGGTCGCCGGCATCCGCAAGGCGCAGGACATGTTCGGAGGGCGGCCATGAGCGGCAACGACGGCTTCGGCGACTTGCGCGAGCTGTACCAGGAGGTGATCTTCGATCACAACCGTCAGCCGCGAAACTTCCACGCCATGGACGACGCCGACCACGTCGCCGACGGTCACAACCCGCTGTGCGGCGACCAGCTCACCGTGTACCTGAAGCTGGCCGACGGCGTGGTGCAGGACGTCAGCTTCGTCGGCCACGGCTGCGCCATCTCGACTGCATCGGCGTCGTTGATGACCGAGGCGGTGAAGGGCCGGCCGGTGGACGAGGTCGAGGCGCTGTTCCGCGACTTCCACGCCCTGCTCACCGACGCGCCGCCGGAGGGGCGCGATTTCGGCAAGCTCGAGGTGCTCGCCGGCGTGCGCGAGTTCCCGGCGCGAGTGAAGTGCGCGACGCTGGCCTGGCATACGCTGCACAACGCACTGATCGGCGCCCGCGACACGGCGCGGACGGAATGAGAAAGCGGGCGAGGAAGGGGCCGAAGATGAACAAGCCGATGGGTGAAATACTGGAAGTGCGGCTGACACGCGACTGCCCGGCGGTGCTGGTGCCCTGGGGCACGGCGGTGACGCTGGAGGCGGGCGACTACGCCCAGGTCACCCAGCGCCTGGGCGGCAGCTTCACCGTGATGGTCAATGGCAGCCTGTACCGCATTCCCGGCAGCGAGGCCGATGCCCTCGGGCTGGAGGCCGAAGCGTCGGCGGCGATGGCCACCCAGGCGGAAGACGGCAGTTTCAGCCCGGAGGCGGTCGAAGCGGCGGCATGGAACCAGCTCGCCACCTGCTACGACCCGGAGATCCCGATCGACATCGTCGATCTCGGCCTGGTGTATGGCTGTGAGCTGAGCCGCTTGCCGGGCGGGCGCTTCCGCATCGATGTGCGCATGACGCTCACCGCCCCCGGCTGCGGCATGGGCATGATGATCGCCGAGGAGGCGAAGCAGAAGCTCGAAGCCATCCCGGGCGTGGAAGAGGTCGACGTGAAACTGGTGTGGGACCCGCCGTGGAGCCGCGAGATGATGAGCGAGGGCGCGCGGCTGGAGATGGGGCTGCTGTAAGCGCGTTTGCAGTCGGCGTCCGCAATATGCAACACGGAAGTTCAGGCGGCGGGGGATGCGTGGAGCGGACGAGCACTGTCCGAGCACCGAGCGCAGCGAGGGCGAGTCGCGCAGGACGCGGAGCGCATCCCCCGCCCCGCCTGACCGGATTTCCCGCACCTCTGCCCACCCGCAGCCAGACCTGCTGCATCACTTGTCCCGGACGACATCCGCGCATTTCCCCTGCAGATCGGACCGTCGTGCATACGCGAGGCGGCAATTGCCAGTAAAATCGGGCTCTTTGCGTTCGCAGCGCGGCAACGCCGCCGGACACCATGGCCCACACCTCAGCCCACTCGAAGCCCACCTTCCAGCAAGTCATCCTGACGCTCCAGCACTTCTGGGGCGAGCGTGGCTGCGTACTGCTGCAGCCCTACGACCTCGAAGTCGGCGCCGGCACCAGCCACACCGCGACCTTCCTGCGCGCGATCGGCCCCGAGCCCTGGAACGCCGCCTACGTGCAGCCTTCGCGCCGCCCCAAGGACGGCCGCTACGGCGAGAACCCCAACCGCCTGCAGCACTACTACCAGTTCCAGGTGGTGCTGAAGCCCTCGCCGCTGAACTTCCAGGAGCTGTATCTCGACTCGCTGCGCGCGCTCGGCATCGACCCCAATGCGCACGACATCCGCTTCGTCGAGGACGACTGGGAGAACCCCACGCTCGGCGCCTGGGGCCTGGGCTGGGAAATCTGGCTGGATGGCATGGAGGTGACCCAGTTCACCTATTTCCAGCAGGTCGGGGGCTTGGACTGCAAGCCGGTGCTGGGCGAGATCACCTATGGCATCGAGCGCCTGGCGATGTACCTGCAAGGGGTGGAGAACGTCTATGACCTGGTGTGGTCCGTCGGTCCGGACGGACGCGCAGTCACCTACGGCGACGTCTACCACCAGAACGAGGTCGAGCAGTCGACCTTCAATTTCGAGCACTCCAACGTCGATTTCCTGTTCTCGCTGTTCGCCAGCTATGAGTCCGAAGCCAGGCGCGTGATGGACGTCGGCCTGCCGTTGCCGGCCTACGAGATGGTGCTCAAGGCAGCGCACACCTTCAACCTGCTCGACGCCCGCGGTGCGATCTCGGTGACCGAGCGTGCCGCCTACATCGGCCGCATCCGCAACCTTTCCCGCGCCGTGGCTCAGGCCTATTACGAATCCCGCGAGGCCCTCGGCTTCCCGATGCTGAATGCCACCAAGGAGGCCGCGTGATGACCGGCGCGACTCACACTGCGACCCTGCTCGTCGAACTGCTCACCGAAGAACTGCCGCCCAGGGCGCTGCCCCGGCTGGGCGAGACCTTTGCCACCAAGATCGCCGACGGCCTCAAGGCCCGCGGTCTGGCACCCGCCGACGCGGCCTTGCGCGCCTTCGCCAGCCCGCGCCGGCTGGCAGTGTCGGTGGCGCGCGTCGCCGCCGAGGGGGCGGCGAAGGAGGTCACCGAGAAGCTGATGCCGGTCGCCGTCGCGCTGGACGCCGACGGCAAACCGACGCCTGCGCTGCTGAAGAAGATGGAGGCCAAGGGCATTCCGGCCGATGCGGTCGCTGCCCTGGAGCGTCGCATGGACGGCAAGGCCGAAGCGCTGTTCCACGCGGCGGTGGTGCCAGGCGCCAAGCTCGCTGACGTGCTCGCGGGCATCGTGCACGATGCGGTGAAGGCGCTGCCGATCCCGAAGGTCATGCGCTGGGGCGACGGCGACGCGACCTTCGTCCGTCCGGTGCACAAGCTCACCCTGCTGCACGGCGCCGAGGTGGTGCCGGGCCGTGTGCTGGATCTCGATTCCGGCCGCACGACGCGTGGCCACCGCTTCATGAGCCGTGGCGACATCGATATCGCCACCGCCGACGCCTACGAGGAAACTCTGAGAGCGGAAGGCAAGGTGATCGCCTCCTTCGCCGAGCGCCGGGACGACATCGAGCGTCAGTTGCTCGCCGAGGCGGCGCGCCAGGGCGCGATCCTGGGTGAATACGCCGATCTGCTGGACGAGGTCGCCGCGCTGGTCGAGCACCCTACGGTGTATGTGGGCGAGTTCGAGGCCGAGTTCCTCGCCGTGCCGCAGGAATGCCTGATCCTGACGATGCGCGCCAACCAGAAGTATTTTCCGCTGTTCGATGCTGCCGGAAGGCTGCTGAACCGCTTCCTGATCGTGTCGAACATGCGGCTCGTCGATCCGTCCAACATCGTCGCCGGCAATGCCCGCGTGGTGCGGCCGCGGCTGTCGGACGCGCGCTTCTTCTTCGAGCAGGACAAGAAGCAGAAGCTGGAGGCGCGCCTGCCGCGCCTGGCGCCGGTGGTCTACCACAACAAGCTCGGCAGCCAGCTCGAGCGCGTCGAGCGCCTCGAGGCGCTGGCCGGCGCGATCGCCGCGCAACTGCATGGCGACGTCGCCGCGGCGAAGCGCGCCGCGCGCCTGGCGAAGGCGGATCTGGTCACCGACATGGTGGGCGAGTTCCCCGAACTGCAGGGCATCATGGGCCGCTACTACGCGCTCGCCGACGGTGAAGGGCAGGTGGTGGCCGACGCCATCCAGGCCCACTATCAGCCGCGCTTCGCCGGCGATGCGCTGCCGGCGGGCAACGTCGCCGCGGCAGTGGCGCTGGCCGACAAGCTCGACGCGCTGGTCGGCTTTTTCGGTATCGGCATGGTGCCGACCGGCGACAAGGACCCGTTCGCGCTGCGTCGTGCGGCGCTCGGTGTGCTGCGCATCCTGATGGAGACGCCACTGCCGCTGGAACTGCCCAGGCTGATCGAGCAGGCGGCCGCCGGCTTCAAGCCGGGCGTGCTGACGGCCGAAGGTTTCGCTGCACAGTTGCAGGACTTCATCTTCGAGCGCCTGAAGAACCTGCTGCGGGAGACCGGGCGCGATGGCGCGGTGATCGACGCGGTGCTGGCGCTCAAGCCGGCGCGCATCGATCTGGTGCCGGCCAAGCTCGCCGCGGTGGAGGCCTTCCGCGCGCTGCCCGAGGCCGAGGCGCTGGCCGCCGCCAACAAGCGCATCGTCAACATCCTGAAGAAGGCCGACGGCGCGCCGGGCGAGCCCGACATCGCGCTGCTGCAGGAGGCCGCCGAGAAGGCACTGTTCCATCAGGTGGTCGAGGTCGCGCCGCTGGTGCGCTCGCATGTCGCCAACGAGGACTACACCGATGCCCTGCGCGTACTGGCCGGCCTGCGCGCGGCGGTGGACCAGTTCTTCGAGGACGTCATGGTGATGGCCGAGGAACCGCTGACGCGCCAGAACCGCCTCGCGCTGCTGTCGCAACTGGCGGGCCTGATGAACCAGGTGGCCGACATCTCGCGCCTGTCGGCCTGAGCGACAGCGCGATCGCAGCGGGGGAGGACCATGCCGACGAAGAAGCTCATCATTCTCGACCGCGACGGCGTGATCAACGTCGATTCGGAGCAGTTCATCAAGTCGCCGGATGAGTGGAAGCCGATTCCCGGCTCGCTCGAGGCCATCGCGCGACTGAACCAGTGGGGCTGGCGGGTGGTCGTGGCGTCGAACCAGTCAGGCGTGGGCCGCGGCCTGTTCGGCATGGACACGCTCAACGCGATCAACGAGAAGATGGTGAAGAGCATCGCCCAGGTCGGCGGCCGGCTCGACGCCATCTTCTTCTGCCCGCATGCGGCCGATTCCACCTGCGACTGCCGCAAGCCCAAGCCGGGCCTGTTGCGGCAGATCGCCGAACGCTTCAACGTCGACCTGGCGGGCGTGCCCTGCGTCGGCGACAGCCTGCGCGATCTGCAGGCCGGCGTCGCAATGGGCTGCACGCCCTACCTGGTGCTGACCGGCAAGGGCATGAAGACGCGCGACGACCCGAACCTGCCCGAGGGCACGCTCGTCTATGACGACCTCGCCGCGCTGGTCGCCGATCTCACCGCCTGAGCCGGCGGCGCGGCTACCCTTCCCGTTTCTTCTGCGGAGCACGCTGCCGTGCACCTGATCCGTTCCGTTCTGTTCGCCATCATCCTGGCGCTCATCACCGTGCCTTACGCGCTGGTGGCGATGCTGATCTTCTGGCTGCCGCCGATGACGCGGCACCGCATCATCACTTCCTGGGTGCCGATCATGATGTGGGTGATCCGCCATGTGCTGGGCATCCGCTACCGCGTCATCGGCGCTGACAACATGCCGGCGGGGCCGGCGGTGGTGCTGTCCAAGCACCAGTCGGCGTGGGAGACGATCGCGCTGCAGCAGATCTTTCCGCCGCTGTGCTACGTGCTCAAGCGCGAACTGCTGCGCGTGCCCTTCTTCGGCTGGGCACTGGCGCAGATCCCCGGTATCGCGATCGACCGCTCCGCCGGCAAGGACGCGCTGGCGCAGGTCATCGAGCAGGGACGCGCACGCCTGAAGGAGGGCATGTGGGTGGTCGTGTTCCCGGAAGGGACGCGCGTGGCGCCCGGGGCGACGCGGCGCTACAAGCCGGGCGGGGCCTTCCTCGCCAAGCGCGCCGGCGTGCCGGTGGTGCCGGTGGCGCACAACGCGGGCGAGTTCTGGCGGCGCAATGCCTTCCTGAAGTGGCCGGGGGAGATCGTTGTCAGCATCGGGCCGGTGATCGACGTCAAGGGCGTCAAGGTCGAGGAGATCAATTCGCGCGCGGAAGCCTGGATCGAAGCCGAGATGCGCCGTCTCTTCCCGCAGCATTACGCGAACCAGCCGTTCGGCGAGGCGGTCGAGGCCGAGGCCGAGTCCGGAGAGGCCTGACGGGGCTGGCGGCGCAGTTTCCCGCGCCACCGCGCGTGCGCCCGTCGCAACCGCTCAGGCCGCCATGGTCGCCAGGTGGACGCCGCCGCTGGCCGACAGCGACTCATGCGGTTTCACCGACAGAGCCGGGGACGCAGATGGGCATCGAGGGTTCCGGGTCCAATCTGTCGGATGTGACCGTGGAGATCGTCGCCGCTGCATCACACATCGACCATTGGCAACGAACGCGGCTTTGCCGACGGATCTTCATTCAGAATCGAGCGTAGCCAGGTCATGAATCCCGCCGCATCGTCGCAGGTCCACGCCCGGCTGAGAGTGTTCCTCGCCGCCGCGCGCCATCTTTCCTTCACCCGTGCCGGCGAGGAGCTGCACATCACGACCGGTGCGGTGAGCCAGCAGATCAAGCTGCTGGAGGACTGGCTCGGGCAGCGCCTGTTCCGCCGCCTGCCGCGCCGCATCGAACTGACCGACGCGGGTAACCGCCTGCTGGCCGCGGTCGACCCCGCGTATGCGGCGGTGGACCTGGCCATCGGCCGCCTGCGCGGTGGCGCGCTCAGCGGCGTGGTGCGTGTGCGTGCCCTGCCATCCTTCCTTGCCACCTGGGTGGTGCCGCGGCTGCCCAAGCTGATGCGGCAGTTCCCGCAGATCGAACTGCAGGTGGAGGCCGAGGACAGCGCACGTTCCCTGCGCGACGGCGAGTTCGATCTCGCCATCGACCTCAACGACGGCACCTACCCGGGCTTCCAGAGCACCGTGCTGCTCGATGAGGAGATCTTCCCGGTGTGCTCGCCGCTGCTGCTGCAAGGCCGTCCGCCCCTGGCGGTGCCCGATGACCTGTGCCACTACCCGCTGCTGCACGATATGACCGCCTGGCGCGGCAGCGCGCCCTATGCCGAATGGGAGGGCTATCTGCGGGCGATCGGCGCGCCGCAGGTCGAGGTGCGCCGCGGCTACATGTTCAACCGCAACCACATCACGATGCAGTGCGCGATCGCAGGCATGGGTGTGGCGATCGCGCGCCGCACGCTGATCACCGACGAACTCGACAGCGGCCGGCTGGTGGCACCGTTCCGGCAGGCGGTGCGCACCGGCAAGCGCTACTGCCTCGTCTATTCGGCCGGCGCGCTGTCCGATCCGCGTGTGTCCACCGTGCATGACTGGCTCCTCGACGAAGCCGTCGCGGCGGCGAACACCGAATCCCACGGGCGAGGCGAACGTCCCTCCGCGCCCTTCGGGGCAGGACAGCCGTGACCCTCGATCGGCGCGCCTGTCGATGCAATGCGGCGGCAGGGCGTGGCGCCTGCGGGACGCAGGGACGAAAAAAAGCCCGCTCATCGAGCGGGCTTTCTTGCAGCGATCGGCAGGGACCGATTACGCAGCCTTCTTCGGCGCCTTGGCAGCGCTGACCGCCTTGACGGTGGCGTTGGTCGCGGCGGCCACGTTGGCTTCGGCGATCTCCGCGACCTGCTTGGCAGCCTTGCTCATGCTGTCATAGGCGCTGTTGGCGGCGGCGATGGCCGACTTGACGGCGGCGACGGCGACATCGGAACCAGCCGGGGCGGACTTGGCAGCCTTGTCCAGCGCGGTGGCGACGCCCTTGTTCAGCTCGGCGATCTGGGCTTCGAACAGCTTCGACAGCTCTTCCTGGCTCTGCGAGGTGATCTCGTAGACGCTACGAGCGTAGGCGACGGCCTTCTCGACGATCGGCTGGGCCAGCGAGGCTTGCAGGTTCAGCAGCTCGTTGACGTCCTTGGCGGCCAGCAGGGCCTTGGTGTTGGCGACGCCGTCTTCCAGCACCGAACGGGCGGTGTTCAGGTTCAGGGCGGCCAGGCGCTCGGCGCTGGCGAAGGCCGAGTTGGCCAGGGTCAGCAGGGTTTCGATGTTGGCCTTGTTGGCGGCGGCGAACTGCTCGGGGGTCGCGAAGTTGGTCATTTGA
>SHNC01000108.1 GCA_004295105.1 Betaproteobacteria bacterium | reverse complement strand
ATGGTGAAGCCCGCGCCCAGGTAGGCGGCACCGCGCTTGTACGAGATCGGCTCGTTCCAGATGTCCATGCCCCACTCGTTGGCCGGCACGTAGAACAGGCCGGATTTCGGGCTGTAGGCCATCGGCATCTGGTTCTTGCCGCCGAGGAAGGACGGCGCGTTGAACACCGTCTTGCCCTTCTTGTCCTCGCCCACATTCTCGACGAAGGGGTTGCCGGGGCGTTTGTCGTCGTTGTAGATCGGACGGCCGGTCTTCAGGTCGATGCCCTTGGCCCAGTCGATGCGATTGACGAAGGGGAATGCGTTCAGCAGCTTGCCATTGGTGCGGTCATTGACGAAGAAGAAGCCGTTGCGGTCGGCCTTGCCGCCGGCCTTCACCAGCTTGCCGGTTTTCGGATCCTTGTAGTCGAACGACACGAACTCGTTCACGCCGTCGAAATCCCAGCCATCGTGCGGGGTGCTCTGGTAATGCCACACGATCTTGCCGGTGTCAGGGTTGATCGCCAGCGTCGACGACGAATACAGGTTGTCGCCCGGCCGCAGCCAACTGTTCCACGGCGCCGGGTTGCCGGTGCCGATGTAGATCAGGTTGGTCTCGGGATCGTAGTTGGCGGTCTGCCACGGCGCGGCGCCGCCGGTCTTCCACAGGTCCCCCGGCCAGGTCGCGTTGGTCGTGCCGGTGATGCCGTTGTCGATCGGCTTGCCCTCGGCGTCGTACTTGTGGCCCATGTGGCCTTCCACCGTCGGCCGGCTCCAGATCAGCTTGCCGGTCTTCGCGTCGCGCGCATCGACACGGCCCAGGATGCCGAACTCGCTGCCGGAGTTGCCGGTGATGACCATGCCCTTGACGATCTGCGGCGCGGCGGAGAAGGAATAGCCCGCCTTGTAGTCCTCGATCTTCTCGCGCCACACCACCTTGCCGGTGTCCTTGTTCAGTGCCACGAGTTGCGCATCCAGCGTGCCGAAGATCACCAGGTCGTCGTACAGGGCCGCGCCGCGGTTGATCACGTCGCAGCAGGGCATGATGCCGTCGGGCAGGCGGTGCTCGTATTTCCACAGCTTCTGACCGGTCCTGGCGTCGAGCGCGAACAGGCGGCTGTAGGACGCGGTGACGAACATCTTGCCGTCATGCACCAGCGGCTGCGACTGCTGGCCGCGCTGCTTCTCGCCGCCGAAGGAGAACGACCACACCGGCACGAGATCCTTCACCGTGTGCACATTGACCTGCGTCAGCGGGCTGAAGCGCTGGCCCTTGGTGCCGAGGCCGTTGGTGACCACCTGGGTGGTGATGGTGGCGTCGTTGACGATGTCGTCGTCGGTCACCGCCTTGGCGTGCACCTGGGCGGCGCCCAGCAGCATGACGGCGGCGGCGATCAGCGACAGGCCGCGCGGGCGGCGCGGCAGGTAGGAGCTTCGATCCATGTCTTCCTCCTCGGGATTGCGGATGGGGGCTGTTGTTTTCTGCGATGCCGGTTCGACAGGCGGCGCTGTGCACCGCCCCGGCACTCCCTGCGCAAGCGCCATGCCACATCGCCGGATGCAGCATTGGCGCGGATCAGGCTGCTACAGCGGCTGCTACAACGGCTGCTCCAGTTGCTCCACGAGCGCATGCGACCGTCTCCTTCAGCAGGATTTATTGAGCAGTCGAGCAGCGCGGAAAGTCGCTCGACGCCGCACGCGCAAGCCGCTACCGGCCCAATTGGGGGCTGGCATGCACGTTGCTGTTCCCTCCGATCCCCCAAACTTCCCCGCTCAGGCCATGAAGCAGTCGATGCCAACGCCCGCTGCGCGCGCCCTCGTCGCGCTGATCACCGTCACCGCCCTGGCGGCCCCCGCCGCAGCAGCCCCGGCGGCCACGGGCGCGATGTCGCGTCCGCCGTCCAACCCGACGGCAGACCCCCAGGTCGACCCGCTCGACTCGCCGCGCTGGGAGGATATGCGGCGACAGTTCTTCCCCGCCGCGACGGTCCGCTTCGACGCGCGCGTGGCGGTGACCGCGCCGCCCAACGCGGAAGATCCGCTCAACGTGCCGGTGAGCGTGGATGCCAGCGCGCTTGCCGACGTGCGCGAGGTGATCGTGTTCGCCGACTTCAATCCCGTCGTCGAAGTGCTGAGCTTCGAACCGGTCGAGGCGGTCGCCACGCTCGGATTCCGCCTCAAGCTGCAGCAGTCGTCGCCGATCCGCGCCGCGGCGCGCACGGCCGACGGCGTGTGGCATGTGGGCGGCGTGTGGGTGCGCACGCGCGGCGGCGGCTGCACCCTGCCCTCGGTCGGCTCCGCGTCGCCGCTATGGCTGCAGCACCTGAACGAGGTGAGCGCGCGGCTGTGGCCCGGCGTCGGCCCCGGCGACCGCCTGCGGCTGCGGGTGATCCATCCGATGGACACCGGCCTGGCGGCCGGCATCCCGGCCTTCCACATCGAGGACCTGGCGGTGCGCGATGCCGGCGGCAGGCCGCTGATGCGCATCCGCGCGCACGAGCCGGTGGCGGAGAACCCGGTGTTCACCGTCGATCTCCACCCGGGCGCGGCAAACACCGGACCCTTGCACATCAGCGGCCGCGACAACAATGGCAACCTCATCGACGCGCGGGTGCCGCAATGAGGTGCATCCGCGCCGCACTCGGCAGCCTCGCCTGCGCGCTCGCCGCGAGTCTTCCCGCGACCCTGCCCTCAACGGCCCGGGCCGCGGCCGACGCGGCACGACCGGCGGCGGATGCAGGCGCCTTCGACTACCGGCTGCAGCCACGCGA
Organism: Betaproteobacteria bacterium; assembly: GCA_004295105.1. Taxonomy (GTDB): domain Bacteria; phylum Pseudomonadota; class Gammaproteobacteria; order Burkholderiales; family Rhodocyclaceae; genus Thauera. Next base: position 18,523 of record SHNC01000108.1, on the reverse strand, counting down.
ACTGGCCGACGGCGTCTACGTGCTGGTGGGCAGGCGCGAAGACTTCTCGCGCGACAACGGCGGCAACATCGTCAACACCGGCTTCATCGTCGGCAGCACCGGTGTCATCGTCGTCGACACCGGTCCCTCGCGGCGCTACGGCGAACAATTGCGCGCGGCCATCGCGCGGGTGACGCCGCTGCCGGTGGTGCTGACACTGAACACCCACCACCCCCCCGACCACTTCCTCGGCAACCAGGCTTTCCCGCCGGACACGCTCGCCGCGCTGCCGGAAACGATCGCCGGCATCGAGGCCGAAGGCGCCGCCTTCAACGACAACATGTACCGCCTCGTCGGCGACTGGATGCGCGACACCGAGGTGGTCGTACCAGGTCAGCGGCTGACGCCGGGCCGTCGCACCGTGGGCGGGCGCGACATCGAACTCGTCGCGCTCGGCGGCCACACCGCCGCCGACCTGGTGCTGATCGACCATGCGAGCGGCACGGTGTTCGCGTCCGACCTGGTGTTCCACGGCCGCGCGCCGACGACGCCGCATGCGGACATACCGCGCTGGCTGGCGTCGCTCGACACCCTCGGCGCCCTCGTTGCGAAACATTGGATCCCCGGCCACGGCAGCGTCGGCGAGGAAGCCAGGGCGCTCGCCGACACGCGCGCCTACCTCGTCTGGCTGCGCGAAACCGTTCGCGACGCGGCCGAGTCCGGCCTCGACATGGCCGAAGCCCTCGCCCGCCCGTTGCCGGCGGAAGTGCGCGTGTGGGCGTTGGCGGACAGCGAGTACCGGCGCTCGGTGGTACATCTGTTTCCGGCGGCGGAGAAGGCGGCACTGAAGCGCCGAAACTGACGGTTTACCTATCGCGTGCCATGTTGCGGCGGACCCGGCACCCGAACTCGCGCTGAGGCACCATCGGCCGTCGTGCTGCCACGCCCTGACCAGCCTTCGGCTACAGCGCCATGCCGCGAAAGTGCGGCGCGCGCTTCTGATGCAGCGTCGGCAGCTCGTTGCCGATCATGCACGCGAGCTTTGTCAGATCCGGATTGCCATGCGGCAGGAAGGCCAGGCGCTTGAAGCGCCATGTCTTGAGGAGGTTCTGGGCGTAGTACTTTGTCTGCTCGGTCCCCGCGTCGTTTGCCCTGGCCTTGTCGAGCGCGCCCGCCGGGAGGCCGAGGGTCTCGCTCAGGATCCGCTTCATTCGCGACTGCCAGTCATTGACCGACTCCGCCTTGAACCACTCGTGGTACCAGGGATCGCATACCACCGCGTTCTCGCCCCAAGCGGGCGGCACGAGCAAGGAGCCGTGAGTGAGGTCCGGCGCCGTCGCATCCATGCCGATCACCACGAAGGTGTGATTGCCGGTCAGTTTGTCGGCGCCCTTCGGGGGGTTGAGCATCGAGTCCCAGTCCATGATGGCGAGCCCCGGCGCACCTTTGGTCACCAGATACTTGAAGGCGACATAGGACTGTTCCCCGCAGTTACCCAGGCCGGTCCTTTCCACCAGACTGGCGCAGAGGATGGCGTTCAGGGCACTGTCTCCGCCCTGGTTGAGCGTGATGCGCAGCTTCGCCTCCTGATCCTCGCGCGCCTTGCCGATCTGGGCGGTCTTTTCGCGCAACGCGTCATCCCGCTTCGCGACCCATTCCTGGTATTCCCGCGTCCTCGCCTTCTGGGCCGCCACCCATGCCGAATCCCCCAGAAAACGGCCGATCGTGCCGAACAGCCCCTGCTGCGGCGGCAGGTCGGGACCGTGCAGGGGGCGCGGAGGGGCGGAGCGGATCTCCGCCGACAGCCGATGCATCACCGATTCCGGACGGTTGAAAGCACCTGGCCCCTTGCTCATGACGGTCTCGACGTACTTGACCGCATACTCGGCCAGGATGAGGTTCTGCGTAAGGTTGGTCATGCCGCAGTCTCCGGGGTGTGCCGACATCGTCATTCCGATACCGCCCTCGCAACCACGGTCTTGCGCAAAGTCGGCGCTTCAATATAGCCCGCCGGGGGTGACATACAAGTGATCCGCCCCGCCCCTTCGAGCGGCCAGCCAACGCGGTCCATGCGAACGCTGAGGGACGGATCCTGCGCTGCGTTCAGGCCGCTGCCTCCCCCACCAGCTTCGTCAGCGCGTGCATCACCGCCGCCTCCGTCAACTCCGGCGCGCACAGCTCGATGAAGCGGTAGGCGAAACCGCGCAGATAATGCCCGCGGCGCACAGCGATGCGGGTGACGTTCTCGGGGAACAGATGCCGGCTGTCCAGGCAGCGCAAGGCACCATCGCGCGCCGGGTTGAAGGCCATCGACGCGAGGATGCCGACACCGAGCCCCAGTTCCACGTAGGTCTTGATCACGTCGGCATCCAGGGCGGACATCGCCACGTCGGGCACCAGCCCCGCCTGCGTGAACGCCTGGTCGATGCGCGCACGCCCGGTGAAGCCTTCGTGGTAGGTGATGACCGGGAAGCGCGCGATCGCTTCCAGCGTCAGCGGCTCGATCGATTCCAGCGGATGACCCGCCGGCACGATCACCGAGTGATGCCAACTGTAGTAGGGGAAAGACGCCAGCTCGGGAACGTCGGCCACCGCCTCGGTGGCGATGCCGATGTCCGCCTCGCCGTCGAGCAGCATCTGCACGAGCTCTTCCGGGCTCGCCTGGTGCAGCTTCAGATACACCTTCGGAAAGGCGCGCTTGAACTCGGTGACCACCTTGGGCAGCGCGTAGCGCGCCTGCGTGTGGGTGGTGGCGATCGTCAGCGTGCCCTCGTCGCGATTGCTGTACTGCTCGGCCAGGCGCTTGATGTTGCCGGCATCGAGCAGCATGCGTTCGACCATCACCACCAGTTCCTTGCCCGGCTCGGTGAGCCCGAGCAGGCGCTTGCCCTTGCGCACGAACAGTTCGATGCCGAGCTCGTCCTCGAGGTCCTTGATGTGCTTGGACACGCCCGACTGCGAGGTGAACAACGCGTTCGCCACCTCGGTGAGGTTGAAGCCCCGCCGCACGGTTTCGCGGATGATGCGCAACTGCTGAAAATTCATGCTGCGGCTCCTGCTCCGGCCCCCGCCGTCTCGCGCTCGAACACCTTCAGGCGCGACGGCACCAGCCGCACCGCCTGTCCTTCGGCCAGCCCCAGGGCGGCCACCTGGTCGCGCGTCAGTTCCACCTCGAAATGCTGCCCGTTGGTGCCATTGACGCCGTCGAGTTCCACCCGTGCGGTGACGCCGAAGGCCAGGATGCGGCTCACCCGCGCCGCCACGCCGGCCGTCGCGCCCGCATCGACGACGATGTCCAGCTCGTGCGGCCGTGCAAAGGCAACCACCTCGGCACCGTGATCGAACGTCCCCGCCTCGTGCGTCAGCACATCCGGCGGCAGCACGTCCTCGCCGACGCGCACGGCCTCGCCATCGACACGGCCGTGGAAGAGATTCACCGAGCCGAGGAAGCCATACACGAAAGGCGTCGCCGGCCGGCGATAGACCTCCTCCGGCGCGCCCACCTGCTCCACCCGGCCGCGGTTCATCAGCACCACACGGTCGGCCACTTCCAGCGCCTCTTCCTGGTCATGAGTGACGAAGATCGAGGTGATGTGCAGCTCGTCGTGCAGCTTGCGCAGCCAGCGCCGCAGCTCCTTGCGCACCTTGGCGTCGAGCGCGCCGAAAGGCTCGTCGAGCAGCAGCACGCGCGGCTCCACCGCCAGCGCTCGCGCGAGCGCGATGCGCTGACGCTGGCCGCCGGACAACTGCGCCGGAAAGCGGTCCGCCAGCCAGTCGAGCTGCACCAGGTTCAGCAGTTCATGCACCTTGGCGCGGATCTGCTTCTCCGACGGACGCTGGGCGCGCGGTTTCATGCGCATGCCGAAGGCGACGTTGTCGAACACCGTCATGTGGCGGAACAGCGCGTAGTGCTGGAACACGAAACCGACCTGGCGCTCACGTACATGGGTGCCGGAGGCGTCTTCGCCATCGAGCAGCACGCGGCCGGCGTCGGCCGATTCGAGTCCGGCGATGATGCGCAGCAACGTGGTCTTGCCGCAGCCCGAAGGCCCCAGCAGAGCGACGAGCTCGCCGGTGGGGAAATCGAGCGTGACCTTGTCCAGCGCGACGAAGTCGCCAAAGCGCTTGTCGATGTTGCTGACCCTGATGCTCATGATGTGCCGTCCTGATTTTCATTGTGCGCCGCGGCGGCGCGGTGTTCCACCCAGGTCTTGAGGCCGAGCGTGACCAAAGCCAGCATCGCCAGCAGGGAGGCCACCGCGAAGGCGGCCGCGAACTGGTACTCGTTGTAGAGAATTTCCACGTGCAGCGGCAGCGTGTTGGTCTCGCCGCGGATGTGGCCCGACACCACGCTCACCGCGCCGAACTCGCCCATCGCCCGCGCGTTGGTGAGGATCACGCCGTACATCAGACCCCACTTGATGTTGGGCAGGGTCACGTGCCAGAAGGTCTGCCAGCCGTTGGCGCCGAGCACCACCGCAGCCTCTTCCTCCTCCTTGCCCTGCGCCTCCATCAGCGGAATCAGTTCGCGGGCGACGAAGGGGAAGGTCACGAACACGGTAGCCAGCACGATGCCGGGCACCGCGAAGATGATCCTGATGTCGTGCTCGTACAGCCACGGCCCCAGCCAGCCCTGCGCGCCGAACACCAGCACGTAGATCAGGCCGGCGATCACCGGCGACACCGAGAACGGCAGGTCGATCAGCGTGATCAGGAAGTGCTTGCCGCGAAACTCGAACTTGGCGATCGCCCACGCCGCGGCGACGCCGAACACCAGGTTCAGCGGCACCGCGATCACCGCCGCGATCAGCGTCAGCTTCACCGCCGACAGCGCATCCGGGTCCAGCAGCGCGGTGAGGTAGGTCTCCCAGCCCTTCCTCAGCGCCTCGACCAGCACCGCCACCAGCGGCATCAGCAGGAACACCGCGAAGAAGCTCAGCGACAGGCCGATGATCAGCCACTTGACCAGCGGCGCCTCGCGCGTCGCCGCCTTGGTTTCGAAGCGGGCCGCGCTGTCGCCGGCGCCGCTCCACTGCATTGCCACTGCGCCGGACATCAGCGGTTCCTCCCGGTACGTTTCGCCGTCCATGCCTGCAGGCCGTTGATGACGAGCAGCAGCGTGAACGAGAACATCAGCATCACCACCGCGATCGCGGTCGCCCCGGTGTAGTCGTACTGCTCGAGCTTGGTGATGATCATCAGCGGCGTGATCTCCGACACCATCGGGATGTTGCCGGCGATGAAGATCACCGAACCGTATTCGCCCACCGCGCGGGCGAAGGCCAGCGCGAAACCGGTGAGCAGCGCCGGCAGCAGCACCGGCAGGATCACGTGGCGGAAGATCTGCCAGCGCACCGCGCCGAGGCTGGCCGCTGCCTCTTCGAGTTCGGTGTCGAGGTCTTCCAGAATCGGCTGCACCGTGCGCACCACGAAAGGCAGGCCGATGAACACCAGCGCCACCAGCACGCCCAGCGGCTTGAACGCCACCTGGATGCCCAGCGGCTCGAGCAACTGGCCGATCCAGCCGTTCTTCGCATACAGCGCGGTCAGCGCGATGCCCGCCACCGCGGTGGGCAGCGCGAACGGCAAGTCGACCAGCGCATCGATCAGCTTCTTGCCCGGAAAGCGGTAGCGCACCAGCGCCCAGGCCAGCATCAGCCCGAACACCGCGTTGATTGCCGCCGCCAGCAGCGACATGCCGAAGGACAGCTTGTAGGACGCCACCACGCGCGGCGCGGTGACGACCGCCCAGAACTGGTCGAAAGTGAGCGTGAATGTCTTCAGGAACACCGCCGCCAGCGGCACCAGCACGATCAGCGACAGGTAGGCCAGCGTGTAGCCGAGGGTGAGCCGGAAGCCCGGCAGCACGCGGAAGGATCGGGCCGGGGCGTTCATGGCGCCCTCCCGATCGGCTCGCGGCCCGACACGTCGTGAATGAGGAACATGGGAGGCTTCTTTCGTCTGCGTAATGAAGCAGAGTCTAAGAGCCCGGGCTTGCGATCAATAAATAATAAAAATCGCGTTCGTTATTCTGTTTTCTGCTAACGAAACCGGAAGCCATATCTGCCAGCGAGGCCCTGGCGAAACTCAGGGCACGAAGGGCCAGAACAGCGGAATCAGCGCGCTGCACAGCAGCCAGGTCAGGATGTTCATCGGCACGCCCAGCCGCGCGAAGTCGGCGAAACGGTAATTGCCGGCGCTGTACACCAGAGTGTTGGTCTGGTAACCGATCGGGGTGGCGAAGCTGCAACTGGCGGCGAACATCACCCCCACGACGAAGGGACGGGGATCGACCCCCATCTGCTGCGCCAGGCCGATCGCCACCGGGGTGAACAGCACTGCGATGGCGTTGTTGCTGAGCGCCTCGGTGGCGACCGACGTGATCAGGATCACCAGCGACAGCATCATCCACGGCGACATGCCCTGCCCCAGGTGCGCCAACTGCACGGCCAGCATCTGGTCGAGGCCGGAGTTGCGCATGGCGACGCTGATCGCGAGCATGCCGAAGATCAGCGTCAGGATGGGCCACTCGATGGACTTGTAGGCCTCGTCGCTGGTGATGCAGCCGGTGACGATCACCACCACCGCGCCGATCAGCGCCAGCCCTTCGATCGGCATCACGTCCAGCGCCGCCAGCAGCATCACGCCGACGATGGTCGCCAGTGCGATCGGCGCCTTGTGGCGGCGGTTCGCCACCTGGCGGCCCTCGGTGATTGCGAACAGGTCGCCGTTGTCGCAGAAGCGCTTGATCTGCGTCGGAGTGCCCTCGACCAGCAGCACGTCGCCACCCTGCAACTGGAAGTCGTCACCGATCTGCGAGAACGACGCATCGCGCCGATGCACCGCCACCAGGTGGATGCCGTAGCGCGCCAGCAGGTCGAGGTCGCGGATCGGGCGCAGAACGTAGCGCGAGGTCTGGCCGACGATCGCCTCCACCGTCACCACGTCGCGGCGGCGCAGCGTTTCGAGATCGTGGCCCTCGCTGCCGAGCTGGGCCTGCAGGCCGACGAGGTCGGTGCTGCGCAATTCCATCATCGCGTCGCTGTGGCTATGCACCACGACGCGGTCGCCGACCGCGAGCTGGAGGTCCGGATCGGGCTCATTGAACTCGCTCTCGCCACGCACGAGGTTCAGCACCTTGATCGTGCCGTTGCTCAGGCGCGCTTCGCGCAGCGTCTTGCCGGCGAGGTGCGAGCCCTCGGGCACGAAAAGCTCGGTCATGAACCAGCGTTCGCCGCTGCCGAACTGCTGCGTCAGGGTCTCGCGCACCGGCAGCAGGCGCGGCGCCAGAGCGAGCATGAACACCGTGCCGACCAGGGCCATGATGATCGCTGGCAGGCTGATCTCGAACATCGAGAACGGCGCCAGCCCCTGCGCCCGCGCCACGCCATCGACGAGGATGTTGGTGGAGGTGCCGACCATGGTCACCAGCCCGCCGAGGATGGTGGCGTAAGAAAGCGGGATCAGCAGCCGCGACGGCGCCATGCCATGCCGGCTTGCCACCGCGATCACCGCCGGGATCATCACCATCACGACCGGCGTGTTGTTGATGAAAGGGGACACCAGCAGGCAGGCGGCCATCAAGGCCAGCAGCAGACGCCGCTCGCTCGCGCCTGCGGCGGCGCTCAGCCACTCGCCGAGCTTGTCCACGCAACCCGTGCGCGACAGGGCGCCGCTGATGATGAACAGGCAGGCGATGGTGATCGGCGCGCTGTTGCTGAACACGCTGATCACGTCCTTCGACTTGAGCACGCCGGCGGCCAGCAGCACACCGACCGCCGCCATCACCGCCACATCGGACTTGACCCACTCGCGCACGAAGGCGACGAACAACACGATCAGCACGAGGCCGACGAAGGGCGCGGCGTAGATTTCGGGCAGCAACATGGCAGAAGGACCGACGCGTGAGAACGCGCCAGCTTATCGCCGCCCCCGGAAGCCCTAAAGATCAAAAGCTGCAATGCTTATTCGCGAGCGTGCAATAGAACTCGCGCTACCCGCCAAACGACTGGAAAACGAGCCCTCGTCGTTCGTGCGTCCAGACCCGCGCGCCGGCGCTCACCCGTCGTCGCCCTCCTCGATGTCGACGACCTGATCCTCGATGCGGATCCCCTGCGCGTAGCCGCAGCCGCGCACATGACGGTAGGCGTCATCGATGCGCTCGAACCACAGCATCTCCTCGTCGGCGCCCACCAGCATGTGACCGACCGCCATCTCGGGGTCGTCCTCGTCGGCCACGAAGGCCCAGACGTTCCACAGCGGCGCGGGATCCCCGGCACCCGCCTCCCACTGCCGCAGGATGACCACGCGCAGCACCGCCCCGGCTGCCGCCGCGCGGCTGAAGTCGCCCGGATTCATGTCGATGCTCTCCCCTTGGTAATGTGCCACGAGTGCAAGGCACGCGCCGCGGGCGCTCAGGGCCCGGCCGGCGCGATGCGCATCGGTCTCGCCGCGCCCCGCGCATGCCGGCACCAGCAACCCGCGGCCGATGCGGCCCATCGTCCGGCCGTCCATCAACACGGATCGACACGCCACGCGCTGCACCAGTGCCAACATGCGTCTTGCTGCTCCTGACGAACAGGGTCGTGTCGGCGATACCGCCGCGGGGCCGACAGATTAGCACCGTCGCTGCGCAGGCCTCGCCTCGGCTTGAGCTTCGAGCGAGCCTCAGAGGGCAGCGGACCGCCAGCGAGACAAGCCGCCACCCCCCGAGCGACAGCCGCCACGTGAAGCGCTCAGCCGGCCTCGACCACCGTCAGCGCCGTCATGTTGACGATCCGGCGCACCGTGGCCGTCGGGGTCAGGATATTCACCGGCTTGGCCGCCCCGAGGAGGATGGGGCCGACCGTCAGGTTATCCCCCGCCGCCACCTTGAGCAGGTTGAACGAAATGTTCGCTGCGTCCAGCGTCGGCATGATCAGGAGGTTCGCCTGCCCCTTCAGGCGCGAATTGGGGAACGCGGCCCGGCGAATCTGCTCGTCGAGCGCCGCGTCGCCGTGCATCTCGCCTTCGACCTCGAGTTCCGGCGCACGCCGCTCGAGTTGCGCCAGCACCTCGCGCATCTTCAGCGCCGTCGGCGTGTCGCCCGTGCCGAAGGTCGAGTGCGAGAGCAGCGCCACCTTCGGCGTGATGCCGAAATTGCGGATCTCCTCGGCCGCCATCAGGGTCATGTCGGCAAGCTGCTCGGCGGTCGGATCGTAATTGACGTAGGTATCGCCGATGAAGACTGTCCGCCCCGGCAGGATCAGCAGGTTCATCGCGTAGTAGCCGTCGAGCCCGTCGCGCGTGCCGATCACGTTCTGCACGTATTCCCGGTGCGTTTCGTGGCGACCGAAAGTGCCGCAGATCAGGCCGTCGGCATATCCGAGACGCACCATCAGCGCACCGTACAGAGTGTTGCGGCGGTGCACCTCGCGACGGGCGAACTCGGGCGAGACGCCCTTGCGCTCCATCAGGCGATGGTAGGTGGTCCAGAATTCCTCGTAGTGGGCGTCGAAGAAATCCGACTCGTCGGCATGCACCACGTCGAAATCCTCGCCGGCACGAATGCGCAGGCCGGCCTCTGCGATGCGGCGGTCGATCTCGGCCTGGCGGCCGATCAGGATCGGCCAGGCGATGCCTTCGTCACGCACGACCTGCACTGCCCGCAGCACACGTTCGTCCTCGCCCTCGGCGAAGACGATGCGCTTCGGTGCCATGCGGGCCTGCGAAAACACCGGCTTCATGATCAGGCCGGAGTGATACACGAATTCGTTCAGCCCCTGCAGGTAGGCATCCCAGTCGTCGATCCGGCGCGTCGCCACACCGGACTCGATCGCGGCCCTGGCCACGGCCGGGGCGATCCTGACGATCAGGCGCGGATCGAAGGGCTTGGGAATCAGGTATTCCGGGCCGAAGGCGGAGGCCTTCTCGCCATAGGCGCTGGCGACGACGTCCGATTGTTCGGCGCGGGCCAGTTCGGCGATGGCTCGCACCGCCGCCATCTTCATGTCTTCGGTGATGGTGGTCGCGCCGACGTCGAGCGCCCCGCGGAAGATGTAGGGGAAGCAGAGGACGTTGTTCACCTGGTTCGGGTAGTCGGAACGCCCGGTGCAGACGATGGCGTCGTCACGCACCGCGCGTACCTGCTCGGGCAGGATCTCCGGCGTCGGGTTGGCGAGGGCCATGATCACCGGCCGGGCCGCCATGCGCACGACCATCTCGGGCTTCAGCACGCCGCCGGCCGACAGGCCGAGGAATACGTCCGCCCCCTCGATCACCTCGCCCAGCGTGCGGGCACGAGTCCTCTTGGCGTAGCGCGCCTTGATGGCGTCCATGTCCTCGACCCGGCCTTCATACACGACCCCGTTGATGTCGGTGACCCAGATGTTCTCCACCGGCACCCCGAGCAGCACGAGCAGGTCGAGGCAGGCGAGCGCGGCGGCGCCGGCCCCGGAGGTGACGATCTTGACGGACTTCAGATCCTTGCCGATCAGGTGCAGGCCGTTGAGGATGGCCGCGCCGACGACGATGGCGGTGCCATGCTGGTCGTCGTGGAAGACCGGAATCTTCATGCGCTCGCGCAGCTTGCGCTCGATGTAGAAACACTCGGGCGCCTTGATGTCCTCCAGATTGATGCCGCCGAAGGTGGGTTCGAGCGAGGTGATGGTGTCGATCAGGCGGTCCGGATCGGCCTCGTCGATCTCGATGTCGAACACGTCGATGTCGGCGAACTTCTTGAACAGCACGCCCTTGCCTTCCATCACCGGCTTGGCCGCGAGCGGGCCGATGTTGCCGAGGCCGAGCACGGCGGTGCCGTTGGTGATCACGCCGACCAGGTTGGCGCGGGCGGTGAGGGTGCTGGCTTCGTGCGGGTTGCCGACGATCTCGTCGCAGGCGAAGGCCACCCCGGGCGAATACGCCATCGACAGGTCGTACTGGTTGGTGAGTTGCTTGGTGGGGGTGACCGCGATCTTGCCCGGCCGGGGCTGGCGGTGATAGTCGAGCGCTGCGGCGCGCAGTTGGTTGGCGTCCATTTCGTGTCTCCGAGGCATCGCGGAATTGCGGGCATGACCTCGCCCTGCCGACACGTGACGGTCGGCACTTCATGGTCTTCCTGTAGGGATCCGGGTGTGAAGGCGCGGCGGCCGGGGGAGACCGGCCGCCGCATGGGATGACTTACTTGATGAAGCTGAGCTGCTTGCTGATCCTGTCGAGGACCGGTTTCTTCTTCTCGTTGAACACAGCCTTGTTCTGCTGGATCAGGTTATTGCCCTTCGTATCGATCGAGATGATCAGCGGGCCGAATTCCCTGACTCGGTTGATCCACAGTGTTTCCGGCATGCCCAGGTCCTGCCATTCGGCACCTTCGATCTCCTCGACCTGAGTGGCCGCCAGCACGGCGCAGCCGCCGGGGAAGATGGCGTGGACCGCCTTGTTCTCCTGACAGCCGGCGGCCGTTTCCGGCCCCATGCCACCCTTGCCGACGATCAGCTTGACGCCGGTCTGCTTGATGAACTCGCGCTCGAATTTCTCCATGCGCATGCTGGTGGTCGGGCCGATGGAAACCATCTCGAAGCCGCCGTCCTCCTTCTTGCGGACGATGGGGCCGGCGTGGAAGATGGCGCCGCCTTCCAGATCGACCGGCAGTTCCCGCCCCTGCTCGATCAGGCGGCGGTGCGCCACGTCGCGGCAGGTGACCAGGCGCCCGGTCAGATAAACGACGTCGCCGACGTTGAGGCTTTCCAGGTCTTCGTCCTTGATCGGGGTCGTCAGGATCTTTTTCACAGCACCACTCCTTCGTGGGAAAGGATTTCGTAGGACAGGTCGGCGTTGATGCGGATCTTGCCGCGGCGATGGGCCCAGCAGCCGGTATTGACGGCGACGCCGATGGTGGAGGGATGGCGGGCGGACGACTCGATATTGACGCCCATCACGCTGCTGTTGCCGGTCAGACCCTGCGGGCCGATGCCGATCTCGTTGAGGCCCTGTTCCAGCAGGTCTTCCATCAACGCCGCCCGGGGGTTCGAACTCTTCGAATCGACCGGCCGCATGATGGCCAGCTTGGAAAGGCGCGCGGCGGTCTCGACCGAGGTGGAGACGCCGACGCCGACCAGCAGCGGCGGGCAGGCATTGACGCCCCGCTCGGTGATGACGTCCATCACGAATTCGGCGACGCCTTCATAACCCTGACCCGGCATCAGCACGGTCGCCTTGCCCGGCAGCGTGCAACCGCCGCCGGCCATGTAGACGTCGATCGTGCAACTGTCCTTTTCCGGGACGATGCGCCAGTCCAGCCAGGGAATGTTGGTGCCGGTGTTGGTACCGGTGTTCTTCTCGTCGAAGGTCTCGACCGCGTTGTGGCGCAGCGGGCCCATCCGCGTCGCGCCGGCGGTGGCTTCGGTGAGGATCTCCTCCAGTTGGCCCAACAGCGGGAAGTGGGCCCCCGCTTCGACGAAGTACTGGATGACGCCGGTGTCCTGGCAGCTCGGACGGTCCAGCCTGTCCGCGGCCTCCTGGTTGCCGTGCATCGAATCGTAGATCGACCTGGCGAGCGGGTTCGTTTCCAGCGTGCGCAGTTCGGCCAGCTTGGCCTTGACGTCCTTGGGCAGACGCTTGCCGATGTAGGCCGTGAATTTGGCCATCGTGTCCGTCAGGGATTGAACGGCTGCTTCCTTGTCCATGATGTGCTCCTCTGCATTGATTTGGGGTTGGGACGGCGGTCTCAGTGGGCCGCCGCCTGGGCGGTCGCCACCACCGGTTTCTGCGTACGGGCCAGGGCGAGCGTCAGGACGGCGGAGAGCACCAGCAGGCCGGCGACGAAGTAGAGTCCGCCGTTGAAACTGCCGGTCTGGTCCTTGACCCAGCCGATCATGGCCGGCCCGGCGAAGCCGCCGAGGTTGCCGATCGAGTTGATGGTGGCGATGCCGGTGGCGGCGGCAGCGCCCGACAGGAACATCGTCGGCATGCTCCACAGCGGCGGCTTGGCGCAACTGATGCCGATGTTGACCAGGGTCAGCGCGGCGATCAGACCCACGACGCTGTTGGCACCGGCGGCGACGACCAGGCCCACCGCCGCGCCGACGCAGGCCAGCACGACGTGCCAGGTACGCTCGCCGGTACGGTCGGAGTGACGCGACCAGAGGACCATGGCGATGACCGAGATGATTGGCGGAATGGCGTTCAGGAAGCCGACGGTCATCGACGATACGCCCAGTTGCTTGATGATCTGCGGCGCCCAGATGCCGAGCGTGTACAAGCCGGCCGAGGTGCCGAAGTAGATCATCGCCAGCGCCAGCACGCGGGGATTGGCGAGGCCGCTGAAGATGCCGTGCTTGGCGCTGCCGGCCTTGCTGGCGTTCTCCTGATGCATGGCATTGACCAGCCAGGCGCGTTCGTCGTCCTTGAGCCACTTGGCCTTTTCGGGCCTGTCGGTCATGTAGAAGAACACGACCACACCGAGAATCACGGCCGGGATCGCCTCGAGGATGAACATCCACTGCCAGCCATGCAGACCCATGACACCGTTCATCTCGAGCAGCGCGGCGGAGATCGGCGAACCCAGTGCGGTCGAAATCGGCGCTGCCGCCATGAACAGGGCAGTGACCCCGGCGCGATGGCGGGCCGGAAACCAGTAGCTCAGATACAGGATGATGCCGGGGAAGAAGCCCGCCTCGGCCGCACCGAGCAGGAAGCGCATGATGTAGAAGCTGGTCGGCCCCTCGATGAAGGCCATGCCGCCCGAAATGATCCCCCAGGTCACCATGACCCGCGCGATCCAGATCCGCGCCCCGAACTTGTGCAGGATGATGTTGGAGGGGACTTCGAACATGAAGTAACCCCAGAAGAAGATGCCGGCCCCGAAACCGAGGATCGAAGCGGTGAAACCCAGATCTTCCTTCATGGTCAGGGCGGCAAAGCCGATATTGACGCGGTCCAGGTATGCGATGAAGTACAGCAGCATGATGAACGGCACGATGCGCCAGGTGATCCGGCGCAACGTCCGCTTTTCAAGGTCCATTTCCATGGAATGTCTCCTCTCTTTTCCGATGTCCGATCGATGCCGGCGGCACCGATATCCATGGCTTGGCTCGGCTTCTTTGCCGTCTTCGATTTCCTGCTTCGAAGCCGGCTGCTTTCGGTCGGGCCTAGCGTGGAGCGGAGACTAAAACCTTTGAAAAAAAGATGAATCGACCTATTGTTAAAACATCATTGCAAAAAACTGACGAATGAGCACCGATTCGGAACTGGGCTTCTTCTGCCTGCTGGTCAAACAGGGCAGCCTGGCCGCGACGGCACGGGAACTGAACCTGACCCCGCCGGCGGTGTCCCGCCGCCTGTCGCAACTGGAGGAGCGTCTGGGCGTGCGCCTTCTCAACCGGACGACGCGCCGGATCAGCCTCACCAGCGAAGGCGAGGTCTATTTCACGAATGCGCAGCGCATCCTCAGCGACATCGACGATATGGAACGCCTGGTGTCGAGCAGCCGGGCGGCGCCGAAAGGATTGTTGCGGGTCAATGCGCCGCTCGGTTTCGGCCGCTCCTACATCGGTCCGGCCGTCTCGGCCTTCACCAGGGCCTATCCGGACGTCGAGGTGCAACTGCAGCTCACCGACCGGCCGGTCAGCCTCCCTGACGAGGCGATCGATGTCTCGATTCGCTTCGGCGAGCTGCCCGACTCGCGCCTGATCGCCAAGAAGATCGCCACCAACCGGCGCCTGCTGGTCGCATCGCCCGTCTACCTGGCCGCCGCCGGACATCCGGCATACCCGCATGAACTGTCGCAGCACCAGTGCATCGTGCTGCGACAGAACGATGCCGCCTACGGCAACTGGCGCCTCAGCCGGGGCAAGCAGACGGACACCATCAAGGTGCACGGCAAGCTGAGCACCAACGACGGCGAGGTCGCGCTCAACTGGGCCCTGGACGGGCACGGCATCCTGATGCGCGCCGAGTGGGACGTCGCCAAGTACCTGCGAAGCGGGCGCTTGGTGCAGGTGCTGGGCGACTACGAGACGCCGCCGGCCGACATCTACGCGGTTTATCTGGAGCGCCTGAACCTGTCGGCCAAGGTCGCCTGTTTCGTCGAACACCTGCGGGATTTTCTTCGCCGCCATGCCGATGGACCGAGCCAGTCGAACTGGTGATCGGCCGGGACTTCTTTCATCGCTGCGCAGCGCGATCGCGGTCGGAAGCCATGAACGATCAACGCCCGGCACTTCGCTGCAGATGTCGTCGTGCCGGGGCGCCCCGCTTGCGAACCGCGCCTCAGCGCGCGTAGATCTGGTCGAACACGCCGCCGTCGCCGAAGTGCGCCTTCTGCACCTTCTGCCAGCCACCGAGTTCCTCGATGGTGAAGGTCTTCACCTTCGGGAAACGGGCCACGTCCTTGGGGTCGGCGAGTTCGGGCTTGATCGGACGGTAGTAGTGCCGGGCGGCGATCTTCTGGCCCACCGGCGAATACAGGTATTCGAGATAGGCCTGCGCAACCTTCTCGGTGCCGCGCTTCTTCGCAACGCCATCGACGACGGTGACCGGCGGTTCGGCGAGGATGGTGACCGAGGGCACGACGATCTCGAACTTGTCGGGTCCGAGCTCATTGACCGACAGGAAGGCCTCATTCTCCCAGGCCAGCAGCACGTCACCGATGCCGCGCTGCACGAAGGTGTTGGTGGCGCCGCGCGCACCCGAATCGAGCACCGGCACGTGCTTGAGCAGTTCGCCGACGAATTCGCGCGCCCTGGCGTCGTTGCCGCCCGGCTGCTTCAGCGCGTAGCCCCAGGCCGCGAGGTAGTTCCAGCGTGCGCCGCCGGAGGTCTTGGGGTTGGGCGTGATGACCTCGACGCCGGGCTTCACCAGGTCGCCCCAGTCCTTGATGCCTTTGGGATTGCCCTTGCGCACGAGGAAGACGATGGTCGAGGTATAGGGTGAGCTGTTATGCGCGAGGCGCTTCTGCCAGTCGGCGGGGATCTTCCTGCCGATCTGGCCGATCTCGTCGATGTCGTAGGCCAGCGCCAGCGTGACGACGTCGGCTTCCAGCCCGTCGATTACCGCGCGCGCCTGCTTGCCCGAGCCGCCGTGGGACTGCTTGATGGTGACGTCCTCACCGGTCTTTCCCTTCCAGTACTTGGCGAATTCCGGGTTGTAGTCCTGATACAGCTCGCGCGTCGGATCGTAGGACACGTTGAGCAGGGTGGTCTGGGCCTGGGCGGTGCCGACGAGGCCCGCGGCAAGCGCAAGGGCCAGCAGGGTGCGGCGGGTGGCATTGAAGCGCATGGTGTTTTCTCCAGTGAGGTTCGGCAGATGGAGAAAATCTATCGTGCGGGCCGGATTCGCCGAACCAAGAAAAAACGCATTGCTTATTCACCCTGTGTGAATTGCCTGATGCGACGCCCTGATCGTTCGAAATCCGTATCGTGGCAGGTGTGGTGGCGGGGGATGCGTGGAGCGGACGAGCACTGTCCGAGTCCCGAGCGAAGCGAGGTCGCGCATTTTCGTGGAACCCGCAGCGCGTAGGCCGCGTAGCGGCAGTCCATCAGAGCGCATCCCCCGCCACCAGACCGGATTCGGTGCACGCTTCGGCCACCGGCGCCGTTCTGCGCTATCGTTCGGCCTCCAGCAAGCACCGCCCGGAGCCGCTTTCATGGCCACCACGCCCAAATCCCGCCGTCCCGTCGCCGTCACATTCACCACCGGAGCCCTTGCCGCCGCCCTCGCCGGTGCCGCCCTCCCCGCACAGGCGGCCGACCTGAAGATCGGCCTGTCGTCCGAAGTCACGACGCTGGACCCGCACTTCTTCAACAGCGGCCCCAACATCGCCTTCCACCACCACCTCTACGACAGCCTGGTGGACGTCGACCCCGAGGGCAAACTGATCCCGGCGCTGGCCGAGTCGTGGAAGGCGATCGACGACACCACCTGGGAATTCAAGCTGCGCCGTGGCGTGAAGTTCCACGATGGCAGCGAGATGACCGCCGACGACGTGCTGTTCTCGCTCGACCGCCCGGCGCAGATCACCGCCAGCCCCGGCCCCTTCACCAGTTACACGAAACCCATCGTCGCCAAGCAGGCGGTGGACCGCTACACCGTGCGGCTGAAGACGGCCAGCCCCTACGGCCCGCTGCCGCTGGACCTGATCTCGATCTTCATCGTGTCGAAGAAGGCGGCGGCCAAGGCCACACAGGAGCAGTTCAACAGCGGCGCCGCGGCGATCGGCACCGGCCCCTTCAAGCTGGTGGGCTTCCGCAAGGGCGAGAACATCGAGATCGCCCGCAACGACGCGTATTGGGGGCCGAAGCCGGAGTGGGACAAGGTGCAGTTCAAGGTGCTCGCCAACGACGCGCCGCGCCTGGCCGCGCTGCTGGCCGGGGACGTGGACCTGATCGAGGCGGTGCCGCCGGCCGACCTCGCGAAACTGAAATCCAATGCCAGATTGTCGCTGACGCAGCACACCACGTGGCGCACGCTGTTCTGGCAGCTCGACCAGTTCCGCGACAACTCGCCCTACGTCACCGACAAGGCGGGCCAGCCGCTGGCGAAGAACCCGCTGAAGGACGTGCGCGTGCGCCAGGCGATCTCAAAGGCGATCAACCGCCAGGCCCTGGTCGAACGTTCGCTGGAAGGCCTGGCGCAGCCGGCCTCCAACCTCAACTCACCAGGCATCTTTGGCTACAACGCCGAGCTGAAGGTCGAACCCTACGACCCCGAGGGCGCGAAGAAGCTGCTCGCCGAGGCCGGCTACCCCGACGGCTTCGGCCTCACGCTGCACGCGCCGAACAACCGCTACATCAACGACGAGCAGGTGGCGCAGACCGTCGCCCAGTTCCTGAACCGCGTCGGCATCCAGACGAAGGTCGAGACGCAGCCGCTGTCGGTTTACTTCGGCAAGGCGCGCGCCAGCGAATACAGCATGGCGATGCTGGGCTGGGGCTCGCTGGCGAGCGACTTCACGCTGCGCTCCATCGTCGGCACCCCGAACCCGGACATCGGCTGGGGCACCTGGAACTGGGGCAAGTACAGCAACCCGACGGTGGACAAGCTGGTGCAGCAGGCGCTGGGCTCGGTGGAGGCGTCCAAACGTGAAAACTTCGCGCGCCAGGCGGTGAAGGCGGCGATGAGCGACTACGCGGTGATCCCGTCGCACCACCAGATCGCCACCTGGGCGCTGCGCAAGGGCCTGAACTACAGCGGCCGCATCGACGAATTCACCTACGCGCACGAGGTCCGCAGCGCGAAGTGATATCGTCCGCCCCCAGATTCCCGTACCCCGCTCCCCTGCCTGGACGCCGAACAGCCATGCGCCATCTGACTCGATTTCTCCTCTCCCTCGCCCTGTCGATGCCGCTGGTCGGCCCTGCTGCGGCGGCCGACGCCGACCTGCAGCGCTGGGTCGACGGTCCACAGCGCGCCGAGAAGAATCGCGCGCGCGACCCTGCGCGCAAACCTGCGGAAACCCTGGACTTCTTCGGCCTGCAAGCCGATCAGACGGTCGTCGAGGTGTGGCCCAGCGTAGGCGCCTGGTGGTTCGAGATCCTCGCGCCCTACCTGAGCGACAAGGGCCACTACA
>SHNC01000013.1 GCA_004295105.1 Betaproteobacteria bacterium | reverse complement strand
CCTCGGTGGCTTGGGCCCGGTCGTGAATCAGGCTGCGATAGAGGTCCGCCAGCCGATTCGCCATGATGGTGTCTGCCCATTGCCGGCTGTAGCGCCGAGCCGAGGCTGCAAGCGCCTGACGGCGTAAGGGTGCATTGAGCAGGCCAATCAGGTCGGCGGCAAAGGCTGCCGTGTCGTTCGCGGCAACGATCGCTCCAGACTGTGCCGAGAGGATGTCACGCGTGCCCATCTCGGCGAGCGCGACCACTGGCAGCCGGGAGGCCATGGCTTCCAGGAGTACCAGGCCCTGGGTCTCGGTGCGCGAGGCGAACACGAAGACGTCCGCTGCCGCATAGCAGTCGTGCAGTTCCCGCTGTCGGTCGAGATAGCCGACGAAGCGGATCATGCCCGACAGCCCGCGCCGCGAGGCGTGCGTTTGAAGGTCTGCCATCGCGGGCCCCTCGCCGGCGATCACGAGGATGAAGTCGGGCAGGGCGGCCGCCACGAGGGCTGCGACGTCGATCAGGAAGCCGATGTTCTTCTCGTGCGCGACGCGACCGATGAACAGGGCGACCGGCGCTTGCGGCGCGATGCCGTGCGTGCGGCGAAAGGCTGGCCCGTCTCCCCGACCGAAGGACTCGACCGGAATTCCAGTGGGCAGTACGTGCAGCGGCGCACTCACGCCGTAGCAGGCGAGACGATCGCGCATGGCCGTCGATGGCACGACGACGCCATCGACGGCGTTGCACTGCGAGCGCGACACCCGGCGTGCAAGCCCGCGCAGCAGGCCGGCTGGCAAGAATGGGGCATAGTGGTGCAGGTACTCCTCGAAAAATGTGTGGTAGGTCAGCAATACAGGCCGTCCGAGCCGACGGGCCGCTGCGACACCCGCGTAGTGGGCGACGAAGGGTGTCTGGATGTGCACCAGATCGCAGGCGGGGGCCTCGCGCAGGACGGCCGTGCGTGTCCTGCGCCACGACATCAGCCTGTCTTCCGGGTCGCGCGGCACCTTGTTGCCCGGCACGCGGACGATTCCCGGTTCATCGACGCGATCGCCGCCCGTGCCGTAGTCCGGCACCACCATGCGTACGTCGATGCCACAGGCGCGAAGCGCTGGGCGAAAGGTCGCGATCGACGTGGACACGCCATTCACGCGCGGGAAATAGACGTCGGAGACCATCAGCACCCGTTTCATGAGCGTCGAGCCTGACAGCATGGCGTTACGCGGCGGTGACGGCTTGGGGTCGTGCTCCGTACCTGCTGGCGTAAAATCGCGCCATGAACACTTTCGCTCGCCTCCGCGGCGTGTGGCGCGACCGCACGCCGAACATTCTTCCGCCCCGTCACTTCCGTTGTTTGCCCCGCGACCTGGTCGCGATCGCCGTCTCATTGCCCTTCATGGCTGTGAGCGCGAACTCGCTCGCAGCCGAGGCCGGGGGCTTCGCGTCCTGCCTCGAGCGGTTGCGGCCCGACGCGATGGCGAAGGGCGTCTCTGCCGCAACGTTCGACGCGCAGACGGCGGCGCTGGCCCCGGACATGACGGTGATCGGATTTCTCGATGCGCAGCCGGAGTTCGTCACGCCGATCTGGGACTACCTGGCCGCGCTGGTCGATGAGGAGCGTGTCGCGGATGGTCGCGAGATGCTTTCACACTGGGAGCTGGTGCTCGGACGCGTCGAGAAAGCCTACGATGTCGATCGCGCGACGGTGGTGGCAGTGTGGGGCGTGGAGAGCAATTTCGGCCGCAACTTCGGCACGCGTCCGCTGCTCACGTCGCTGTCGACGCTGTCGTGCTTCGGCCGCAGGCAGGACTATTTCCGTGGTGAGTTCTTCACCACCCTGAAGATCATCCAGGAGGGCCATGTCGCACCCGAGCGCCTGACCGGTTCGTGGGCGGGCGCCTTCGGTCATACGCAGTTCATGCCGTCGACCTTCATGCGACTGGCAGTGGATTTCGATGGCGACGGGCGGCGCGACCTGGTCGACAGCGTGCCCGACGCGCTGGCGTCCACCGCCAACTTCCTCAGGCGCGCCGGCTGGCGTAACGACCTGCCTTGGGGGTTCGAGGTGGCATTGCCTGCAGGTTTCGATACCGCCGTGGCGGGGCGTCGAAACAGGCAGCCGATGCATGACTGGGCGGCACGCGGGCTCCGGCGTGTCGATGGAGGCGATCTGCCGCCAGGCGCGACGCCGGCTGCGCTGCTGCTGCCGGCTGGTGAGGGCGGGCCGGCCTTCCTCGTCACGCGCAACTTCGATGCGCTGTATTCGTACAACGCCGCCGAGAGTTATGCGCTGGCCATCGCCCACCTGTCCGACCGCCTGCGCGGGGGCGGGCCGTTCGCGACGCCGTGGCCAACCGACGATGCGGGTCTGTCACGTGCGGAGCGGCGCGAACTGCAGCAACTTCTGATCGAGCGTGGCTTCGACATCGGCGAGCCGGACGGGATCATCGGCAGCCGTACGCGTGAAGCGCTGCAAATGGTGCAGCGCGAGTTCGGTCTGACGGCGGACGGCAGGGCCGGGCAGAAGACTCTGCGGGCCTTGCGGCAGCCGCGCTGAGTTCAGGCTGTATCGCCAGCTCGGCCGACAGAACCATCGGCCGCTGGGTCGTCGTCAAGTCGTCTTTCGTGCGCTCCGTCGGGACGACCGGGGATGCCGGCGATCGAACGGAGGCACGTTGGCGTTGGGCCGGCATGGCGGGCATGATCGTCCCGAGCCGACGTCGCCGCGGCCCGAGCGAGCGCGCGTCAGTCCGGGGCGCAGTCGGTAGCGGGCGTGCGGACCGGCACGCCCGCAAAGAAGCGCTCCCCGAGTTCCTCCAGGCCCAGCCTGTGAAGCAGTTCGGCCAACCGCTCCGACGGGCGTCGGCGTGGCAGTTGCCGGTCGCTGGCGATGATCAGTTCGTTCTTCATCGAGTGTTCCCAACCCACCAGCTCGGTGACGTTGACCTGATAGCCGTGGGATTCCAGTTGCAGGCAGCGAAGCACATTGGTGACGTGGCTGCCGAATTCGCGCGTGTGAATGGGATGGCGCCAGAGCTCGGACAGGCTGTCCTTCAGCGCCTGCTGCTTGTTCTTGCGCAGCACCGCGGCGACTTCGGCCTGGCAGCACGGAACCAGCACGATGAAGCGAGCCCTTTTCTTCAAGGCAAAGCGGATCGCGTCGTCCGTTGCAGTGTTGCAGGCATGCAGTGCGGTGACGACGTCGATCCGATCCGGTAGTCGAGCCGAGGTGATGGATTCCGCCACCGTCAGATTCTGGAAGCGCATGCCGCGAAAGCCGAGCTTGTCGGCCAGGCGACGCGAACTGATGACGAGTTCGTCGCGCGTTTCGATGCCATGGATGCGCCCGTCGGGCGCCTGCGATTTGAAGAACAGGTCGTACAGGATGAACCCGAGGTAGGACTTGCCGGCACCGTGGTCCACCAGTTGGATATCAGGCCGCTCGGCGAGGGCCTCGGCCAGCAGCGGCTCGATGAAGTGGTACAGGTGATAGACCTGCTTGAGCTTGCGCCTGCTGTCCTGGTTGAGCTTGCCGTCGCGCGTCAGGATGTGGAGCTGCTTGAGCAGTTCCACCGACTGGTCGGGGCGGATGTCGGGGTGCTGTGTGTTCATCATGCGTTGGCCTGATGGCTGCCGCCGCCACACGCTTGCGCAGCGACAAATGGAAAAGGCCAACCGCGATGGTTGGCCTTCTCGGATTGGTGGAGCCGGGGGGAATCGAACCCCCGTCCGCAAGCCCTCTACAGACAGATCTACATACTTAGCCCGGCTATTTGGATTTAACCTCTGACTTAGCCACCTGGCAGGCCGGTCGTTGGCGAGTTACCTTACCTTTAGCTGTCGCGCCAAGTAACCCGGCGCCACTCGCGATTCTCTGTAAATGACACTGCAGCGGCCCAGCTTACGCTGGAACCACCCGGCCCAGAGACCTGCCGGTGCAGCGCCCGCCGGGATTAAGCGGCGAGAGCGAAACGCTCGTCGTTGGCGTTTGTTGGTTTCCAGATGGATTTACGAGGTGACTGGTCCTCGGTATGCACTGCGCTGCTTCGCGACCCACGTCGAAGCCAGGTCGGCCCCCATGTGATTGGTTACGTCTCTGACCAGAGCGCTCATCCCTGGTTCAACTTTCTGGCCGAAATATTAACACGACCTGCAACTGCGGGCTCAGGCTGACTTGCGGGCGTGAATCATGTAATTCACCGATGTGTCGCTGCCGAGCGAATAGACCTTCGTCAGCGGGTTGTAGCTCAGGCCGCTGATTCCGTGCAGATCCAGCCCGGCGTTGCGGCAATGACGGGAAAGCTCGGATGGCCTCAGGAACTTCGCATATTCGTGCGTGCCGCGCGGCAACAGGTTCAGCACGTATTCGGCGCCGATCACCGCAAACAAATAGGCCTTCAGGTTGCGGTTGATGGTCGAGAAGAACACATGGCCGCCGGGCTTCACCAGTCGGGCACAGGCGGAAATCGTGCTCGCAGGGTCTGGCACGTGCTCGAGCATCTCCATGCAGGTGACCACATCGAACGTGTCCGGGTTGTCTGCGGCGAAGGCTTCTGCGCTGGTGTGGCGGTAATCCACCTGCAGGCCGCTTTCGTAGAGGTGCAGGCGAGCTACGCCGAGCGCTTTCTCGGACAGATCGATGCCGGTGACCGTCGCGCCTCGCGCCGCCATGCTTTCCGACAGGATGCCCCCGCCACAACCTACGTCGAGCACGTTCTTGCCGGCGAGTGCCGCCTTGCTGTCTATCCAGTCGAGACGTAACGGATTGATTTCGTGCAGGGGTTTGAACTCGGACTCGGGATCCCACCAGCGGTGGGCGAGGTCGCTGAACTTCTGAACTTCAGCCGGATCGGCATTGATCGTATTCATCGGGATCGAGCCCCTCGAAGGACCGCGGTGTGACCATCATGCGCGCGCGCTGGTTCGACAGTCGCCTGAAAAGCAAAAAGCCCCGCCGAAGCAGGGCTTTCCGTGCATCGGATCGCGGATTACTTGGAGCCGATGACTTCCACTTCGACGCGACGATCCGGCTGCAGGCACTCGATCAGAGCCTTGCGGTTCTTGACGGTGTTGCACTTGGTGCCGGTCACGGGCTGCTTCTCGCCCTTGCCTTCGGTGTAGACGCGGTTCGCTTCCACGCCCTTCGAAACCAGGTAGGTCTTCACGGCGGCGGCACGACGCTCGGACAGCTTCTGGTTGTAGGCGTCGGAGCCCAGGCGGTCGGTATGACCAACGGCCAGGATCACTTCGAGCTTGACCTGCTTCGACTTGGCGGCGAGGTCATCCAGCTTGGCGCGACCTTCGGGCTTCAGGACGGCCTTGTCGAAGTCGAACAGGGCGTCGGCGGACAGCTTGACCTTGTCAGCGGTGGGCTTCGGGGCGGCGGCAGCCGGAGTGGCAGCGGCGACGGGCGCCACGCACTTGTCCTTCGGGACGATGTCGCCGTCGCATTCGCAACCCGCCGGGAACTGGCCAGCCATCGCGGTGGAGGCCGCGGCCGGGCTCCAGTAACCCGTACGCCAGCAGAGGCCGG
Source organism: Betaproteobacteria bacterium (assembly GCA_004295105.1). Classification (GTDB taxonomy): domain Bacteria; phylum Pseudomonadota; class Gammaproteobacteria; order Burkholderiales; family Rhodocyclaceae; genus Thauera. Next base: position 15,865 of record SHNC01000013.1, on the reverse strand, counting down.
TGCCGCTGCGAGCGACCACATTGCGCCCATCGATGACGTAGGGGATTTCGCCCTTGCCATCGACAACCACATCCTTCACCTGCTGCGCGTAAGCGGCAGGAGCAGTAAGGCCGATCGAAGCGATGGCGGCCAGCATGAGCATCTGTTTCTTGGTTTCTTTGATCATGGTTTCCTCTTTGAAGGCGAATCGCCGGAGTTGCCACTGCATTGGAGAAGGAAAACAGCAACGAATCGCCGTCTTCACGTCAGGTCGAGCTTACTTATCCAGTTCAATTAGCGAGTCTAGTTTGCCACACGGCCGCGACCCTGAGCAATTCTTTGTCGCTAATTTGCAACAGCGCAGTGCCTTGATCCACGCGGATTTCACCGTCTATCCACACGTGGGAGACGTGCTCCCGACCTGCAACGTGAACCAGGTGCGAGATGGGGTCGAAACACGGTCGCATGAGAATGTCGCCCAGATTCACCGCGCACAGATCGGCACGTTTTCCCGCGACGATCGATCCGATCTGGGCACCGAGGCCCAGGGCTTCCGCGCCGGCGAGGGTCGCCATGTGCAGTGCGACATGGGCTGGAACGGCCGTCGCATCGTGGCTGGCGACCTTGGCGAGCAAGGCCGCATGACGCATCTCCTGGAACAGGTCGAGCCGGTTGTTGCTGGCCGCACCGTCGGTACCCAGTCCGACACGGACACCTGCGCCGAGCAGCCGCGAAATCGGCGCGATCCCGCTGGCGAGCTTCATGTTGGACGTGGGGCAATGGACGACGGTGGCGCCATGATTCGCGAGCAGCTCGATGTCCTGTGCGTCGAGATGCACCGCATGCACGCCGACGAGGTTGTCCGCTACCACGCCAAGCCGGGCCAGTCGTGCCAGCGGCCGCAGGCCATGGGTTTCCAGCGACTCGCGGATCTCGTTTTCCGATTCGTGGATGTGAATGTGCAGCGGCAGTTCGAGCTCGTCGGCGAGCATCTGCGCGCGGCGCAGGTTGACGTCGGAAACGGTGTAGGGCGCATGGGGTGCCACCGTGAAGCCGATGCGCGGGTGATTGCGCCAGCGGTCGCGGGCCGCCAGGCCCTTGCGCAGGTAATCGTCGGCATCGGCCGCATAGGCGGTGGGAAAATCGATCAGGACCACGCCGACGAACGCACGCATGCCTGCCAGATCGAACGCTTCGGCGGCGGAGTCGGGATGAAAATACATGTCGTTGCACGTCGTGATCCCTCCGCGCAGCATCTCCACGGCTGCAAGCAGGGTACCGTCGCGCACGAAGGCCGGTGAGACATGCTTGCTCTCGGCCGGCCAGATGGCCTCCTGCAGCCAGCGCATCAGCGGCAGATCGTCGGCGATGCCGCGCAGCAGGCTCATCGCGGCATGCGCATGGAGATTCACCAGACCGGGGATCAGCACATGCTCAGGGAGTTCCACCACCCTGGCCGCGCACACCTGACGGCGTGCCACATCACTCGGCAGCACGGCGCTGATGCGTCCAGCATGTACTGCGACGGCGTGATGGTGGAGCACGGTCTGAGCCGGTTCCACCGGCACGATCCAGCGCGCGTGGATCAGGAGGTCGGCCGAATCGTTCAAGCGGGTGACTCCACGTCAAGGGCAGGGCGGCGAAGTGTTTCCGGATTTAAGCATGGCGATCGAAGCCGGAACAACCAACGTGGCGGCGGCGAGGCGACATGGCCGTGCAGGCGGGGTTCGTGCCAGAATTGACCCATGAGTTTCGAGTCGAGGCATCGGCTGCCCGCAGGTTGGATGGCATGAGCGGATTACCCGAGAAGATCGGTCGGTATCGGATCCTGCGTGAGATCGGGCGCGGGGCGACGGCGGTCGTCTATCTGGCCGAGAGTCCGGACCACCCTCAGCCGGTCGCGTTGAAGCATGTTCGCTTCGACGACAAGGTGCGCGACGAAGCCAAATGGAACCGCCGCCTGATCAAGCTGCTGAAGGCGGAAAGGGCGGTCGCGACCCGCCTCGATCATCCGAACATCATTCGCATCTACGACGCATCGATCGAGCCGAAACAGGCCTATGTCGTGATGGAATATTTTCCCGGCGGATCCCTCGAGCGCTATTGCTCGTTCGAGCGCCTGCTGCCGATCCACCGCACGATCGGCATCGTCTTCAAGTGCTGCATGGCGCTCGATCACGCCTATCGGCAGGGCATCGTCCATCGCGACATCAAGCCGGCGAACATCCTGGTCGACGACCAGGACAACGTGAAGATCACCGATTTCGGGCTGGCGCTGAACGTCAGCAAGCGGGTGGAGACCGACTCTACCTTCATCATGGGTGTCGGTTCGCCCGCCTACATGAGTCCGGAGCAGGTGAAGGGCTACCCGCTCAACCAGAAGACGGACCTGTATTCGCTCGGTGTCGTGTTGTTCCACTTGCTGACTGGCCGTCTGCCGTTTCGCGGAGCGAATCCCGCGCAGCTCATCTACAAGATCATCAATGCGGACCCGCCTTCGGTGTCGCAGCTAAACCCGGATGTGCCTGAACAGATGGACGCGGTGATCCGCCGCGCGCTGGAAAAGGATCTCTATTCCCGCTACAAGAACGGCGCCGAATTCGCAAAGGATCTGTCGGCCGTGCGCTACAAGATCCTCGACGACAATTTCGTGCCGCCCGATACCCAGCGTTTTTCGCTGCTGCGCAAGCTGGCGTTCTTCACCGAGTTCGAGGACGTCGAGTTGTGGGAAGTGCTGCGCATCTGCTCATGGAAGAAGGTCGACGGGAACGTCACGCTGGTTCGGGAAGGCGATGGGGATCAACGCTTCGCCATCGTGCTCGACGGACGGGTCGAACTGTCGGTCGGCGGACGCAGGGTGGCCGAACTGGGCAGGGGCGAAGTATTCGGCGAGCAGGCCTGGCTGGACAGTCTGGAGCATCGGCACATGCTTTCAGCGGTTTCCCTTGAGCCGCTGACCTATCTCGAGATTAATCCGGCTGCGCTGGCGCTGGCCAGCGACGAGGTCGTCGAGCGCTTCCGCACCCGGGTGTCGACCGTCGTCGTGCGCCGGCTGGCGGACATTGCAAGAAGCCTGTCCCAACACATGCCGGCCGCAGTGGTGGGCGACTACACGGCGACGGGAGGACTCGATCTCCGGCTGCTCGATGGATGATCGCCGCCCGGCCCTTCAGCGTGACGCGCCCAGCGCGACCGCGCGCTGCCTGCTCGCGGCAAGGCGATCAGCAGTTGCCTTCGGCGTGTCGAGCCAGTTTCCGAGGTTGCGGCGGGCCAGTTCGGTCAGTGCGTTGATCCATTCATGCCGCTCATTGAGGCACGGAATGTAGTGGAAGGTTTCGCCGCCCTGAGCGAGGAAGGCGGCTTTGCATTCCATGGCGATCTCCTCGAGGGTTTCGAGGCAATCCGACACGAAGCCCGGGCAGATCACATCGACCCGGCGGGTCCCGGCCTTCGCCAATGCCTCCAGCGTCGGCTGCGTGTAGGGCTGCAGCCATTCGGCCTTGCCGAAGCGCGACTGGAACGTCACCACGGCGCGCCCCGCCGGCAGATTCAATGCCTCGGCGACGAGGCGTCCCGTCTTGTGGCATTCGCAATGGTAGGGGTCGCCAAGGTCCAGCGTGCGCCGCGGCACGCCGTGAAAGCTCAGCACGAGCTTGTCGGGTTCGCCATGACGTTGCCAGTGTTCGCGAACGCTGTGCACGATGGCGTCGATATAGGCCGGGTCGTCGTGGAAGCTGCGCACGTAACGGATCTCGGGCATGTTGCGCCAATGACGCATGCAGTGAGCCACTTCGTCGATCACGCTGCCGGTCGTGCTCGACGAATACTGCGGGTAGGCGGGGAGCACGAGAATTCGGTCGCAGCCCCTGGCGCGCAGGGCGTTCAGCATGTCGGGAATCGACGGCGCGCCGTAACGCATCGCCCACACGACCTCGAGGTCCGGATGGCCGGCCGCGGTCAGGTAGCCCGCAAGCAGCTTCGCCTGTCGTTCGGTATGAACCTTCAGTGGTGACCCTTCCTCCATCCAGATGCTGGCGTATTTTGCCGCCGACTTCGCCGGCCGAACGTTCAGGATGATGCCGTTGAGGATCAGCCACCACACGGCGCGCGGGATCTCCACGACACGGGGGTCCGACAGAAACTGCCTGAGATAGGGCCGCAGGGCGCCTGCGGTGGGTGCGGCAGGGGTACCGAGGTTCGCCAGCAGCACGCCGACGCGAGCCGGGCTGCCGTGTTCGTAGGCTGGTTCGGTCCAGTAACGGGCCATGGGGATCCTTGGGGGTGGGCTCGCAGCGAGGGCGCCTGCGGCGATGGGCGGGCGCTTTCGCCCGCATGCCGCCATCAATGATTCGACGACAGCGCGTTGGACAGCAGCCGCGCAGTGATGTCGACGATGGGAATCACGCGATCGTAGGCCATGCGGGTGGGGCCGATGACCCCCACGGAACCGACCACCTCGCCGTCGACTTCGTAGGCCGCGGTGATCACGCTGCATCCGTCGAGCGGAGCCAGACCCGACTCGCCCCCGATGAAGATCTGCACGCCCTCGGCGCGATTGGACAGGTCGAGCAACTGCATCAGACCGGTCTTCTGGTCGAAAAGCTTGAACAGCTCCCGCAGCCGCGCCATGTTGGACGACAGGTCTTCGACTTCGAGCAGATTCGTTTCGCCCGAGATCACGTAATTGGTCGCAGTCTCCTCGGCTGCCTCGGAGCCGGCATCCACCGTGGCGGTCATCAGCTCGGTCATGTCGCTGCGCAGTTGTTGCAGCTCGACCCGCAGACGATGCCGGATCTCGTCGAAGGACAGCCCGGCGAAATGCTCGTTGAGGTAGCTCGCCGCGCTGCTCAGCTCGGACGCGGTGTAGCTCCGCCGTGTCAGCAGGATGCGGTTCTGCACGTCGCCCGCTGTGGTGACGATGATCAGCAGGATGCGCGTCTCGGACAGGCTGATGAACTCGAACTGACGGATGCGGACTGCATCCTTGCGCGGCGCCACCACCACGCCGGCGAACTGGGTCAGCTCGGAGAGCATGTGAGAGGCCGAACTCATCAGCCGTTGCGGCTGGTCGGGCTGCAGATGACCCTTGAGCTCGCGCAGGCGGGCGCTCTCCAGCGGCTGCACCGTAAGCAATGCATCGACGAAGAAGCGATAACCGCGCGCAGTGGGGACGCGTCCGGCCGAGGTGTGGGGGCTGGCGATGAAACCGGCCTCCTCGAGGTCGCTCATCACGTTGCGCACCGTGGCCGGCGACAGCTCGAGACCGGAGTAGCGTGAAAGCGCGCGGGAACCTACCGGCTGACCTTCAGCGATGTAGCGTTCGATCAGAGTCTTCAGCAGGATCTGGGAGCGGGTGTCGAGCGTGTTCATGTCGGCGTCGGAGGTATGGCCGGAATTCTACGAAAGTGTGACGGGCGTGGTAAGGCGTGCTTCCTTGCGCAGCTTCGCGTGAGCTCAGGTTTTGTTACCCGGATGTGGTTTAATCCCTGCCCATGAGCTCGCAATTCAACAACATCGCGCTGATCGGCAAGTACCAGAGCCCGGACGTTGCCGAGTCGGTGCTCGAAATCGCACGATTCCTGCGTTCTCAGGGCCGCAGGATATGGATGGAACAGGGTACCGCAAGTTCCATCGGCGGTGCCGGCGACTATCCGGTCGCGGCCTACGAACAGATAGGCGCCGAAGCGGATCTCGCGGTGGTCGTCGGTGGCGATGGGACGATGCTCAATACGGCGCGCCGCCTTGCCGAACATGCCGTGCCGCTGGTGGGGGTCAATCTGGGCCGGCTCGGCTTTCTCACCGACATCTCGCGCTCCAATGTGCTCAAGCGTCTTGGCGAGATCATCGAGGGGAGATTCACCGAAGAGTCGCGTTTCATGCTGGATGCCGAGGTCCTGCGCGGTGGCGTGCGCGTGTGCTCCACGCTTGCCCTGAACGACGTCGTCGTCAACAAAGGTGACCTCGGGCGCATGATCGAGTTCGATCTCGCCATCGACGGCGAGTATGTCTACACACAGCGTTCCGACGGCATGATCGTGTCGACCCCTACCGGATCCACCGCGTATGCATTGTCCGCGAACGGCCCGATCCTTCACCCGAGTGTGGGCGGCATCGCGCTGGTGCCGCTCTGCCCGCATGCGTTGACGGCGCGCCCTGTCACGCTGCCCGACAGCAGCCGGATCGAGATCTCGCTGTTGCTGCCGCACGATGCCCGGGTGCATTTCGACGGACAGGCCCGGTTCGATCTGCGAGCCGGCGACTGCGTGCGCATTACCCGATCGCCGCTCGCCCTGAGACTGCTGCATCCGGTTGGCTACAGCTACTACGCGATGCTGCGCGAGAAGCTGCACTGGAGCGCGACGCCGCGCCACAACTGAATCCCGTCTTCCGTGTCCTTTACGGCGCGGAAAATGCTGACGTTCCGCCTTAGACCTCGGAAATCATGCTGCGACGCCTCACCATACGCGACTTCGTCATCGTGGACCGCCTCGAGCTGGACTTTGCTGCCGGGTTCGGCGCCCTGACCGGTGAAACGGGCGCGGGGAAGTCGATTCTGCTCGATGCGCTCGGGCTGGCGCTCGGCGGTCGTGCCGAGACCGGGGTGGTACGCACGGGGCAGGAGCGTGCCGACATCACTGCCGAGTTCGATCTTCCCGAACTGGAGGGGTTGTCGGCGTGGCTTGCCGACGAGGCGCTCGATGCCAACGAAGGCTTGGTGATCCTGCGTCGGGTCGTCGATGCCGGCGGGCGCAGCCGTGCGTGGATCAACGGCACCTCGGTCACCCTGGCGCAATTGCGGACGGCGGGGGAGTGGCTGGCCGACATACATGGTCAACATGCCCACCACGCGCTGTTGCGTGCCGAAGCCCAGCGCGAGCTGCTCGATGCGCACGCCGGTGCGCGCGCGGCCGCGCTTGAGGTCGCGCGATGCCACCGCGAATGGCAGGCGCTCGTCACGCTCAGGCGCGAGGCGGAGGCGGATTCGGCAAGTTCGGCCCGGGAGCGCGAACTTCTCGCATGGCAGCTCAGGGAACTCGAGGGGCTTTCCTTCGACGCTGGCGAGTGGGATGAACTCAATGCGGAGCACAGCCGTCTGGCTCATGCGGCCGGGCTCATGGAGGGCGCGGACGAGACGCTTGCCGCTCTGGGCGAGGGCGACCATGCAGTCTGTTCGGTGCTGCGCCACCTCGACAGCCGCGTTGCCAGTCTGGCCGACATCGATGCCGGGCTGGCCGATGTGCGCGAACTCTTGTCCGCCGCGGCGATCCAGGCCGACGAAGCCCTGCATGCGCTGCGCCGTTACCGCGACCGGCTCGACCTCGATCCGCAGCGACTGGCCGAGGTGGAGCACCGTATTTCGACCGTGATGGATGCGGCGCGCAAGTATCGGGTCGCTCCCGACGAACTCCCCGAGCTCATGGGGCGATGGCGCGAGCGTCTGGCCACGCTGGAGGCGCGCTCCGATCCTGCGCGGCTGGAGAAAGCAGAGGGAGAGGCCCGTCTGCGCCTGGAGCGTGCCGCAGAAAATCTCTCCGCACTGCGCCGGCCTGCGGCGCTGGCGCTATCGACCGAGATCACCGACGCGATGCAGACGCTCGCGATGGTGGGGGGACGCTTCGAGGTGGCTCTCGAGCCCTGTCCGCCGGCTGCGCATGGCGCCGAAGTCGTGGAATTCCGTGTGGCAGCGAATCCGGGGCAGACCTTGCGCAGTCTGGCGAAGGTCGCCTCCGGTGGCGAACTGTCGCGGATCGGCCTGGCGATACAGGTCTTGACGAGCCGTGATTCGGCCACCCCGACGCTGATCTTCGACGAAGTGGACGTCGGCATCGGCGGGCGGGTGGCCGAGATCGTGGGCAAGCTGCTTGCCCGGCTCGGGCGGGAGCGGCAGGTTCTGTGCGTGACCCATCTGCCACAGGTGGCGGCCTGTGCAGATTGGCAATGGCGTATCGCCAAGACGGAACGCGGTGGGCAGACGCTCAGCGAGGTCACCCCCCTCGGACGCGAGGAGCGCGTCGAGGAGATCGCGCGCATGCTGGGGGGCGTGAACATTACCGCCACTACGCGCGAACACGCGGCGGAGATGCTGGGGCAGCGTTGATCGGCAGTCGAGCGGAGCGCTCAAGCCGTCAATCCGGATGCCCTGCGCGGGCGGGGAAGGACAGGCGACTCAGGAACCGCTGCCGCGATTCGGGCAATCCTTGCGGACGCAGTCGGCGTAGAGGTAGAGCGCGTGCTCCTTGATCGTGAAGCCGCGCTCCTCGGCGATGCGCTTCTGGCGCTGCTCGATCTCCGCATCGTAGAACTCCTCTACCTTGCCGCACTGCAGGCAGACGAGGTGATCGTGGTGGTTGCCCTGATTGAGTTCGAACACGGCCTTGCCAGATTCGAAATAGTGGCGCTCCAGCAATCCCGCCTGTTCGAACTGCGTCAGCACGCGATAAACCGTCGCCAGGCCGATGTCCATGCCCTCGCCGATCAGCAGGCGATAAACGTCCTCGGCAGTGAGATGGCGCTGCTCGGCACTCTGAAACAGGTCCAGGATCTTCAGGCGCGGATAGGTTGCCTTCAGGCCTATGCTTTTCAGGCTCTTTGAATTCTCTGACATGGTTGCCTGCGAGGTGGGCGAAATGGTGCGCAGTTGGGTAATGCGCGAGTTTCGGCGGTGGGCCGAACAGGCCTATGTTATATTTTTTACCCCCTAATGAGAACCTGCGCCCGTTTGCGGGTGCCTTCGATCCGAATCCTTCATGCGTGCTTTCCTGTTACCGGCGCTCGTCGCCGCGAGCCTGCTTGCCGGCTGCTCCTTCGACTCCATCGTGAGCAAGGTCAATCCCTACAAGATCGACGTCCGTCAGGGCAATTACGTCGATCAGGACATGGTCGCCCAGCTCAGGAAGGGCATGACGCGCGAGCAGGTGCGTTTCGTTCTCGGCACGCCGCTGGTCGTCGATGTCTTCCGCAGCGATCGCTGGGATTACGTCTACCGCTTCAAGCCGGGCCAGGCCGATGCGCAGCAGCGCGTGATTTCGGTGTTCTTCGTCGATGACAAGCTCGATCGTGTCGAAGGCGATGTGCTGGCGGGCGATGCCGGTGCCGTCGCGGAGGGGGCCCGCAGCGGGCGGAGTCGCGTCGTGGAAGTGCCGGCGACGCCGAAGAAGTGATCAGCGTTGGATGCGGTCCCGGAACGCATGCGTCCGGCGCATCGCCCATTCGAACAGGAATCGCAAGATGACCGTTATCCGTTTGGCCATTGCCGGGGCGTCCGGCCGCATGGGGCGCATGCTGGTCGAGGCCGCCCTCAAGGACGAAGGTGTCGCCGTCACGGCAGCCTTCGATCGGCCCGGCACGCCCTTCATTGGACGTGATGCGGGCGAGTTGCTCGGTGCGCCGTGCGGTGTGGCCATCGTCGATGATCCGCGCGTGGCCATCGCCGCGGCCGACTGCGTGATCGACTTCACGCGTCCGGCGGGCACGCTTGCCCACCTGGCGATCGCCCGCGAACTGGGCAAGGGGATGGTGATCGGCACCACCGGCTTCGATGCGGCGGGCAAGGCGGCCATCGCCGAGGCTGCGGCCGACATCCCCGTCGTGTTCGCGCCGAACATGGCCGTGGGGGTAAACGCGGTATTCAAGCTGCTTGAGGTGGCGGCGCGCATCCTGGACGAAGGTTACGACGTCGAGGTGATCGAGGCGCACCATCGTTTCAAGGTTGATGCGCCTTCGGGTACGGCGCTGCGCATGGGGGAGGTGGTCGCGCGCGAACTCGGGCGCGACCTCGACGCGTGTGCGATCTACGGCCGGGAAGGGGTGACCGGCGAGCGCAAGGCGGAAACCATCGGTTTCTCCACCATCCGCGGTGGCGACATCGTGGGCGATCACACCGTGCTGTTCGCCGGCATCGGCGAGCGTATCGAGATCACGCACAAGTCCGGCAGCCGCATGCCGTACGCGCTTGGCTCGCTCAGGGCGGCGCGCTTCGTGGCGGGGCGGGCGCCGGGTCTGTTCGACATGCAGGACATTCTTGGGCTGCGTTGAATGTCGGTCCCCCGGCTGTCTCATCGCCGTGGCGCCGTCAGCGTTGGCGACCTTGCGAGCGACGGTCGGTCGGTGCCGAGGATGGCGCGATGGGTGGCATCCGGAACGCCTGGGTAAGCGATGCAGCCGCGGGGCTTCAGAAGCCACTGTGTCAGGCAGGGGCATGCGTGGTGCCGGCGTTCGCCAGTGGCGTCACATTGCCTTGAAGGGCTGAAAAAAGTAAAATCGCCGCATCTAGACAGCGGGATCGGCCGACGGGCTCGTCCCGCTTTTTTGCAAGCTTCGAGGGCAGCGTCGCTAGTTGGCCCTTGATTTTCAGGCTGATTTCAGGAGTTTCTCGTGACTGCATCCCTGCCCGCCCTTCTTGCGCTCGCCGATGGGTCGGTTTTCCACGGCAAGGGCATCGGCGCGGTCGGCAGCACGGTCGGCGAAGTGGTCTTCAATACCTCGATGTCGGGTTATCAGGAAATCCTGACCGACCCCAGCTATTCGCGCCAGATCGTGACCCTGACCTATCCGCATATTGGCAACACCGGTGTCAACCGCGAGGACGTCGAGTCGACCCGCGTGCATGCTGCCGGGCTCGTGATCCGCGATCTGCCTTTGCTGCCGTCCAACTTTCGGATGGGGCAGCGGCTCGATGCGTACCTTCGCGCCGAGAACGTCGTGGCCATCGCCGGTCTCGACACCCGCAAGCTCACCCGGGTGCTGCGTGAAAAGGGTGCCCAGGCGGGTTGCATCGTTACTGCGACCGAGGCGGGCGCGCTGGACGTCGAGGCCGCCATCGGCGCGGCTCGCGCCTTCCCCGGGCTGTCGGGCATGGATCTGGCCAAGGTCGTCTGCACCAAGAAGGCCTACGAGTGGGCAGAGACCGAATGGGTTCTTGGCAATGGCTACGGACAGCAAGCGCAGGCGCGCTTCCACGTGGTCGCCTACGATTTCGGTGTCAAGTTCAACATCCTCCGCATGCTCGCCGAACGTGGCTGCCGCCTGACCGTGGTGCCGGCGCAGACGCCCGCATCCGAAGTGCTGGCGATGAAGCCGGACGGTGTGTTCCTGTCCAATGGACCGGGCGACCCCGAGCCCTGCGACTATGCGATCGACGCGATTCGGGCGTTCATCGACGCGCGCGTGCCGACCTTCGGCATCTGCCTGGGGCATCAGCTTCTCGCGCTCGCCTCGGGCGCCAGGACGATGAAAATGAAGTTCGGACATCATGGCGCCAACCACCCGGTCAAGGATCTCGACAGCGGCCAGGTGCTGATCACCAGCCAGAACCACGGCTTTGCCGTCGATCCCTCGACGATGCCTGCCAACCTGCGGGTGACCCATCAATCCCTGTTCGACGGGTCGAACCAGGGGCTGGCGCGCACCGACGCGCCGGCATTCTCGTTCCAGGGGCATCCGGAAGCGAGCCCCGGTCCGCATGACGTGGCCTACCTGTTCGACCGCTTCATCGGGCTGATGGAAGCGGCCAGGTAATCCGGCGTTCCGGCAGGCTACCGCCTGCCGTCACTGTTCGATGCCGGCGCACGATGCCGGCTCAAGGAATCACTGAGGCAAGACGATGCCGAAACGTACCGACTTGAAGAGCATCCTGATCATCGGTGCCGGCCCGATCATCATCGGCCAGGCCTGCGAGTTCGACTATTCCGGCGCCCAGGCCTGCAAGGCCCTGCGCGAGGAAGGCTATAAGGTCATCCTGGTCAATTCGAACCCGGCGACCATCATGACCGACCCGGGCACCGCCGATGTCACTTACATCGAGCCGATCACCTGGCAGGTGGTCGAGCGCATCATCGAAAAGGAGCGCCCCGACGCGCTGCTGCCGACCATGGGCGGCCAGACGGCCCTCAATTGTGCGCTCGACCTGGCGCACAACGGGGTGCTGGAGAAGTACGGCGTCGAACTGATCGGTGCCTCGGAAGAGGCGATCGACAAGGCCGAGGACCGGCTGAAGTTCAAGGAGGCCATGACCAGGATCGGTCTCGGCTCAGCGCGCTCGGGCATCGCCCACAGCATGGAAGAGGCGCTGCAGGTGCAGGGTGGCATCGGTTTTCCGGTGATCATCCGTCCCAGCTTCACGCTCGGTGGTAGCGGCGGCGGCATCGCCTACAACATGGAAGAGTTCCACGAGATCTGCAACCGCGGTCTCGAGGCCAGCCCGACCAACGAGCTCTTGATCGAAGAGTCGCTGCTCGGCTGGAAGGAATACGAAATGGAAGTGGTCCGCGACAGGGCGGACAACTGCATCATCGTGTGCTCGATCGAGAACCTCGATCCGATGGGCGTGCACACCGGCGACTCCATCACTGTCGCACCGAGCCAGACGCTGACCGACAAGGAATACCAGATCATGCGCAACGCCTCGATCGCGGTGCTGCGCGAGATCGGCGTGGATACGGGCGGCTCGAATGTGCAGTTCGCCATCAACCCGAAGGACGGTCGCATGATCGTCATCGAGATGAACCCGCGCGTGTCGCGCTCCTCGGCGCTGGCCTCGAAGGCCACGGGCTTCCCGATTGCCAAGGTCGCGGCCAAGCTGGCGGTGGGATACACGCTCGACGAACTGAAGAACGACATCACCGGTGGTGCCACGCCGGCTTCGTTCGAGCCGTCGATCGACTACGTCGTCACCAAGATCCCGCGCTTCGCGTTCGAGAAATTCCCGCTCGCCAACGACCGCCTGACCACCCAGATGAAGTCGGTGGGCGAGGTCATGGCGATGGGCCGCACCTTTCAGGAGTCGTTCCAGAAGGCCTTGCGCGGTCTGGAAGTCAGCGTGTATGGCCTCGACGAGATCGAGGCGGATACCGAGGATCTCGAGCGCGAACTCGCCAGCCCCGGTCCCCAGCGCATCTGGTACGTCGGCCAGGCGTTCCGCGAGGGCATGAGCCAGGAGCAGGTGCACAACCTGACGAAGATCGATCCCTGGTTCCTCGCCCAGATCGAGGACATCGTCCTGACCGAGAAATTGCTCGTTGGTCGCTCGCTGAAGGCAATCCAGTCGGCGCAGATGCGCGAACTCAAGCGCAAGGGATTCTCGGACCGCCGCATTGCCAAGCTGCTTGGTGCCGACGAGACGGCTGTGCGCTTGCATCGCCACACGCTGGGCGTGCGCCCGGTGTTCAAGCGCGTCGACACCTGCGCCGCCGAGTTCGCGACCTCGACCGCGTACATGTATTCCTCCTATGAGGAAGAGTGCGAAGCGCAGCCGACCGACAAGAAGAAGATCATGGTGCTGGGCGGCGGCCCGAACCGTATCGGCCAGGGCATCGAGTTCGATTACTGCTGCGTGCATGCCGCGCTCGCGCTGCGCGAGGACGGGTATGAGACCATCATGGTCAACTGCAACCCGGAGACGGTGTCCACCGACTACGATACCTCCGACCGCCTGTATTTCGAACCGATCACGCTGGAGGACATCCTCGAGATCGTGCATATCGAGAAACCGGTCGGCGTGATCGTGCAGTTCGGCGGCCAGACGCCGCTCAAGCGTGCGAAGGCGCTGGAGGCGAACGGTGTACCCATCATCGGCACCAGCCCTGACATGATCGATGCCGCCGAGGACCGCGAGCGCTTCCAGAAGTTGCTGACCGATCTCGGCCTCAAGCAGCCCCCCAACCGCACCGCGCGCACGCCGGAAGAGGCGGTGCGGCTGGCCGCCGAGATCGGATACCCGCTGGTTGTCCGTCCTTCGTACGTGCTGGGCGGGCGCGCGATGGAGATCGTGCACGAGCAGAAGGACCTTGAGCGCTACATGCGCGAGGCGGTCAAGGTGTCGAACGAGTCGCCGGTGCTGCTTGATCGTTTCCTGAACGACGCCACCGAAATCGACGTCGATGCATTGTCCGACGGCAAGCAGGTGATCATCGGCGGCATCATGGAGCACATCGAGCAGGCGGGTGTGCATTCGGGCGACTCTGCCTGCTCGCTGCCGCCCTACACGCTGACGCCCCGGCTGCAGGATGAGCTGCGCCGTCAGACCGAGGCGATGGCGCGCGCGCTCAACGTCGTGGGCCTGATGAACGTTCAGTTCGCCATCCAGGGTGAGGGCGAGAACGCGGTGGTCTACGTGCTCGAGGTGAATCCGCGGGCGTCTCGCACCGTTCCGTTCGTCTCCAAGGCGTGTTCGCTGCCGCTGGCCAAGGTCGCTGCGCGCTGCATGGCCGGCCAGAGCCTTGCCAGCCAGGGTGTCATGGGCGAAATCGTGCCCCCTTACTACTCCGTCAAGGAGGCGGTGTTCCCGTTCGTCAAGTTCCCGGGCGTCGACACCATACTCGGCCCCGAGATGAAGTCGACCGGGGAAGTCATGGGCGTTGGCCGCAGCTTTGCCGAAGCCTTCGTCAAGAGTCAGGTGGCGGCCGGTGTGCGCCTGCCGACCGGGGGGACGGCGTTCATCAGCGTGAAGGCGTCCGATCGGCCTGCTGCGGTCGCGGTTGCGAAGGAGCTCCACGATCTGGGATTCTCGCTCGTCGCGACACGTGGCACGGGCTCCGTGATCGAGGCGGCGGGCGTTCCGGTCGCCGTGGTCAACAAGGTCAACGAGGGGCGCCCGCACATCGTCGACATGATCAAGAACGAGGAAATCGCCCTGGTGATCAACACTGTCGAGGAAAAGCGTCAGGCCATCACCGACTCTCGTTCCATCCGTACCAGCGCGCTCGCTGCCAAGGTGACGGTGTTCACGACGATTGAAGGCGCGCGCGCCGCCTGCATGGGCATGCGCAGCCTGGCCGACGGTATCGAGGTTTACTCCGTGCAGTCCCTGCACGCCGAACTGAATCAGGCAGCATGAACAAGACACCGCTTACGGTTACCGGCGCAGAGATGCTGCGCGAAGAACTGCACCGTCTGAAGACCATCGACCGTCCGAGCGTGATCGCCGCGATCGCCGAAGCGCGTTCGCACGGTGACCTTTCCGAGAACGCCGAGTACGAGGCGGCGAAGGAACGGCAGGGCTTCATCGAAGGACGGATCATGGAGGTGGAGGGCAAACTCTCGCACGCCCAGATCATTGATCCCAGGCTGCTCGATGCGGACGGGCGCTGCGTGTTTGGCGCCACGGTCGAACTGGAGGACATGGACTCGGGTCAGGTGGTCACCTACCAGATCGTCGGCGAGGATGAGGCCGACATCAAGGCGAACAAGATCTCGATCAGCTCGCCGATCGCACGAGCGTTGATCGGCAAGTACGCCGGGGACATCGCCGAGGTTCAGGCGCCGGGCGGCATCCGCGAATACGAGATCATCGACGTCCGCTACCTCTGATCCGATGCTGAGCCGCTTCGCCCAGCACCTGGCGCTCGTCGCCGTCACCTTGTGGGTGGGTGGAATGTGGACGGTGGGTTATCTGGTGGCGCCGGTGCTGTTCGACATGCTGTCGGATCGCACGCTGGCGGGGAGGGTTGCCGGCCGCTTGTTCGACGTCGTCGGCTGGTTCGGGCTTGGCACCACCACGTACCTGTTATTGGTTGCGGCAGTGCGGATGCGGTGGGCGGCGTTTCGCAGCGGCCTGTTCTGGCTCGTACTGGCATTGCTGGTGATCGTCGCTGCCGGACAGTTCGGCATTCAGCCGCTGATGGCAGAACTGAAGGCGAACGCCTGGCCTCGTGACGTCATGAACAGTGTGATGCGTGACCGATTTGCCACTTGGCACGGGATCTCGAGCGTGCTCTACCTGATACAGAGTGTGCTCGGCGCGATGCTGGTGTTCGCGCTGAGACGAACACCGTGAAGCGAGGATGGTCGCCGGACCTGGCGCCGCCCGACAGTACAGCGGGCCGCACCCGGAAGCCGTTCAGCGTCCCCGTCCGGTGCCGCGAATGCGTCCCGATGAGGCGCGGGCCGG
>SHNC01000081.1 GCA_004295105.1 Betaproteobacteria bacterium | reverse complement strand
CCTGGCTGCGCTGGCCGGGACGCCGCTGCCGGCGGCGAAGGCGGCGCCCGTGCCGGATCAGGTGCCCGAACTTCGAGGCGCGTACAGGCCGCCGGCGCCGGTCGTTCCGGACGACGCCTTTCTGTCCTGGGAGCAGGGACCGGCTGATCGCGGGCGCGAGGCGCCGGCGCCCGAGCCGGAGGAGTCGGCGCCCGTTCGACCCCGGGTGGACGTCGAGGTGTCTTTCGGCGCTCCGCCCAAAGCAGCCGCGGGACAACTGCGCGCCGACGCTGCGGTGTCGCCTGCGGCCGTCGCGCCACAACCCCCGGCCGACGTTGCCACCTCGGGCGCGGTCGAGACGGCAGCCGTTGCGCTCGGCGAGGACGCCACAGCGTTGCTGCATGCCTTCCTGAAGGGGCTTGGCATGCCCGATCTGGCCCTGCCGCATGGCTTGACGCCCGAAGCGATGGAGACCATCGGTCGGCTGCTGCGCGAGGCGACGGCCGGCACGCTCGCCCTGCTGCTGGCGCGCGCGGTAACCAAGCGCGAGGTCCGGGCGGAGGTGACGATGATCGTCAGCCGCGACAACAACCCGCTCAAGTTCTCACCCGATGTGGAGGCGGCGCTGGCGCATCTGCTCGCACCGCGCGGCAAGGGATTCCTGCCGCCGGTGGAGGCGATGCGCGACGCCTACGACGATCTGCGTTCCCACGAGCTGGGCTTCATGGCGGGCATGCGGGCGGCGCTCGCCGGCGTGCTGCACCGCTTCGATCCGGCGGTGCTGGAGCAGCGCCTGAGCGGCAAGTCCATGCTCGACAGCCTGCTGCCGATGAACCGGCGCGCGCGCCTGTGGGATCTCTACACCGAGCTCTTCCGCGAGATCGCGAGCGAGGCCGAGGACGACTTCCATGCACTGTTCGGCCGCGAGTTCCTGCGCGCCTACGAGGAGCAGGTCGAGCGCCTCAAGGAGCGCGACGCATGACGACGATGACTTGCGCGAGGCCGTCATGAAGATCGACATCGCGGTGCTGTCCAGGGCGGGCGGCCGTCCGGGCAACGAGGACGCCTGCGGCTACTGGACGTCGGATGCGGGCTGCTGCTGGGTGCTTTCGGATGGTGCGGGCGGGCACGGTGGCGGTGACGTGGCGTCGAAGCTCGTCGTCGGCACGATCGTGGGCGAGTTCGCGGCCTCGCCCGAGGCCTCACCCGCGACCGTGTCCAGCCTCATCCGCCGCGCCCATGCGGTATTGCTGAACGAACAGCAGTCCGAACCGCGCCTGCGGGACATGCGGGCGACCGTGGCCATGCTGGCGATCGATCGCGAGCGACGCATCGCATGCCGGGGCCATGTGGGTGATTCGCGCATCTACGGGTTCCGCAGCGGCCACCTGCGTTTTCAGTCGCGCGATCACAGCGTGATGCAGAGCATGATCGACGCCGGCATCGGCGATGAGGCGATGCTGCGCCGGCATCCGCAGCGGGGCGTGTTGCTGGCGGCGCTGGGCTCGCCCGAGACCGTCGAGCCGGATGTCCCGTCGGCAGGCGAACCGGTGCGCGATGGCGATGTCTTCATGCTGTGCAGCGACGGTCTGTGGGAATACGTCGAGGAGTCGGTGATGGAGCGCCTGCTCGCCGGCAGTGCCAGCGCGCAGGCGTGGCTGACGGCGCTGGAGGCCGAGGTGCTGGCGCACGCGCGCAGTGGTCATGACAATTACAGCGCGATCGCGGTGTGGGTGGGCGACCCGGCCGAGGATACGCAGATCAAGCTCGTTGGATGAGCCGCAAGGAGAAGGACAATGAAGATGTCGATCGTGTCGTGTCATGTTGCGGCAGCGCTGATGTGCGCGACGTTCGCAAGCGGGCTCCATGCACAGGAGATCCTCAGGGGCAAGAACCTCAATGAGAAAAACCTCATCGAGGCGCTGACGCCCGAACCGGAGGAGGTGCGCACCCGCAGCATCCGTGTCGAGCGCGACAAGGCGCTGGCGAAACCGGGCGAAAAGTCGCCGGCGGTGACGGCGTCCAAGCGGCCCGGCGCCTCGCTGCTGATCACCTTCGTGACCAATTCGGCAGAGCTGACCGCGGATGCGCAGTCCAAGCTCGACATCGTCGCCCGCGCGCTGCAGGCGGAAAAACTCGCGGATTTCAGCTTCTCGGTCGAAGGCCATGCCGACCCGCGCGGCAGTCACGAACGCAATCTGCAACTGTCGCAGGCGCGCGCGGAGAGCGTGGTCGAGTACCTGACGACGCGTCATCACATCGAACGCGACCGCCTCAAACCCGTCGGCAAGGGCGACACCGAACTGGCCAATCCCGCACGGCCGACCGCGCCGGAGAATCGTCGGGTGACCATCCTCACCGTGCGGGAATGAGTCGCGCCGCGCGCTGACTTCCCGGGTGATGCGGCACGCCGGAAGCGCACGCCTGCGGTCCGGGCCCGAGCGCCTGCCGCGCGGCCGCCGCCCTCAGTCGCTTTCCTCGATCGTGAATGCAGCCGCGCCGTACGCGTCCGAACACGCGGTCGCGCCCGCCGGGCACACCGGCTTGCCGAGGAAGGGCGACTGCGCCCCCGGATGCGCCGCGACGATCGATGCTGCGGATTCGAGCGGAAACTCGGCGAAGGGGTCCACGGCAACCAGGCCGGTATCGGCGAAGTCCCTCGGGCTTTCGCTGACCACGGCAACGAACTGGTTCGCACCTGGTGGTCCGCCCGCCACCATGACCCAGCCGCTGCGCGGCAGCGCGATCGACTGGCCGGCGGCGATACGGTTGCGAGTATCCACCGCATTGGGAAAGAGCTTGTAGAAGTGCTGCTTGTCCGTGCCCACCATCAGCACGTACAGGTAGCCGGGCTTCGACGAGCTGACCCGGAAGCTCAGGCGGTCGCGGCCGATGCGCACCTGCGCCTTCTCCAGCGCAACGGTGACGCTGTGGTCGCGATCGCGTTGCTGGAAGATGCGGTCGATTTCGTCGAGCGCGTTGAACGGGCCGGCGGGCACGGTGACCGGTGGTGCCACTGCAGCCGTGGTGTCCGGCGCAACGGGTGTCGACCGTGCCATGTCGCTGACCGGCGGGGCCGTAGGCGTCTCCGAAGCCGGTGCCGCTGTCGGTGCTGCAGGCCGCTGGCTCAGCCAGTATCCGCCGGCGGCCAGGGCCACTGTGACGGCGGCTCCCGCCATCAGCAGCGGGCGCCGGGAGGGCTTGCCGGCGCCGCCGCTGCGCGCGCCCGCGAGCGTCGGCGAAGCGGCCGCCGGTGATGCTGGAGCGGTCATCGCCGAGGCATGGTCCAGGCCGAGCAGAGCGCGGAATTCGGCCACGGTCTGCGGCCGGTCCTTGGGCTGGACCGCCAGGCCGCGATCGATCGCACGCAGGAAGGCGTCCGAATAGCGTCCGGCGAGCTGCTGCGCGAGCGGTTGCATCGTGTCGTTCACTGTGCGGCCGACGGCAGGCGGCGGTGTCCTGCCGACGATGGCGAGGTGTACAACGGCGGCCAGCGCGTAGATGTCCGTCCACGCGCCTTGCTTGAGTTCGGGCATCTCCGCGTACTGCTCGATCGGCGCATAACCCGGCTTCAGGATGACCGTCAGCGCCTGCGTCATGTCGCTGATCACATGGCGTGCGGCGCCAAAATCCAGCAGCAGCGGGCGCTCGCCCGACAGCAGCATGATGTTGTCCGGGGCGATGTCGCGGTGATAGACCTGCGCCGCGTGCATGACTTCCAGCGCATCGAGCAGCGGCGCCAGCAGGCGCCGGAGCCAGGCTTCGTCGGGCCGCCCCTTCATCTGCTGCAGGGTGCGCTTTAGCGTTAGCCCCTCGTAATAGGGCATCACCATGTAGGCGGTGCCGTTGGCCTCCCAGAAGCGATACACCTTGACCAGCGCGGGGTGATCGAACTGCGCGAGCAGGCGGGCCTCATTGACGAAACTGCGCCGGCCGGCCTCGAAGGTGTCGACGTGGCGCTGCGACTTCACCGTCACCTGAAGCCCCTGGCCACGCGCGGCCAGTGACGACGGCATGTACTCCTTCAGTGCGACGCGCCGGCCGAGGGAATGATCCTCGGCGAGATAGACGATGCCGAATCCGCCGATCCCCACCAGGCCGATGATCTCGAACTCTCCCAGCCGGGTGCCGGCGGGGAGGGTGTTGTCGCCGTGGTCGTTGCGGTCTGCGGCGCTTGCGGCAGGGGCGGGCGGTTCGCCTGCCGCTGCCGGATTCGTCACCGGCGCGGGCGGAACCGTGCCGGCATAAACGGTCCTGTCTTCGTTGTCGCCACGTGCGTCGTTATCGGGAAGGGCCATGGGCAAAGCTGGGCGGGTGCCGTCTCGTCATGCAGGGGCGGGGGAATGCCCCTGCAGCATAGCAGCAAAGCGGTCGGCATCCGGCAGCCCGCGGCAGGCCAGGAGGGGAATGCCGCTGCCGGGTTCGCCTGCCGTCCACCACAGCGAGTTGCCTTGTGCAGTCTCCGCGAGCAAGGCGGCGCCGGCGGCCATCAGCGTGGAGGACAGTTCAGCGTTGGATGGCAGGGTGAGCGTCGTCGAGCGGCCGTCGAGCAATGTCGCAAGAATCGCCTGTACCAGGCCCACACGCGGCGCGGCGACGACCGGCGCATGCAGTGCGGCGAGCGTACGGTCGAAATGCTGCATGTCGCAGGCGGTGTCCAGCGTGGAGAGGGCCAGGCGCTCGAGACGCTCAAGCCAGTCGGTGTAGAGATCGAATTCGTGTTCCGTGGTGGCGAAGGACTGCAACTCGCAGGCGATGGTGAACGGGAAATAGCGCCCCACCCGGTCGACGCTGGGCATCCACACGCCGGCCCAGGTGGCATTGCCGCAGATGCCCGGGAACAGTACGAAGCGCCACAGCGGACAACCGAGATAGGCATCGAGCCAGTCTGCACCCAGTCGGCTCCGTGATGCCGTCATCGCTTCCTGCAGCCACGCATCCCACGGCGAGATGAAGGACGAGGGCAGCCTGCGCGAGGCGAAATCGCCCAGGCTTGCGGTCTTGCCGTACCAGCCGGCGATGCCCGGGGTGCTCATGGGCACTGGAACTGTTCCAGTTCGCGCAGGCGGAAGGGGTTCTGCACGCTGTTGGCCGTCACCTCGAACTGCGCCCGCCGGCCATCGACGGTGAAGGTGACGTTGAAACGTTCGGCCTGCGACGTGGGCGCGATGGCGACCTTGTCGAACAGGCGGAACAGGGCCCACGGGCCTTCCGTGGTGATGCCCGACACGCCCGTCGGTCCGGCCGGCTGGATCTGCACCCGAACCTGCGTGCTGCCGCGCGGCCCGGGCCACACCACGCTTTGCGGCACCTGCGGACCATGGCTGTAGCGGACGAGCTGCCCGTCGACGTCGAGAATGAACTGGTCGATCGTGGCGTCCATCTCGATCGGCTTGAACTCGAGCTTCAGCCCCGGGGTGCGCCCCCCCGTCGGAAAGAAGACCTCGCGTATCTTCTGTGCGCGCTGGAACTGGACCAGCGCGGCCGGACCGCCGATGGCGACGTCATTGATGCGGCGGAAGGACCACGGCGTGGTCGAGGTATCGACCAGCGGCGCGAGGTTCTGCTGGAAGAACTGGTCCATCTTCCCGCCCGGTGAGAACAGGGTGGCGAAGTCGTCCTGCGTGGCATCGCGGGTGGACGAGCGCACCAGCGGATAGCGGCCGGCGATCGCCTGGCGGCAGAAGTCGCCCACCTGCGTCTGGATGGCTTCGTTGGTGTTGGCGACGATGGCGCCGCCGGCGAGCCGGGCGCTGACGTCGGCCAGGCTCTGCACCACGGAGCGCAGCGGTTCCGGCATGCCCGGCGCCTGCGCCTTCACCTTGTTCGGCACGTCGGACGGCGGCAGCGCCGTCTTAGCCTTGAGCGCGGTGTCGGTGGCATTGAGCAGGGTGTGCAGGTCGCCCATCAGCGTGACCGCGGCGTCGACCGGTGCGGGCTGCCCCGGCGCGCTGCTGGTGACGTAGCGCCGCAAGGCCTCGAAACGCCGGTCGACGATGTTCTCGACCACCTCGGCGGGCGCCGCGGAGGCCTGGGTGTCGGGGCCGAAGATCGTGCTCAATCGGCGGGATTCCTGCGCCAGCCGGTCGGCCGCCTTGTCGGCCACGCTCTTCTCGCTCTCCGGCTTGATCAGCGTCGTCTCGCGCGAGGCGGCGCGCAGGAAGGGCACCAGCGGGTTGTCGGGTGCCGACAGCAGGCGGGCGACGTCGATCGTCTGCTGCAGATCGCCGGGGCGCACCAGCTTGACGTCGTTCAGGAATTCTTCCCAAGTGCGCGCATAGTCGTTGAGGTAGAGCCGGCGTACGTCCTCGGTCAGGCGGGCGCGTGCGGCCGGGTCGGCGAGTCGCCCGATCACGCCGGGGTCCTTCTGGCCGAGCACCCAGGGTTCTTCGTCGGCGAGCTGGTTGGCGACGCGCTCGGCTTCGCGCTTGAAGGCCTTGTGGTAGCCGTCGTAGGTGAACAGGCCGGCGACGCCCTTGGTCAGCGGCTGACCCGACAGCCGGGTGAACACGAGCGGAGCGGACGGGCCACCTGCCCGCGCGATCGTGAACTCCGGGATGTCGCGGCCCACGCCTTCGCGCTTGAGCCGGCTGTACACGCGGTTGGCCAGCGGATAACGCGCGAGCATGTTGCGCACCGAGGCGATCAGGTTCTGGTCCGCCGGTATCGGGTTGGCGGGCGCGCCGCGCGCGAACAGGGCGTCCAGATGGGCATCGAGCGCGGCGCGCTGTTCCTGCGTCGTGTCGCGCGGCAGCGAGCGCTCCCAGTCGAAGCGGATCCATGCCTTCAGCGCATCGGCATCGAAGCGGGTGCCGTCGTTGAGCATCAGGTAGGCCTTCAGGGCCTCGTAGGCGAATTCGAGATTGTTCGCATTGGCGCCGCGCAACTGCTCCTCGATGCGCAGCGCGAGCCTGGGCAGGAAGGCCTGATCGAGCAGCCGGCCGTAAGACTGTTCGGCGGCGGCGCCGAGCTTGTCGCCCTGGCACATGCCGAAGCCCATCGACAGCGGCACGCCGTTGGCGATGGCGGGTGTGATGGTGACCTGCCGGACCGCGTCGAGCACCGGCATGAGGGCGACGACGTCCGCCGAGCGACCCGCGCGCGGCAGGCCTTCGATGTGCTGGGCGATCGCGGGCAGGCGGGCCTCGACTTCGGCGACGTAGGCGGTGTTGCGCGAATAGCTCGTCATCCAGGCGGCGGCGGCGCCGACCAGCAGCGCCGCCGCCAGCGCACACCCCGACAATTGCAGCATGTTGCGCCGGCGTTCCCAGCGCAGGTTGGTGCCCGCCAGCCCCTGTTCGCGGAAGACGACGTCGCGCAACAGCCGGGTGATGAAGAAACTGCGCCCGCTTCCTGCCGGCGGCGCGGGCAGCCTGCGCTCGACGCCGAAGCTGCGGGCGAGGGCACCGATGACGCGGTCGATCGGGCTGCCTTCCTGCGTGCCGCTCGTGAGATACACGCCGCGGATCAGCGGCGCCTCCTCGTATCGCGATGCGGCAAACACACGCTCCAGGAAGGCCGTCAGCATCGGGCGCAGGATGCCCAGTTGCTGCGGAAAGGCGAAGATCTGCGCGCACCGGCCCGGGTCGCGCTCGGCCTGCAGGCGGGCGGGCAGCCGATCGAGCAGGCGTTGCTCGAGCTGGTCGAACTCGGCCCCGAAGGCGGTCAGCGGCGGAGCCTTCGAGTCCGGATCATAGGCAAACGTCGTGCCCCAGATCTGCGCGCGCTCGTCCTTGCCGAGGTCGGCGAAGAACTCGGTGAAACCGGCCAGCAGGTCGGCCTTGGTCACCAGCACGTAGATCGGGAAGCGGATCTGAAACCGTTCGTGCAATTCCTGCAGCCGTGCGCGCACGGCGTCGGCCTGGGCGTCGCGCTCGGCCGTCGACTGCTGCAGCAGGTCGGCCACACTGACGGTGAGCAGCACGCCATTGATCGGCCGCCGTGGGCGCGACTGCTTCAGCAATTGCAGGAAGCCCTGCCAGGCGGCGCTGTCGACCTCTCGATCGGATTCCTGCGTGGTGTAGCGGCCGGCGGTGTCGAGCAGCACGGCTTCGTCGGTGAACCACCAGTCGCAGTTGCGCGTGCCGCCGACGCCGCGGATCGACGCGGTGCCGAATTTGTCGGCAAGCGGAAACTGCAGGCCGGAGTTGATCAGCGCCGTGGTCTTGCCCGAGCCCGGGGCGCCGATGAAGACGTACCACGGCAACTGGTACAGATACTGGCGTCCGCTCAAGGCGATGAGGTCGCCGATCCCGGGCTTCTTTCCGGCTGCGGACAGGCGCACCTTCTTGAGCACCTCGATCGCTTCCTCGAAACGCTTGTTCAGCGTCGCCACCTCTTCCTCGCCGGGCGTCGGCGCGGCAGGCGCGGCCTTGGGTGCCTTCGCCAGCAGGCCGTCCATCAACTGCGCGTTGAGGCGCTTGGCCTTCACCAGCGCCCACAGCTTCTTCAGCAGCCACACCGCTATGAGGGCCGCGATCGAGATCCCGCGCACCGTTTCGGATTCGAGCGGCCGGAAGCGGTCGATGGCGATCAAGGGGCCGACGAACCAGATGATCGCCGCCGCGGCACACAGGCCGATGAGGGCCAGCAGCAGCGGGTGGGTGAGGAGGCCGAATATCTTCTTCATGCTTGCAGTCCGGTCGGCACGGTGGTCGGCGAAGTGGTCGGTTCGGCGGTCGACTTAGCGACTGGCGCCGGCGACGTAGAGCGTGATCTCGACGCGCCGGTTTCTGGCACGGTCGGCAGGTGTTGCGTTGCCGGCGACCGGTTCGGCGTCGGCCCGGCCTTCGGCGCGCATCCGCGCCGGCTGCACGGTCTGCGCCAGCAGGGCCTGCACCGACTGCGCCCGTTCCTGCGACAGGTGCCAGTTCGATGGGAAGCGTGCGCTGCGGATCGGCTGGCTGTCGGTGTGGCCGGTGATCAGAATGTTGCCCTCGACCGCATTGAGCGCTTCGGCGATACGTTTCATCAGTGGCAGCACTGCGTCGTCGACCGTCGCGCTTGCCGGGCGGAAGAAGCCGTCGCCGCGGATCGTGATCACGCTGCGATCGGCGAGGTCATCGACCGCGACCAGGCCTGCGCGGATCTCCGGCTGCAGGAAGGCGCTCAGTCGCGGCTTCTGCGCGGGCTGTGCGGGCGGCGGAGGCGGGGCCTCGACGCGCAAGGCCTGGATGCGGGCGAAGACGGGGTCGGAGTGGCTGTTGAGGCGCAGCGACAGGAAGAGATAGATCGCCAGCGCAAGCACGCCCACCACGGTGAACACCACCCACATCGGCAGCGTGGCCATCAGGCTGCGGCGCGCCTCCACCCCTGCAGCATGCGGCGAGAGCTGGGGTTCGAAGTCGCCGCGCTGTTCCCGCAGCATGGCATAGAGGCGTTCGCGCACCTGCGCGAGCTGTTCGCGCCCGCCGTCGATGACCCGGTAGCGGCCCTCGAAGCCGAGTGCGAGCACGACCTGCATCAGTTCGAGCAGGTGGCGGTTGGCAGCGGGGTTTTCGGCCAGCTTCGCCATCAACTGGAACACCTTTTCGCCGCCCCAGGTCTCGTTGTGGAACATCACCAGCAGGCTGTTGCGCCCCCACACCCCCGAACCGCCCCACGGTGTGCTTGCCGCGGTTTCGTCGAGGAAGGTGCACAGGATGTAGCGCGCCGCGATGATGTTGCGCGATTCGACACCGAGCTGCGCCGCCTTGCGTTCGAAGGTGCGCACGCCTTCCGCGAGCGTGTCGCGCAGCGCGACCGGGTCGGGCTGCTGCAGCGAGGCTCGCAGCGGCGGCACCGCGTTGAGCAGCGGGCTCGCCGCCGTGACGATGGGGTTCAGCCCGTGCTCGGGCGTCAGGCTGTCGAGCGTGACCGTTCCTGCGGCGCCGGGGCCGGGCGCGCTATGGGCCGCAGCAGCGGCTCTGGCGCCACGTTGCCCGGGGGAGGGCATGACGAAGGTGCGGTCGGATTCGAACGAGGCAAACGGGTCTTCCTGGCTCATCGTCGTCTCTCAAGCCCGTATGGCCCAGCACTCGATCTCGAGCCCGGGAAACTCGCCGGCGATGTGCATGGCCAGTCCGCCCGACTGCTGCAGTTGCTTCCACATCTCGCCGCTGCGTTCGAGCTCGAAGTAGTTGAAGCCGGCGTGATAGGGAATCTGCCGCGGCGCCACCGGCAGCGCACGCAGCCCGATGCCCGGCAGCGCCAGGTTCACCAGGTCGCGAATGCGCTCCACCGGGCCGATCTTCACTTGGGTGGGGAAGCGCAGGCGCAGGGTGTCGCCCGGCAGTTGCGCATTGACCGCCAGCACGAAGGAGGCGGTGCGCAGCAGTTCGAGGTCCGGCACGATGGCGACGCGAACGCCGTACTTGCGGTCCTGCAACTCGATCGGAATGGCCCCCTGCTCGAGCACCATGGACAGCGAACGGCGCAGGTCGGTGATCAGCGGGCCGAAGCAGGCCTGCGGTTCGTCGTGGTCATAGAGCGGGTAGTCCGGCGGTCGGCGGCTCTCGCGCGAGAAGGTGCACAGGTCGCCGGCCAGCATGAGGCAGTGGCCGTAGAGCACGGCGGGGTGCAGCAGCGGCAGGTCGTCGAATTGCCTGAACACCGGTTCGTGGCGATTGACCGTCTGCAGCAGCAGGAAATCGGCGATCTCGGCCACGCCGCCGCGGCCCGGCTGCGACAGCCGGGCGCCGAGCGCCTCGCCGCGCTGGTGCAGCAAGCCGAGCAGTTCGCGCACGTAGCCAGCCAGGATCGGATTGCCGCTGCAGGCGAGGGTGGGCGGAATGTAAGCCTTGTCGAGCACGAGCTGGTTGTCCGCGCGACGCTCCAGCACGCGGACCACGCCGAGCGTGGCATAGGCATCGGTCGCGTCGCGCCGCGGCATCAGCTTGAGCCGCAGGTCGCCGACCTGCACCGGCGCCGTGGGCGCACTGGACAGCGTGCTGTCGGCGACGTCGACTGCGCTGACCTGATAACGGGTGAGACCGATCGCGTCGTCGCCGGTAACGTCGGCCTCGAGGCCGCCCGGACGTCTCAGGGGCAGGCCCAGCACGATGAGTTCGTCGCGAATGTCGGGCGCCACGTCCAGGGGCAATGGGGCTACGTCGTCGCCCGGAAAGTCGAAGGGCGTGCCGTCCGGCAGGATGCCGCGCGCGCGCGACAGCGCGACCTTGCCTAGCGCCAGTGCCGCCTCGTCGATGACGAGCGTGACGTAGCCCCAAGCATGCCCGGCGATCGGCTGAGTACGCCCTTGGATGAGTCGCTCGATGTGACGGTCGTGCTGCTGCAGATGCTGCGGTTGCAGGAACATGCCTTCTGACCACACGACCTTGCTGTTCCAGGACATGGACGATCTCTGATGGGTGGGCGGAATCCGGGCGGCCTGGCTGGCGTGGCGGGTCACTCGGTCGACAGGGTGATGGCGCGTGACTCGACCTTGATCGTGATCGGCTGCTTCTGGTGCGGCACCACCGCTGCCGATGCGCGCCATCGGGCGCGCTCCAGATCGCGGAAGGCAGCGATCACCGCGACATGGCGCGTGTCGGGCTGCAGGGTGCGCTCGAAGCGCTTGCGCTCGCCCGGGCGCAATTGGAGTTCCTCCCGCGCCAACTGATCGGCGCCCAGGGTCTGCGTCTCGCGGTCCCACAGCGAGAAGAAATCCGCACGATTGAAGGCGGCGTCCGATTTCAGTTCGAACAGGCGGACGACCACGGGCGACGCGCGCGCCCGGCTGTCGGGATTGAGGTCGTCAGCCGCCTCGACCGCGGCTTCGATCACGGTAGGTTTGGGTGGCGCTGAACCGCAGGCGCTAAGCAGGCTCAGCGCGCATGTCGCGAGCACGAGGTGCAGCGTACGGAATGCGGTGTCGGCAGGTCGAAACACGGCACTCTCCGAAGTGGGATCGTCGGGATCATTCTCGTCGCGTGCATGCGAACCGTCCACTGGTGTTCCCGCGCGAGCCAGGGACATCGACGCTCCATACTCTAGTACATGGCGGCCTCGCGGTGCGCGAACTATGCTGAAGGCGTGAAACGTAAACCTGCACGCGTGAATGGAATATGGACAGATCGTCTGGCAAGAACCGGTTCATGAAAACCGGGGGGGCAGGGAGGCGGGCTGTCGGAGGCGCCTTGGGGGCGCTGCTGCTTGCGGCCTGCGCGACGACTCCGATCGTACCGTCGTCGGAACCGGTGTCCGTGGCACCCGCCGCTGCGCCCACTTCGGCTCCGCCAGCCGACGCGTCGGCATCGGCGACGATCACGCGCGATGAAGGGAAGTCGCCCCGTGAGGCGGCCGCCGCAGCGGGCGGTGCCGACGATCGGGTGGGATTCTCCACGCGATTCGCCAGTTTCGAGCCGGCGCCATGGGCGGCCCTGCCGGACTGGGAGGGTGATGCCGTGAGCGAGGCGTGGGCGGCGTTTCGCCGCAGTTGCGGCGCCCTCGCCAGCAGGGCGGAGTGGCGCGGGGTCTGTGCCCGTGCGGCGGCGCTGGGTGCGGTCGATGACGCGGAAGTCCGCCGCTTCCTCCAGCGCGAGTTTTCTGTCTATGCCGTTCTCAAGGCTGACCGGAGTCCGGTGGGGGTGATCACCGGCTACTACGAACCCCTGCTCCATGGCAGTCGTACGAAGGGGGGCGCTTTCGTGTACCCGGTGTACGCGAAGCCCGAGGATTTGTTAACGCTGGATATCCGCAGCGTGCCGCGCGAACAGCGTGGGCAGGCCATCAGCGTGCGTATCGCCGGGCGGACGGTCGTGCCGGTCGGCAGCGGCGACGCGCCCTATGTGCTTGACGTCGGTGATCTTCAGTCCGATGTGCGCGACAAGAAGCTGCGTGTGCGGCGCGAGGGCAATCGCATCGTTCCGTATCCGTCCCGGGCGCAGATCGAACGCGACGGGCTTGCCCAGGGACGGATCATCGCCTGGGTGGATAACCCCGCGGCCCTGTATTCGATGCAGATCCAGGGCTCGGGTAAGATCCGCCTGACCGACGGACGGATCATCCGGCTTGCGTACGCGGAGCAGAACGGCCACCCCTTCAGGCCGCCGGTCGCCAGGAGCCGCGTCGCCACGCGTGGGGGCACGTCCGCTGGCGGCGATGGCGCCGACGAAGCCGATGACATTTCCTGGCGTGCAGCGCTGATGCTGCCCGACGACGAATCGAGCCCCCTCACGCGTGGCGGGCGGCCCCTGCAACGGACGCGTACCGAGCGTGGCGTGGCGCCGTCGGGCGGCGCCGCGGCCCTGGAGCCGGAAGTCGCGCAGTTGATCGAAGATCTTGCCAGCGGGCGGGGGATAGGCGGCGGAGGGGCTCGTCGCCCGTCAGCGGCGGAGCGCCCGGCCGTAACGGCTCCGCCGTCGGCCGGCAAGCCCGCACCGGTGCCGAAGGCCGGCAAGGCGTTGACGCCACCCGGCGCAGAGACGGCCGGGGTCCGACCGGGGCAAGGCAAGGCGAGTGCCAGCGCATTGGGCGACGATGCGCCGATCGATTTTCCGCAACCCAGTGCCGCCATGCGCGAGGCGATTCTCACGGACCCCAGCTACGTGTTCTTCCGCGAGATCCCGGATGGTCCGGAAGGGCCGCTCGGCGCCCTTGGCGTTCCGTTGACGGCTGGACGCTCGGTGGCCGTCGACCCGCGGACCACGCCGCTGGGCTTTCCGGTGTTCCTGTCGACCACCCTGCCCGGGCGTGAAGGGCGACTCAACCGGTTGGTGATCGCGCAGGACACGGGCGGTGCCATCCGCGGCGCGGTGCGTGCCGATTACTTCTGGGGCGGGGGAAGCCGCGCCTATTTGCTGGCTGCGCGCATGAAGGAAAGTGGCCGCATGTGGGTTCTCTTTCCACGTGATCTCCCGATCGCGGCGCGCGAACGGGCGGTACGCACCCGTGGCGGAGGGGCCGCCGTTGCCGATGTGGATTGCGTGGTCGAGGACGCGGCACTTTGCGTGGAGGATCGCTGATGGGCCGCGGCCCATGCGCGGCGCGGCCCGCGCGAGCGGATCATCGATGCCATGACCGGACCACTGCGGCGCCTACCGCCCATTGTCATCGGCGCTTCGCGCCGCTTGTCCGGCGCGCGCCTCTCCTTCCGGTTGCGTGCGGGAAAACTCCTTGTGCATCCTGGCGAGCGTCCTGAGCCCCTCGACGACGCGTGCGTTCATCGAGCCCTCGGGTAGCCCGGTGAGCAGTTCCAGCGCCTCGTCGACGTCGGCGACCGCCCACAGGCGGAAGCGGCCTGCGCGCACCGCTTCCACCACCTCGGGCCGCAGCATCAGGTGGCACACATTGGCGCGCGGGATCAGCACGCCCTGCTCGCCGGTGAGGCCGCGCGCGGCGCAGACGTCGAAGAAGCCCTCGATCTTCTCGTTGGTGCCGCCCACCGGCTGCACCACGCCGAACTGGTTCACCGACCCGGTTACCGCCAGCGACTGCTTCAGCGGAACGCCCGACAAGGCCGACAGCAGCGCGGCGAGTTCGGCCAGCGAGGCGCTGTCGCCCTCGACCCCGCCGTAGGACTGTTCGAACACCAGGCTGGCCTTCAGCGACAGCGGCAGCGTGAGCCCGAAGCGCGAAGCGACGAAGGAGGACAGGATGAGCACACCCTTGGAGTGGATCGGCCCGCCCAGCTTGACCTCGCGCTCGATGTCCACGACCTCGCCCTCGCCCACGCGCACGGTGGCGGTGATGCGCACCGGATGGGCGAAGGTGCTCTCGCCCAGCAGCACCACGGCGAGGCCATTGACCTGGCCCACATGCTCGCCTGCGGTGTCGACCAGCAACTGGCCGCGCAGGATGTGTTCGAGGAAGCGCTCGCGGATGCGGTCGTTGCGCCGGCGATGGGCGTCGAGCGCGGACTCGATGTGCTCGCGCTCGATACGCGGCGCCTGGCGCGTCGCCGCGTAGTGGTCGGCCTCGCGCAGCAGGTCGCTCAGCGGCTGAGTCTGCGTGGTGAGGCGCTGCGCATCGCTGGCCAGGCGGGCGGCGTGCTCGATGGTGCGCGCCACCGCCGCAGCGGACAGCGGCCGCAGCCCATCACGACGTGCCATCGTCGCGATGAGGCGCGCGTAGGCAGCGGTGTTGTCCGCGCTGCGCTCGACCTCGCTTTCCATGTCGGCGTTGCGCTTGAAGAGCTGCGGAAAGTCCGGGTCGTACTGGCACAGCAGGTAATAGATCAGGCGCTCGCCGATCAGCACCACCTTGAGGTCGAGCGGCATCGCTTCGGGCTCGAGCTGCACGGTGCTGGTGAGACCGATGATGTCGGACAGCGACTCGATGCGGATCCTCCCGGCGCGCAGGCAGCGCTTGAGTCCGTCCCAGGCATAGGGTTGCGACAGCACCTTGATGGCGTCGAGCACCAGGAAGCCGCCATTGGCCCGCTGCAGTGCGCCGGCGCGGATGAGCGTGAAGTTGCTCATCAGCGTCCCCATGTGCACCACATGCTCGATGCGGCCGACGAGGTTCTGCAGTGTGGGGTGGTCCTCGTACACGACTGGCCGGGTGCCGTCCGCGGAGTTTTCGACGAGCAGATTGACCAGATAGCGCTGCACCGAGATGCTGCCGGAGTAAGTCGTGGTTTCGGTGTCGCCCTCGCTCTGGGAGGATTCGCGCAGCGACTCTCCGCTCTCGACGATGTCCTGCAGCACTGCGTCGAGCCAGGCGATGACCTCGGGCAGGTCGGCGTAGGCGGGCTTGAGATCCTCGACCAGGTGCGTCACGGTGATGCGCAGCGCCTCGCTGCCGGCCCGCTTGATGCGGCTCTGCAGCTCGCGGCGCCAGCGCGGGAACTCGTTCATGAGCTTGTGCATGCGCTCGTGCATCGTCTTGATGTGCGCCGCCAGCTCACGCTGCCGCTCTTCGGGCAACTGCTCGAACTCCTCCTGCGACAGCGTGCTGTCCTCGTTCTTCATCGGTACGAAGGCGAAGCCGTGCGGGGTGCGCAACAACGCCACGCCGAGTTCGGCGGAATCGTGGCCGAGGGCGTGCAGCGCCGCCTCCTCGCGCTGCTTCTGTTCCTCCTGCATCGCCTCGATGCGGCTGCGGTACTCGTCGCTCTGGAACACCGCGGTGATGGCCGGCAGCAGTTCCTCGACGAAATGCTGCATGTCGTCGCGCAGGCGCGCGCCGCGGCCGCAGGGCAGGCGCAGCAGATCGGGGCGGGCGGCGTCGGCGAAGTTGCAGACGTAGCACCAGTCCGCCGGCCGCTCGCCGTTGCGCCGCTCGCCCTCGAGCAACTGGTTGATGATCGCGTGCCGTCCGCTGCCGGTTTCGCCGAGCACGAAGAGGTTGTAGCCGCCGTGCCGGATGTCGAGTCCGAGCCGCAACGCCGCTACCGCGCGAGTGTGGATGAGCGCGGCGTCGAGCTCGGGAAGCTCGCTGGTGTCGCCGAAGGGCAGCGAGGCCAGATCGCAGGCGGTATAGAGCGACTGCGGCTCAAGCGGGGTGGATGGGCCCATCGGACGCACCTTGTGTGGTTTTTATGCCAAGCATAATCGTCCCCCTTGTCCCGGCAAAGCCGGAAGGCGCAGGATTCGGGCGCCAATGAACGCGACGGGCGGGCAGTCCCGGCGCACGAGGTGGGCTCGAGTGGCCGAACTTCATGCAGTCGTGCGCAATTGCCGTGACTTTGCCGGCCGTCGGCGCAGAATGGCCTCGACATGCGGAGAGCCGGCGTGGCGCCACCAGTGTGCAATCACCGATCGGCATGCAGGCGCGGCGCGTTTTCCGCAATCCACCGAGCGGATGTTCGTTGCGCCTTCAAGCGGGAGAAGCAACATGCTGTCAACGACCATGATCTCCAACTACCAAGCCCAGTCGCTGGCCAACGTGCGGCAGGCTGCGACACTGACCTTCAACGTGATGCATCAGCTCAACGGCCTGTCGATTCGCACGCTGCAGGCAGGCACCGGGGTCTCGCTGCGTCGCGCATTCGTGCCGGTCGAAGGCGACTTCGATTACAGCGCGGTGGACGAGATGCGCGGCCTGTTCCACGAATCCCTGCATCTGACGTCGGCCTGGCTCATCGACCTGGTGAAGGTCGCCGAATCGCAATGGGCGATTTCGCATCGCTGCGCGCACGCGGCCGTGCGTCACCTGCACCGGTGGTCTCCACGCGAACTGGAGACTGCCGTCAGTGCGCTCGATCTGGCGCTGGATGCAGCGGAATACGCTACCGAGAATCTCGCCGACGCCGGCGTGCTGGTGGTGAAGCGACTGGAAGACGAGGGTGAGCTGTTCTGCGCCGCTCAGGCGACCGAAGGCGCACAGGCGCACGCAGGCGCCGCCCACTGAGGCGGCGGCTCAGTGCGTGGCGACGAGGTTCGAAGCGCCGAAGTGATGGCCGCCGTGCGCGGCGAGGTTCTTCAGTTCGATCGGCCTCATCGGCCCCTCGAACTGGGCGAGGACGAAGTTTCCGTAGCGGCGATCGTGCGTGACTTCGTGGCCGATCCAGGGCGGCAGCACGACGGGCGTTTTCTCATGCTGCAGTTCGATCTCGGCGATGACGAGACCTGCATGGCGTCCCTCGAAGACGTCGACCTCGAAGGCCTGGTGTTCGAAATCGACCACGTAGCGCGTCTTCTGGATGATCCGGTTACCACAATAGAGCGTCAGCATGCGCTGCGCGTCCGCCACCGGAATCGCGTATTCGAACTCGTCGCGCGACAGTCCGTCGCGTGGCCCCTTCAAGGTCAGGAAAGCGCGATCCGCCCGTAGCCGGACCCGCGTCGACAACGCGCCGGACTCCTTCGCGACATAGCCCTGCACGATGCGTTCGCCCTTGCGGCCGTCGAGGAAGCCGGTCTCGCGGACGAGGAACTTGCGTTCGATTTCTGTCGCCATGGGACGCTGACCAAACACACGGAAATCGAATTGTAGCAAACTATTTCGCGCGTGCTGTTGCGGTGCAGAAGTACATTCCATTGGCCGCAGCGGGAGGTCCGGAACATGCAAGAGACCGATCTGATTTCGCTGGGCGCCGGGGCGCAATGGCTTGCTGCGCAGACCGGGCAGGGCTGGACGCCGGCCCTTCTGATCGATCGCCTGCTGGCGCGCGGCAAACCGGGGGTGTGCGTGTTGCTGCCCGCGGGCTGGGCGCTGCTGCGTGCGGATGACGGCGAACCCGCACGCCTGCCGCGCACCGACGTGTTCAGGGTGGCCGACGGCGACGATTTCCTCGAACAGTTCGCAATGTTCGGCGACCTGTCGATCGCAAGCGGCGTGCCCGGTGGGCTCGTCGATGCGCGGGGGGGCAGCTTTCGCAGCGTCGCTCCGATTCCGGCCGCCATGTTGCGGGTGATGCCGGAGGAACTGCACGCGCTGGCGACCGCGGCGGGTGTGACGCCGCCGCCGACCTTAATGCGTCGCGTCGCACAAATGCGCGCCCAGGCGCGCCTTCGTTCCGACGACCTGCCCGCCGCGGACTCGGACCCGGCGGAGCCCTCGGGCTGATCCGGTCCGCATGCGCCAGGCTTTGCCCGGGTGGCAGGTTGCACCCGACGAAAAGCGGGATCGGAGCCGAATGCGTTCGACATGTATTGCGCTGCACCAACCAGGGTTGACAGGAAAATTTTCGACGATATAGTGGCGACATGTTGCAGCGCAGCACCGCACAAGGCCGAAAGGCAGCGGTGGTGGGCATGCAAACCCTTATCGGATTCACCTCTCCGTCGCCTCAACCAAAGGAAGATCGTCATGACCAAGTTCAACACCCCCGAGCAGTTCTCCGCCGCCGCCAAGGCCAACCTCGAGACCCTGATCGCGCTGGCCAACGCCAACGTCGCTCGCGCCGAGCGCCTGGCTGCCCTGAACATCAACACCGCCCGCGCTGCGCTGGAAGACGGCGTTGCCGCCACCAAGAGCCTGCTGGCCGCCAAGAACCCGCAGGACCTCGCCGGTCTGCAGGCTTCCTTCGCCCAGCCGATGGTGGACAAGGCCGTTGCCTACGCCCGCAGCGTGTATGAAATCGCCGCCGAAGCCCAGCAGGAAGTCACCAAGCTGGTTGAAGCCCAAGTTGCCGAACTGAACAAGAACGTCAACAGCGCTCTCGAGCAGGCTGCCAAGGCCGCCCCGGCTGGTTCCGAGCCGGTGTTCGCCGCCATCAAGTCGTCGATGGAAGCTGCCAACAGCCTGTACGACAACGCCACCAAGGCCGTGAAGCAGGCTTCCGAAGCTGCTGAAGCGAACATCGCCGCCGCGACCGAAGCGACCGTCAAGGCTGTGACCGCCAAGAAGGCTGCGTAATGCATCTGTGCGAGTGACGGGCTGAAAGGCCCGTCCCGCAGCACGAGGGGCCGTCCGGATCATCCGGGCGGCCCCTCGTGCCGTTTACGCGCCTTGTCGATGCGCGCCGGCCAAGGTTCAGCGATCCTTGATGCGGGTGACGGTGTCCTTGGCCGGGAGCCCCGTCGCCGCATCCGCCCATCCCGACATGTAGTTCAATGGCGGCACTTGAAATCGCTCCATCCCGTCCCTATTATTAGCACTCGTTGGCAGAGAGTGCTAACAGCGCCGGGCAAAGCCCGTGTGGTGCTAGCGAATTTCCCGCGGGCTGGCCCCGCAATAGTTGAAACCTGGTAGGAGAGAACCTGATGAAGATTCGTCCCTTGCATGATCGCGTGATCGTCAAGCGCCTCGAAGCCGAACGCAAGACCGCCAGCGGCATCGTGATCCCCGATAGCGCCGGCGAGAAGCCCGATCAGGGCGAAGTGCTGGCCGTCGGCAACGGCAAGATCCTGGACGACGGCAAGGTGCGTCCGATGGCCGTCAAGGTGGGCGACAAGGTGCTGTTCGGCAAGTATGCCGGTCAGAGCGTGAAGGTTGAAGGCGAAGAACTCCTCGTGATGCGCGAGGAAGACATCATGGGTGTGGTCGAGCTCTGAGCTCCCGCAGACCCTGATTCCCCAACCGAATAAAATTACGGAGCTTTGAACAATGGCAGCTAAAGAAGTCAAGTTTGGCGATTCCGCCCGCGAACGCATGGTCGCCGGCGTCAACATCCTGGCCAACGCGGTCAAGGTGACCCTGGGCCCGAAGGGCCGCAACGTGGTGCTCGAGCGCTCGTTCGGCGCCCCCACCGTGACCAAGGACGGCGTTTCCGTCGCCAAGGAAATCGAACTGAAGGACAAGTTCGAGAACATGGGCGCGCAGATGGTCAAGGAAGTCGCTTCCAAGACCTCCGACATCGCCGGTGACGGCACCACCACCGCCACCGTGCTGGCGCAGTCGATCGTGCGCGAAGGCATGAAGTTCGTCGCCGCCGGCATGAACCCGATGGACCTGAAGCGCGGCATCGACAAGGCCGTCATCGCCACCATCGAAGAGCTGAAGAAGCTGTCCAAGCCCTGCTCGACCAACAAGGAAATCGCCCAGGTCGGCTCGATCTCCGCCAACTCCGACAGCGACATCGGCGACATCATCGCCCGCGCCATGGACAAGGTCGGCAAGGAAGGCGTGATCACCGTCGAAGACGGCAAGTCGCTGCAGAACGAGCTCGATGTCGTCGAGGGCATGCAGTTCGACCGCGGCTACCTGTCGCCGTACTTCATCAACAACCCGGACAAGCAGGTCGCCATCCTCGACAACCCGTTCGTCCTGCTGTTCGACAAGAAGATCTCCAATATCCGTGACCTGCTGCCGGTGCTGGAACAGGTCGCCAAGGCCGGCCGTCCGCTGCTGATCATCGCCGAAGATGTCGAAGGCGAAGCGCTGGCCACCCTGGTGGTGAACAACATCCGCGGCATCCTGAAGACCTGCGCCGTCAAGGCTCCGGGCTTCGGCGACCGTCGCAAGGCCATGCTCGAAGACATCGCCATCCTGACCGGCGGCCAGGTCATCGCCGAAGAAGTCGGCCTGACGCTGGAAAAGGCCACGCTGAACGACCTCGGCCAGGCCAAGCGCATCGAGATCGGCAAGGAAAACACCATCATCATCGACGGCGCCGGCGAAGCCGAGCGCATCGAGGCGCGCGTCAAGCAGATCCGCGTGCAGATCGAGGAAGCCACTTCCGACTACGACCGCGAGAAGCTGCAGGAACGCGTGGCCAAGCTGGCCGGCGGCGTTGCCGTGATCAAGGTCGGCGCCGCGACCGAAGTCGAGATGAAGGAAAAGAAGGCCCGCGTCGAAGATGCGCTGCACGCCACCCGCGCCGCGGTGGAAGAGGGCATCGTCCCGGGCGGCGGCGTCGCGCTGCTGCGTGCCCGCGCCAACCTGGGCGGCCTCAAGGGCGACAACCACGACCAGGACGCCGGCATCAAGATCGTGCTGCGCGCGATGGAGCAGCCGCTGCGCGAGATCGTTGCCAACGCCGGTGACGAGGCCTCGGTGGTGGTGAACAAGGTCGTCGAAGGTTCGGGCAACTACGGCTTCAACGCCGCCACCGGCGAGTACGGCGACATGGTCGAGATGGGCGTGCTGGACCCGACCAAGGTCACCCGCACCGCGCTGCAGAACGCCGCTTCCGTCGCCGGTCTGATGCTCACCACCGACTGCATGGTCGGCGAGCTGGCCGAAGACAAGCCCGCCATGCCCCCGATGGGCGGCATGGGTGGCATGGGCGACATGGGCATGGGCATGTAAGTGTCCGTGCGCGCAGCCCCGGAACATCGGGGCTGCAGCCCTCGCAGC
>SHNC01000023.1 GCA_004295105.1 Betaproteobacteria bacterium | reverse complement strand
TGTCGAACAGTACAAGCTCGCCACCCAGCAGAAGGTACGCGGCAACCTGCTGCGCCCGCCCGGCCTGAGCGGGAACCCCGAGGCGGTGTTCGAGGTCGATCAGCTCCCGTCGGGCGAGGTGCTCGCGATCCGGCTCAAGCGCTCGTCGGGCATCCCGGCGCTCGACGACGCGATCGAGCGCTCGATCCGCCGTTCCAGCCCGCTGCCGCTGCCCGAACAGCGGGATCTGTTCCAGCGCACCCTCGAGCTTCGCTTCCGGCCGCTCGAGGACTGAAGCCAACCCTTGGATTTCATGGATATAATTCGATGTTTCGCGCCTCCGTCGTCACGCCGATGCTCGCCACCTTCCGCCTCCTCATCCTCGCCGCGCTCGCCAGCCTGTCGCTGACGGCGCATGCGCAACTGTCGATCGAGATCGTCGGCGCCGGCGCCTCGCGCTATCCGGTGGTCATCCCCATCTTCGAGAACGAGAGCCAGTTGCCGCGTGGCGTCACCGACGTGGTCCGCGCCGACCTCGAGCGCAGCGGCCTGTTCAGCCTGGTCAGCATCGGGCCGCAGGCGCTGCCCGAGTCGGCGGTGCCGGACCTTGCCGGCATCCGCAGCCGCGGCGCCGATGCGGTGCTGACCGGCTCCTTCGTGCCACAGGGCGACGGGCGCTACCAGGTCCGCTTCCGCCTGTTCGACACCCAGAAGCAGGTCGAACTGGGCGCGATGGCGCTGCCGATGGCACCGGCGCAGAACCGCGCCGTCGGCCACCGCATCGCCGACTTCGTCTATGAAAAGCTCACCGGCCAGCCCGGCTACTTCTCCACCCGCATCGCCTACGTGGTCAAGAGCGGCAGCAGTTACGAGCTGCAGGTCGCCGACGCCGACGGCATGAACGCCGCCACCGCGCTGCGCTCGCGCGAGCCGATCATCTCGCCGGCGTGGTCGCCCGATGGCCAGCGCCTCGCCTATGTGTCGTTCGAGCAGAAGAAACCCATTGTTTACGTGCACACGCTCGCCACCGGCCAGCGCCGCGTGGTGGCCAACTTCAAGGGCTCCAACTCCGCTCCGGCGTGGTCGCCCGACGGCAGCCAGCTCGCGGTGGTGCTGACCAAGGACGGTCTGTCCCAGCTCTACGCCCTCAATGCCGACGGCTCGGGCGTGCGCCGCCTGGCGAGCTCGTCGGGCATCGACACCGAGCCCGCCTGGGCCGCCGACGGCAACATCTACTTCACCTCCGACCGCGGCGGCAGCCCGCAGATCTACCGCGTGTCCGCGGGCGGCGGCACGGCGCAGCGCGTCACCTTCGACGGCGGCTACAACGTCACGCCGCGCCCCTCGCCCGACGGACGCCAGCTCGCCTTCATCACCCGCAACAACGGTCGCTTCCAGGTCGCGGTACTCGACATCGCCTCGAAGCAGACCACGATCCTCACCGATTCGGCTCGTGACGAATCCCCCAGTTTCGCCCCCAACGGCCGCATGATCCTCTACGCCACCGAAAGCGGTGGCCGGGGCGTGCTGTCCGCGGTGTCGTCGGACGGGCGGGTGAAACAGCGCCTGACGGTGCAGGCTGCCGATGTCCGGGAACCCGCCTGGGGTCCGCAAGTTCGGTAAGTTACGCAGTTCCCTTCCTGTCTCACCCAAAACGAATTGGAGATTCAATCCATGAAGAAGCTCGCTCTGCCCATCCTCCTGTCGGCGCTGCTTGCCGCCTGCTCCAGCACCGGTCCGGAAGCGACCGGCGCCAAAGTCGAAGACCGCAGCGGCGGTGCCGGCGTCACCACGGTGACCGCAGGCAGCCCGTCCGGCTCCGGCATCGCCGCGCTGACCGACCCCAACAACATCCTGTCCAAGCGCAGCGTGTTCTTCGACTTCGACAGCTTCGTCATCAAGTCCGAAGCCAAGCCGCTGGTCGAAGCCCACGCCCGCTTCCTGGTGCAGAACCCGCAGATGAAGATGCTCATCCAGGGCAACACCGACGAGCGCGGCAGCCGCGAGTACAACCTCGCGCTGGGCCAGAAGCGTGCCGACGCGGTCAAGCAGGCCCTGCTGCTGCTGGGCGCGAAGGAAACCCAGCTCGAGTCCGTCAGCCTCGGCGAAGAGAAGCCGCGCTGCGAGGAAGCCAGCGAAGCCTGCTTCGCCCAGAACCGTCGCGGCGACATGCTGTACTCCGGCGAGTTCTGACATGAAGCGCCTCCTGCCGCTGGCAGCGCTGCTCGCAATGTCATCGGCCGGACCCGCCCAGGCGGGTCTGTTCGATGACGTCGAGGCCCGGCGCCAGATCACGGAAATGCGTCAGGAGCTCGAAGGCCGCATCGACACCACGAGCCGCGGCCAGCTCGAGCTTGCCAACCAGAACGAGCAGTTGCGCGCCGAAGTGGCCCGCCTGCGTGGCCAGCTCGAGGTGCTGATGAACGAGGTGGAGAACCTCGGCGCCCGTCAACGCGACTTCTACGTGGACCTCGACAGCCGCCTGCGCAAGATGGAGTCGGCCCCGAGCGCGACAGGCGCACCCCAGCCTGGCGGCGCTACCGCGCCCGCCCCGGCGGCAAGCGCGCCCGCTGCGACGCCCTCCGCGGATCCCAGCGCCGAATCGTCCGACTACGAAGCCGCACTCAACCTGCTCAAGCAGGGCAAGAACAAGGAAGCGCTGGGCGCGTTCCAGAGCTTCATCAGCCGTTACCCGTCGGGCAGTTTCGCCCCCGGCGCCCACTTCTGGGCCGGAAACGCGGCGCTGCAGGCCAAGGATGTCGCAAGCGCCACCAAGTACTTCAACGTCGTGCTCAACAAGTGGCCCGGCGACCCGACCGCGCCCGACGCGATGCTGGGGCTCGCCAACAGCCAGCAGGCGATGGGCGATCCGAAGACCGCGCAACGCACCCTGCAGCAAGTGGTGGACCGCTATCCACAGAGCAACGCGGCGAAGATCGCCCGGCAGCGGCTGGGCGCGCGCTGAGCGCATGAACGCCATCGCCATGACCGAGGTCGTCGACGCCACGCCGGACGTCAAGCTGCGCATCACCGAGATCTTCGCCTCGCTGCAGGGCGAATCGACGCGCGTCGGCCTGCCCACCGTGTTCGTGCGCCTGACCGGCTGCCCGCTGCGATGCACCTGGTGCGACACCGCCTATGCCTTCCAGGGCGGCGAAACCCGCACGCTCGACGCGGTGCTCGCCGAAGTGGCCGACCATGGCCTGCATTGCGTCTGCGTGACCGGCGGCGAACCGCTGGCGCAGAAGAGCTGCCTGCCGCTGCTCACCGCGTTGTGCGATGCCGGCTATTCGGTTTCGCTCGAGACCAGCGGCGCACTCGACGTCGGCGCGGTCGATCCGCGCGTGTCGCGCATCATGGACCTGAAGGCGCCGGGCTCCGGCGAGGTCGGCCGCAACCGCTACGAAAACATCGCGCTTCTGAACGCGCACGACGAAGTCAAGATCGTGCTTGCCGACGAGGCCGACTACGTCTGGGCGAAGCAGCAGATCGCCGAGTTCGAGCTCGCGCGCCGTTGCACCGTGCTGCTGTCGCCGGTGGCCGGTGCGCTGGACCCGGCCACACTCGCCGAGTGGATCGTGCGCGATCGACTGCCCGTCCGCTTCCAGTTGCAACTGCACAAGATCCTGTGGAGCGACGCGCGCGGACGCTGAACCGTCCGCGCGGGGTGCCAGCGCCACCCGCGCGCAGTCCACGGCCTGGAGACACTGTGCCCACGGCCTGCTGCAGGCGCCGCGCTCGCGGAAGGAACGCAACATGAAAGGGACGCAATGACCACGACGCACCAAACCAGACCTGCCGTCGTCCTGCTGTCGGGCGGACTCGACTCCGCCACCTGCCTCGCCATCGCACGCGACCAGGGCTTCGAACCGTACGCGCTGTCGGTCGCCTACGGCCAGCGCCACGCTGCCGAACTGGCCGCCTCGCAGCGCGTCGCCACGGCTTTGGGGGCGAAGGCGCACCGGACGGCCAGCGTCGACCTCGGCCAGTTCGGCGGTTCGGCGCTCACCGACGCCGCCATCGCGGTACCCGAGGACGGCGCCAGCGGGGGCATTCCGGTCACCTACGTGCCGGCGCGCAACACGGTGATGCTGTCGATCGCGCTCGCCTGGGCCGAGGTGCTGGGGGCCCACGACATTTTCGTCGGCGTCAATGCGGTCGACTACTCCGGCTATCCGGACTGCCGCCCTGCCTTCATCGAGGCTTTCGAAAACATGGCCAACCTCGGCACCAAGATCGGTGTCGAGGGCGCCCGCATCCGCATCCATGCGCCTCTGATCGACCTGTCCAAGGCCGACATCATCCGCCGCGGGCTGGCGCTGGGTGTCGACTACGGCCTCACCGTCACCTGCTACCAGGCCGACGCGCAGGGGCGCGCCTGCGGCCGCTGCGAGGCCTGCCGCCTGCGCGCCGCCGGCTTCGCCGCCGCCGGCGTGCCGGATCCCACCCCCTACCGGTAAGCGCCCCGCCGCGAGTCGCGCACCAGCACACCATGCAGGACATCGAAGCGATCACCGGCACCGTCCTGTGGCTGGCCGTGGCCATCGGCGCCACGTTCGGCTTCGTCGGCAGCAGGACCCGCTTCTGCACCATGGGCGCCATCTCGGACGTTGTGCACATGGGCGACTGGAACCGCATGCGGATGTGGATGCTGGCGATGGCCACCGCCGTGGCCGGCACCACCGCGCTGCAACTCGCCGGACTCCTCGACGCGTCGAAGACGATCTACACCGGCAGCCGTCTCGCCTGGCTGTCGCACCTGGTCGGCGGCGCCGCCTTCGGCGCCGGCATGACGCTGGCGTCGGGCTGCGGTGCGCGGACGCTCATCCGCATCGGCGGTGGCAACCTCAAGTCGGTGGTCGTGTTCGCCTTCTTCGCGATCAGCGCGCTGATGACCATGCGCGGCCTGTTCGGCGTGTGGCGGGCGCGCTTCCTCGACCCGGTGGCGATCGCGCTGCCGCACGGCCAGGACCTCCCCGCCTTTCTCGCCGCCGGCGGGTTCGCGCCGTCGACGGCGCTGGTCGCCGCCGCCGCCGCGCTTGCCGTGCCGCTGCTGATCGCGGCGCTGCGCCGCCGCGAGGCCTGGACCGCCGACATCCTCGTCGGCGGCATCGTCACCGGCACCCTGGTCGTCGCCGGCTGGTACGTCACGGGCCACCTCGGCCACCTCGCCGAACATCCGGACACGCTGGACGAAGCCTTTCTCGCCACCAGCAGCAACCGCGCCGAATCCCTGACCTTCGTCGCGCCGCTGGCGTACGCGCTCGATCTGCTGATGCTATGGAGCGACGCCAGCCGAGTCCTGAGCTTCGGTGTCGCCAGCGCGGGCGGCGTGGTGGCCGGCGCAGCGGTTCACGCCGTGCTGAGCGGCAGTTTCCGCATCGAGAGCTTTCGCGACGCCGACGACCTCGTGCGCCACATCGCCGGCGCCGTGCTGATGGGCTTCGGCGGCGTCACCGCACTCGGCTGCACCATCGGCCAGGGGATCAGCGGCCTGTCCACGCTGGCCCTGGGCGCCATGCTGACCACTGCCGCCATCATCCTGGGCGCCGCCGTCACCATGAAGCTGCAGTACCACCTGATGGCGCGCGCCGCCTGATCACGCCGACCGAGTCCGCCGCCGCCGGACCGGATTCCGGGCTGCGCCGGTCGTCGTCCCGAGCACCAAGGCATCCTTGACACTCTCGCACGGCGCCAACTAAAATTCGGCCTCTGTTTTCGGGTCGTTAGCTCAGTTGGTAGAGCAGCGGACTTTTAATCCGTTGGGCGCTGGTTCGAATCCAGCACGGCCTACCAGGACACGAGGAAATGCCTCAGCTTCGGCTGGGGCATTTTCTTTTCCGGTTCACGTGCCGCTCGATCGCGGAATGCCGGATCTTCCACACGTTTGCCGTCCACCCTCGCCAGCCCCCCACAGGATGCTCACGCCATGCACATCTGGGTCGATGCCGACGCCTGCCCCGTGGTCATCAAGGACATCCTGTTCCGCGCTGCCGCTCGCACCGGGCGCCCGCTGACGCTGGTCGCCAACCAGTTCCTGCGCACCCCCGCCTCGCCCCTGATCCGCATGATCCAGGTTCCGGGCGGCTTCGACGAGGCCGACAAGTACATCGCCGCGCACGTCGCGGCCGGCGACCTCGTGATCACCGCCGACATTCCGCTCGCCGCGGACGTGGTGGCCAGGGACGCCCATGCGCTGTCGCCGCGCGGCGAACTGTACGGCAAGGAGAACATCCGCGAGCTGCTCGACATGCGCAACTTCATGGACACGCTGCGCAGCACCGGGGTGGAGACCGGCGGGCCGGCCGCATTCAGCGCGGCGGACGGCAAGGCCTTCGCGAACCGGCTGGATCGGCTGCTGCGGCGGCATGGCCGCTGACGACGACGGCGTGAAGCAGCCGCCCGCTGCGCCCGGCCGTGACGCCATCGCCGGAGTGCCGCTCGCGTCGCGTGCATTTTCACCGACTTGCCGCCAAACTTACGCCTTCCCGCATCCGGCACCGACATCGGCCGCGGCGCAACGAATGGAGATTTCATCATGAGCTCACGCTCATTCAGGGTTTCGATCTCGAACACCGGGGAGGAATTTGCCTGCTCGGAAGACGACAACCTGCTGAAGGGCATGGAGCAGCTCTCGCGCAAGGGCATTCCGGTGGGCTGCCGTGGTGGCGGCTGCGGTGTCTGCAAGATCCAGATCGACCGCGGCGAATACCGTGCGATCAAGATGAGCCGCAGCTACGTGACGCGCGAGGAGGAAGCCAGCGGGATCGTGCTGGCCTGCCGCGTGTTCCCGCAGAGCGACATCTCGCTCACCGTGCTCGGCAAGATGGTGAAGAAATTCGAGCTCTACGCTTTGCCGGCACAACGCCCGGAACCGACCTCCCCCCCAGCCCCGCCC
Source organism: Betaproteobacteria bacterium (assembly GCA_004295105.1). Lineage (GTDB taxonomy): Bacteria > Pseudomonadota > Gammaproteobacteria > Burkholderiales > Rhodocyclaceae > Thauera. Next base: position 14,751 of record SHNC01000023.1, on the reverse strand, counting down.
CCCGAATCGACAGCGTGTGCTGCACCGCAACAAAACCATGGACAAGAGAAGCCGTGAAACGTATCATGTGAAACAGCCCAACAGATGGTGATACCGCTCAGCTTTCACGATGGACGCCGCCCATCCCGACGCTCCGGCTCGAATCCGGCGCGTTCAATACAAGAATTGAGGAGATAGCCGGAGTTCGCTCCGGCTATTTTCTTTTCGATCGCCACGGCCGCAGCGCGGTCATGGCCCGTTCCGGTCACCGCGGCGCAGAGCCGCACGACCGGCCGTCATGCGACGTGCCCAAGCTCCCTTGTGCGCATCGCTCGTGACTGTTGTCCTTTCGATGCAGTCGCGTCATTGCAGCATCCAGTCGCCGGCCCGCCGATTACCGTGCCGACCCGGCCAGAACGTGCCCGACGCCACCCGCGCCGAGCCCCTGCTGGCCCCTGCCTGTCCCGGCGGAGACAGGCCCGCCCGCCGTTGCGCACCATGGGGTGCCGCGCGGGCACAACGACAAGGAGCCCGAACATGGCCAAGGAAGAACTCATCGAAATGCATGGCGCCGTCACCGAAGTGCTGCCCGACGGCCGCTACCGCGTCACCCTCGACAACGGTCACAACCTGATCGCCTACGCCGGCGGCAAGCTCAAGAAGAACCACATCCGCATCATTGCCGGCGACAACGTGTCGCTCGAGATGTCGCCGTACGACCTGACCAAGGGGCGCATCACCTTTCGCCATCTGCCGGGCCGCCCGGCCAACGCGGCATCGGCGCCGGTGCATCAGCGCCGCTCCTGAGCCAACCCGCTTGCGACGCAGAGCCCTTGCCGTGGCAGGGGCTCTTTCGTTTCTCGCGCCCGATGCGCGGCAGGGATGGCCATCGTCCTGTTCATCCGGCCACGCGGGCGCCTGGGCCGCAGCCCGCATCCACCGGTGCCAGTGCGCCGGATTCGTCCTTTCCAGTCGAGGGCTCGCCCCATGAATGCAATCGCACCCGCTCTTTTCGAACTCCGCCTCGCTGCCTTTCCGAAGTGCTGGTCCACCTGCGGCAACTGCGCCGGCGATGGCTCCTTCGTCGCCGAGATCGTCGTCCGCCCGGGTGACGTGCTGCAGTTCAACGACACGGTGATCCGCACCGAGACCAGCAAGGTCAGCACCGACGTTCCCACGCCGCGTGCCGGTCGTGTCGTCGCGGTGCATGTGGCGGTGGGTGACGAAGTGCGGGAAGACACCCTGATCGCCACCCTCGACATCGCGCCCGCAGCGTAGGTACGCGAGGCCGCCGACATGGGCCGGCAGCATGAAGCCGCCCCGCCAGGCGCGCACGCGCAGCGCCTGCCGGCTGGAATCTGGGCGCTCGGCTTCGTGTCGATGCTGATGGACATTTCCTCGGAAATGATCCACGCCCTGCTGCCGATCTACCTGGTCACCGTGCTCGGCGCATCGACGCTCGCGGTGGGCGCCATCGAAGGCATCGCCGAGGCCACCGCCTCGATCACCAAGGTGTTCTCCGGCGCGCTGTCGGACTGGCTCGGGCGGCGCAAGCTGCTCGCGGCCATCGGCTATGGCCTGGCTGCCTTCACCAAGCCGGTGTTCCCGCTTGCCGAGACGGTGGGCTGGGTGGTCACGGCGCGCTTCGTCGATCGCATCGGCAAGGGCATACGGGGAGCGCCGCGCGACGCGCTGATCGCCGACCTCGCCCCGCCCGCGCTGCGTGGCGCGGCCTTCGGCCTGCGCCAGTCGCTCGACACCGCCGGCGCCTTCATCGGCCCGCTGCTGGCGATGGCCCTGATGGCCTGGAGCGGCAACGACATCCCGTTCGTGTTCTGGGTGGCGGTGCTGCCGGCCTTCGGTGCCTTCGCGCTGATCGCATTCGCGGTGCACGACGCCCCACGGCCGGCCGATGTGCCGCACGTCCGCAGCCCGTTGTCGCGCGCCGAGCTGGCTCGCCTGCCGCCGGCCTACTGGAGCATCGTCGCCGTGTCCGCGGTGTTCACGCTGGCGCGCTTCAGCGAGGCTTTTCTCGTGCTGCGCGCACAGGAACTCGGTCTCACCCTCGCGTGGATTCCGGCGGTGCTGGTGGCGATGAACGTGGTGTATTCGCTGTCGTCCTATCCGGTCGGTGTGCTCGCCGACCGTCTCGACCGGCGCACGCTGCTCGCGCTGGGCTTCGCCCTGCTCGTCGCCGCCGACCTCGCCCTCGCGCTGGTGGACGGCCTTGGCGGACTGATGCTCGGCGTCGCCCTGTGGGGCCTGCACATGGGCATGACGCAGGGCCTGCTCGCCACGCTGGTGGCCGATGCCGCACCCGCCACGCTGCGCGGCACCGCATTCGGCCTCTTCAACCTCGTCGGCGGCCTCGCCCTGCTGGCGGCCAGCGTGCTGGCTGGTGCGCTGTGGGACACCTGGGGCTCGCGAACGACCTTCCTCGCGGGCGCGGGGCTGGCCGCGCTCGCACTCGTCGGCCTGCTTGCGCTGCGCCGGCGCCACGCCGGCGGCTGACCCCATGCCGCCCGCCGGCGCGAAGGCCGGGGCTGGACCATGGCACATCGATTGACCGAAAATCGAGATTTCCTCACGGCTCACCGGAGCACCCATCCCATGACCTATCCCAACACCCAGCTTCTGATCGATGGCCAATGGCAGGACGCCGCGGACGGCCGCACGCTGCCCGTGCATAACCCGGCCACCGGCGCCGAGATCGGGCGTGTCGCCCATGCCGGCATCGCCGACCTCGACCGGGCGCTGGCGGCTGCGCAGAAGGGTTTCGAGACCTGGCGCGACGTGCCCGCGCTGGAGCGCCAGAAGATCATGCGCCGCGCCGCCGGCCTGATGCGCGAGCGCGCCGACGGCATCGCCGCGCTGCTCACCCGGGAGCAGGGCAAGCCGCTGGTCGAGGCCCGCCTCGAGACCCTGGCCGCGGCCGACATCATCGACTGGTTCGCCGACGAGGGCATGCGCGTGTACGGCCGCATCGTGCCATCGCGCAACCTCACCACCCGCCAGTTGGTGCTGAAGGATCCGGTCGGCCCGGTGGCCGCGTTCACGCCCTGGAACTTCCCCATCAACCAGGTGGTGCGCAAGGCCGCCGCGGCGCTGGCCACCGGCTGCTCCATCCTGGTGAAGGCCGCGGAGGAAACGCCGGCCGCGCCGGCCGCGCTCATCCGCGCCTTCGTCGACGCCGGCGTGCCGGCCGGGGTGGTCGGCCTGGTGTATGGCAACCCGGCGGAGATCTCGTCCTACCTGATCCCGCACCCGGTGATCCGCAAGGTCACCTTCACCGGCTCCACCGCAGTGGGCAAGCAGCTCGCCGCGATGGCCGGCCAGCACATGAAGCGCGTCACGATGGAGCTCGGCGGCCATGCGCCGGTGATCGTGTGCGAGGACGCCGACGTCGAGCTGGCCGTGAAGGCTGCCGGCGCGGCGAAGTTCCGCAACGCCGGCCAGGTGTGCATCTCCCCCACCCGTTTCCTGGTGCACGAGAGCGTCCACGACGCCTTCGCCGCAGCCATGGCCCGGCACGCGAGCTCGCTGAAGGTCGGTGACGGCCTGGCCGAGGGCACGCAGATGGGGCCGCTGGCCAACCCGCGCCGCATCACCGCAATGACCGAGTTCCTGCAGGATGCGGTGCAGCGCGGCGCCACGGTGGCAGCCGGCGGTGAGCGCCTGGGCGGCGAAGGCAACTTCTTCGCCCCGACGGTGCTGACCAATGTGCCGCTGGACGCCAAGGTGTTCAACGACGAGCCTTTCGGACCGGTCGCCGCGATCCGCCGCTTCAACACCATGGACGAGGCCATCGCCGAAGCCAACCGCCTGTCGTACGGCCTGGCCGGCTATGCCTACACCCGTTCGCTGAAGCACGCACACCTGCTGTCGCAGCGCGTCGAGGTCGGCATGCTGTGGGTGAATCAGCCGGCGCTGCCGTCGGCCGAAATGCCGTTCGGCGGCGTGAAGGACTCCGGCTACGGCACCGAAGGCGGTCCGGAGGCGCTCGACGCCTACCTCAACACGCGCGCGGTCTCGATCGCCAACGTGTAAGACCGAGCGGCGGCGATGTCCCGCATCGGGGGCATCGCCGCCGCTCGCCCTGGCCGCGGGCCCTGCTCAGCGGGACGCGCACAGGGCGGTCTGGCGCGCGTAGTCGACCGATGGCAGCGGACGGCTGAACAGGTAGCCCTGGTAGGCATTGCAGCCCAGTTCGCGCAGCACCTCGAGTTGCTCCGTCGTCTCGACGCCCTCGGCCACGGTGGAGAAACCCAGGCTGCGCGCCATGGCGATGGTCGCGGTGACGATCGCGTGATCGTTGCCGTCCCCGGGCAGGCCGCGCACGAAGCTCTGGTCGATCTTCAGCTTGTCGAGCGGGAAGCGCTTCAGGTAGGCGAGCGAGGAGTAGCCGGTGCCGAAATCGTCCACCGCGAGGCTCACGCCCAGGCCGCGCAGCGCATCCAGCGTCGCCACCGCCTGCTCCACGCCCTCCATCAGCGCCGACTCGGTGATCTCCAGCTCCAGGTAGCGCGCCGGCAGGCCGGTCTCGGCAAGCACGGCCGCCACCTCGTCGACGAGGCCCTGCCGGCGGAACTGGCGCACGGACAGGTTCACCGACACGCCGCCGAAATCCAGCCCGGCGTCGAGCCATGCCCTGGCCTGGCGGCAGGCCTCGCGCAGCACCCAGTCGCCGATCGGCACGATCATGCCGGTTTCTTCGGCCAGCGGAATGAAGCGGTCCGGCGACACCATGGCCTCGTCCGCCGGTTGCCAGCGCAGCAGCGCCTCGGCGCGGATCGGCTGCCCCGGCTGCAGGCCCACCAGCGGCTGGTAGTGCAGCAGCAATTCGCCGCGCTCGAGCGCCCGCCTCAATCGCATCTCGAGCTGCAGGTGCTCGTTCACACGGCTCGTCAGCGCGGCCGAATGGAAGCAGAAGGTGTTGCGCCCGAGCTCCTTGGCCCGATAGAGCGCCACGTCCGCATGCTGGTTCAGCTCGGTGACGGTCTCGCCGTCTTCCGGGTACAGCGCCACGCCGATGCTGGCGCTGACGATCACCTCGTGGCCGCCCGCGAGCACGAAGGGCTGCTGCACCAGCCTGATCAGCTTCTGCGCGACGCTGGCCGCCTCGTCGGGCGAGTGCAGATCCTCGAGTATGACGATGAACTCGTCCCCGCCCGAGCGCGCCAGCGTGTCCTCGTCGCGCAGGCCGCTGCGCAGACGCTGCGCCACGGCGCGCAGCAACTCGTCGCCGGCCGGATGGCCGAGCCCGTCATTGACGTTCTTGAAGCGGTCGAGGTCGAGGAACAGCACCGCTGCGCCGGTCTGATGGCGGTGCGCCTGCTCGATCGCGTGCTCGAGCCTGGACTTCACCAGCAGGCGATTGGGCAGGTCGGTGAGCGGATCGTAATGCGACAGGCGCTCGAGTTGCTGTTCCGAGCGCCTGAGCTGAGTGAGGTCGGTCATCACGCCCACGTAATGGCTGGCCCGTCCGCTCTCGTCGCGCACGGTGCTGATGGTCAGCCACTGCGGATACACCTCGCCGTTCCGGCGCCGGTTCCAGATCTCGCCCTGCCAGTAGCCGACCGCAATCAGGCTCGCCCACATTTCCTGATAGAACTGCCGGCCGTGGCGCCCGGACTTCACGAACCCCGGATTGCGGCCGTACACCTCGTCCAGCGGGTAGCCGGTGATTTCGGTGTAGGCCGGGTTCACCGAAACGATGCGCGGCTCCAGCGTGGTGATGACCACGCCGTCACGCGTGCTCTCGAACACCGCGGACGACAGGCGCAGCGCGGCTTCGGCGCGCACCTTCTGCACCGCCAGGGCGGTGATGCGGGCAAACTCCTGCACCAGATCGAGTTCCCCGCCCTCCGGCGCGCGCGGCTCGCCGAAATAGGCTGCGAAAGTGCCCAGCACGCGGCCCTCGGTGTCCTTGAACGGCACCGACCAGCATGCGCGCAGGCCGGCTCGCCGCGCCAGCGCGCGGTAGGGGGCCCAGAACGGGTGGGTGTCGACGTCGTCCACCACCACCGTCTCGCCGCGCACCGCAGCCGTTCCGCAGGAGCCGCGGCCCTCGCCGATCTCGAGCCCCTGGATGGCCGCGTTGTAGAAGTCCGGCAGGCTGGGCGCCGCGATCACGTCGAGACACTGCGTCCGGGCGTCGATCAGCAGCACCGACACGCGCATCTGCGGCGCGATGGATTCCAGCCGGCGCGCCACACTCAGCAGGATCTCCGCCAGCGGGCGCGCCGCGACTACCTGGTCGAGCACATCGGCGCGCGCGGCGCGCAGCAGTTCGTGCTGCGTGCGCAGGGTGATGTCGGTCCAGGTGCCGGCAATCTCGACCGGCCGCCCGTCCGCCGAGCGCAGCAGATGGAGTTCGTCGAGCAGCCAGATCGGACGTCCGTCCTTGCAGCGGAAGCAGTATTCCTGCCGCAGCGTTCCGGTTTCGGCGAGCCGTCTCGGCCAGTCGGCGACGACTTCCAGGGCGCTGGGGTCGAGGTGGCTGTACCACCAGTCCGGCGCCAGCGCCTCCTCGACGGAAAAGCCCGTCAGGCGCGTGATGTTCTCGCTGACCCACAGCGGCGTGGCACGCTCGCCATCGAACCTCAGGCTGTAGAGGATGGAGGGGCTCGCCATCAACAGCCGCGACAGCCGGTCGGCGGTGGTGCGCAACTCGGAACGCTCGCGCATCAACAACGCGTGTCGTCGCACCTTCTCCAGCATCGCCGGGATCTCGCAGACATAGCCCTCGTGCCGGGTCAGATAGTCGTAGGCACCGGCCTTCAGCGCCGCGTGCGCGGCCCCCTCGCCACCCGGGGCGGTGAGCAGCACGACCGCGAGCGGAAGCGATGCGGCACGCACCTCGGCGAGCAGTTCGAGTGCGCTGCCATCGGGCAGGTCCGGGGCGACCAGCAACAGGTCGGGCAACACGGCGCCCGCCAGGCAACGGCGACCTTCCGCGAGCGAGGACGCGAGGATCAGCTCGATGTGCGGCGTTGCGTGCCGCAACGCCCGCCCGGCGAGTTCCGCCTCGACTGCGTCGCCCTCGACGTACAGCACACGCAACGCAGCCCCTGCCGCCATCGGTTCGGTCCCCTGCGATCGATCGCACGCCGGCACGGCGGACGGCGACGGCAGCGACGGCAGCGAATTCGTCATTTGCGCAATTCCACGTAGAAGCAGGCCTCCGGCCCCGGCGCGTGTTCGCCCCCCACCCGGTCGTCCATGCGCCGCTCGGACCTTCCGCGCGCCCGGGCCGTGCAGTGCTGCCGGATTGAATGAGGTTCCCGGTCTGCGGCGCTCGGCCGGAGCCACGCGCGGACCGCAACGTGCCGGACGCACGCGTCAGGCGCCATAGTGCCATGTTGCACGACCGCTGCCCATTTCAGGCAGTCAGGTCGGGTTCGCCGCACTGGGCGAGGATGCGTGCGCGCACCGTATCGCGCAGCGCGACGGCCGCCTGCCAGCCCGGACCGGCGGCCACCACCGGCGCGTCGAGCAGCACCGCGACCGGTGCACGGCACGGCATCCAGGCGTCGTCCGGCAGCACCGCGCGCGTGCCGCGAATCGACATCGGCACCACCGGCAGACCCGCCTCCGCGGCGGCGAGGAAGGCACCGAGGCGAAACTCGCGCAGGCCGGCACGACCGGTGAAGGTTCCCTCCGGAAAGAAGAACAGCGACTCCCCGGCACGTGCCCGCGCACCCAGTTCGCGCGCCGCCTCCACGCTGTCGGGCAGAGAGAAGCGCTCCACGAAGGCGGCGCCGATGCCGCGCAGGAAGGGGCCGGCGACCGGATGCGCCTGCAGTTCGCGCTTGGCGACGAACGTGAAGGGCCGTGCCAGTGCTGCGACCGCCACCAGACCATCGACGTAGCTTGCGTGGTTGGCGGCGATCACGCAGGGCGCCTCCGGCGGCAGGTTCGCCGCCCCGTCCACCTGCACCGGCACGCCGATCAGCCGCGCATAGGCGCGCGCGCCGAGCCGTGCGATGCGCCAGCCCAGGGCAGGACGCCGCAATGCCGCGACCGCCAGCCACACCGGCGGCGCCAGTACCAGAAGCATCGTCCATGCCCACGCCGCCCACGCCAGCGCCGCGCAACGCGCGACAAAGCGCCGGCCCTGCGCGGCGATGCCGGCCGCGGCCAGCCGCAGCATCTGCACGCGCACGCTGTGCCGGCTGCCCAGCGCGCCGGCGAGGTAGAGATCACGCGTCGCGGCTCGGCGGATCTTGCCGCTGGATGTTTTCAGCACGCTGTGCGGCGGCGCCAGCACAACCTCGTCCAGCGGCAGGCCGAGGCGCTCCAGCGCCAGATCCTCGATGGTGCGCCCGAGCGCGGATCGGGTGTCGTTCATGCCCTCGCGAGTCTCGACCACGGCAACGAGGCGCTCGCTCGCCGTCGCCGCGTCGACCGCACCGAACACCGCCACGCAACCGCGGCGCACGCCGGGCAGCGCTCCGATCGCCTCCTCGAGTTCGTAGGGGTATAGATTGCGCCCGCCGCGGATGATCATGTCCTTGACCCGGCCGGTGACGAACAGCTCACCGTCGGCGAGGTAGCCGAGGTCGCCGGTGTCGCGCCAGTCGCCGTCGAGCAGGCGGGCGGTCTCCTCCGGGTTGCGGTAGTAGCCGGCGGTGGCCGACGGCCCCTGGAATTCGATGCGGCCCACCTGCCGCTCGGGCAGCGCCGCACCCGCTGCGTCGACGATGCGCAGCGCGTGCCCCGGCAGCGGCCGGCCGCTGCCGACGAAGCGCATTACCGCTGCATCGTCGGTGCCCGCCGCGGCGCAGACCGCCTGCGCGCGGCGCAGGAAGACGTCGCGCTGCACGCGGTCGATCCGCGGCTCGCGGCCGAGCACCGGCACGGTGAGGCCGACCGCGTTCTCCGCCAGTCCGTAAAGCGGCGTCATCGCCTCGCGCCTGAAGCCGACCGGCGCCAGATGCGCACAGAAGCGCTCCAGCGTATCCGGACTCACCGGCTCGGCGCCATTGATCGCCAGGCGCCAGCACGACAGGTCCAGCCCGGCCAGATCGGCCGCCGCAGCGTGCCGCACCACCAGCTCGAAGGCGAAGTTGGGTGCGGCAGTGATGGTGCCGCGATAGCGATGGATGGCACGCAGCCAGTTGACCGGTCGCGACAGGAAATCCAGCGGCGACATCAGCACCAGCGGATTGCCGTTGTACAGGCTGCCGAGCCAGGTGCCGATCAGACCCATGTCGTGGTACAGCGGCAGCCAGCTCACGCATACGTCCTCGGGCGCCACCGTGATGGCGCGGCTCCAGGCGCGGATGTTGGCGAGCAGGTTGGCGTGGGTGAGCATCACGCCCTTGGGGTTGCCGGTGCTGCCCGAAGTGTATTGCAGCAGCGCGAGATTCCCCGCGGCGCTCACCGCCGGCCTCGCCGCCTGCCCTTCCCCGGCCCCGTCGGCCTGCAGTTCCTGCGGCGTCACGACATGGCGCAGCGTCGGCGTCTGCGTGCGCAGCACCCGCGCCGCCAGGCGCGCCTCCGCCACCGTCACCAGGACCGGCGCTGCGCTGCTGGCGAGGATGCCGGCCTGGCGGCGCAGATGATCCTCCAGTTGTGACGGCCGCGTCGGCGGGTACATCGGCACCGGCACGCCGCCGGCCAGCAGCGCGCCGAAGAAGCTGGTGAAGAACTCGAGCCCGGTCGGCAGCATGATCGCCACTGCCTCGCCCGGCTGCAGGCCCGCTCGCCGCAGGCCGCTGGCCATGCGCAGCCCGGTGTCGAGCAGGCTGCCGTAGCTCAGCGTCGCCACTTCGGCGTCGTCGTGCAGCAGACGCACATGCACGCGCTGCGGCCAGTGTCCGGCATGCCACTGCAGCACTTCGACGAGGGTGGCGGCCGTCGCCGGCGCCTCGATGTGCTCGCCCGCAGGTGCCGCCGCGACCGGCTCGAGGTCGGCCGCGGCGAAGTCCGGATGCGCGTCGCGCAGCGCCTGCGCGAGCTGGCGCGGCGTCTCGGCAGCGGTCAGCGTGTCCGTGGGCAACCTGACGCCCGCGCTGCGCTCGATGCGGGCGAGAAGCTCGACCCGCGCCAGGCTGTCGAGACCGAGGTCGCGCTCGAGGTGGCTGTCCGGGCTCACTGCCAGTGGCCGACCGGCACGCAACTCGCCGACGAGCCCGGCGACGATGCGCACGACCTCGGCCTCGACCGCCTCGTCGCGCGAGGTGCTCATGATCTCGGGCTCGGGCCCCGGACAGCCGCCCGCGGCAGCGGGTGAAACGCGTCGCTGGACGCGATGCTGGCGAAATTGGCGTTGCGCTCGGGCATGACCGCCGGCAACGAATCGCGCGAGGCGAGCGGAAAGCGGATGAGGACGCGCCTGGTCATGCAGGTCTCCTGAACGGCCTGTTCAAAGCCCAGGGCCGGAATCCGGGGCCGATGGCGGAATAGACCATGTCGGCGCCATGCATGCAATCGATTGCAGCAGGCAACCGAGCGGCCTCATGCCGTCGCAGGGCCGCCCGGATCGTCGGCCTGCAGTTCGGCAAGCAGGCGCGCCGCCACCAGTCCATTCACCAGACCGAACACCACCGCCGCCGCGGCGAACACCGGCGCCAGGTAGAACACGCCGTCGTGCGGCACCAGCCACAGCCGCGCCACCATCAACTGCGCACCGATGTGCGCAAAGGCGGCGAGGATGCTGTGGCTCACCGGCCCGAACCAGCGTGCCGGCAGATGCATCGCCACACCGAGCATGAGCAGGCTGGCGACGGCCCCGGACAGACTCAGGAAGAAACTGGGGGCGAGGAACTGACCCAGCAGCAGGCTGCCGGCGAACACGCGCAGCAGCGCCACCCACACCGCCTCGCGCCAGCCCCAGCGCGCCAGCACGATGAGCGTGACGATGTTGGCGAGGCCGGGCTTGACGCCCGGCAGCGGCAACGGAATCACGGCCTCGGCCACCGTCAGCACGATCGCCGCCGCCGCATGGCGGGCGATGCGGTGGTCCTCGACGGTGGGCACGAGTTCAATAGTTGAGCGCGTCATAGTCCGCCCCGCGCCCGGTCAAGGTCAGGCTCACCTGGTTGGGCGCGCAGATCGCCACCGCGCCGGCACGGCTGAGCCAGCCCTGGCGCACGCAGTACTGCCGCGGTCCGGGATCGGCGACGACACGGGCGCGGCCCGGCTCGACCTCGATGCGCGTCGTGCCCAGCGGGCCCGGCACCTCGACGATCTGCCGGCGCGACAGATCGAGTTCGGCAAACACCTTGCCCCCTGCCCGCACCACCGCGCCGTCCGGCGCGCCACCTCGCCACAGCAGCAGCGCCGCATGCACGCACACGCCCATGCCGGCCAGCACCACCAGCACGTCGCCGGGGCGCAACAGGCGCCGCCAGGCGGCAAGGCGTGCCCTCACTGCGGCGCGCCGGGCGCCTTGTCCACCGCACGCCGCGCCGCCGAGCGGTGGCGCACGATCACCCGCAGCTTGTCCTCGAACTTTCGCGCCAGCCATTCGGCCAGGTACACCGAACGGTGCTGGCCGCCGGTGCAGCCGATGGCCACCGTCAGGTAGCTGCGGTTGTCACGCACATAGGCCGGCAGCCAGTTGGCGAGGAAGTGGCGGATGTCCTCGGCCATGCGCCCCACCTCGGGGATGCGCTTCAGGAAATCGATCACCGGCTGGTCCCTGCCGGTGAGGGGTCGCAGGTTCAGGTCGTAATGGGGATTGGGCAGGCAGCGCACGTCGAACACCAGGTCGGCGTCGAGCGGGATGCCGTACTTGAAGCCGAAGGACTGGAACATCAGCGTCAGCCCTTCGCTGGCCTCGATCTGGATGAAATCCTTCACCCACGCGCGCAAGGTATTCGGATGCAGGTCGCTGGTGTCGATGCGGTGGCCGAGTTCGGCGATTTCAGCCAGCGCATCGCGCTCGCGCCGGATCGCCTCGTCGAGCGACACGCCCTCCTCGGCCAGCGGGTGACGCCGCCGGGTCTCGGAAAACCGCGCGATCAGCGCGTCGTCCCGCGCCTCGAGAAAGATGAAGCGCAGGTCGTCGACGATGTCGCGCAGTGCCTGCACCTGGGCCGGCAATGCCGCGATGCTGACGCCCGAGCGCACGTCCACCGCCACCGCGACGCGCGCGTAGCCCACGCTGCGCAGATGCGAAACGAGTTGCGGCAGCAGCGTCGCCGGCAGGTTGTCGACGACGTAATAGCTGGAATCTTCCAGCACGTTCAGCGCAATGCTCTTGCCCGACCCCGAGAGGCCGCTGATGAGTACGATCTGCATGTTCCCGACACTTGGTTGAGGCCGATAGCAATATAGCCCAGAGCCCCTTCCGACGGGGTCAGGCAGCCACCAGTTCCCGGCCTTCGCGATGCGCCACGCCCGCGCGTTCCAGCTCACCCACCAGCCAGACTGCGAGCGCGTCCGGCGCCAGGCCGAGGAAGCGCGCATTTGCCTCGCGATACAGCGGCGTTTCGGCCAGGTGCCGCGGCAGTTCGTCGAGCACGATGCGGCGCGCGTCGAGCAGATGGAAGGTGATGCAGGCGCGGATCGCGTTGCGCGCCATGCGTGCGCCGTCGTCCTCGAAGGCGCGCAGCCGGGCGAAGGCGCGCTCGAGGGCGTCGTCGAAATCCGCGAACGGCGCGCCGTGGCCGGGGATCACCGCGTCGACGGCGAGGCGGCCGATCGCTTCCAGCGTGCGGCGTGCGGCGCCCAGCCCGTCGCCGGTGCCGAGCACGTCGGCGAACAGGATGCCGAAACCGTCGCGCCACAAGGCATCGCCCGAGATCAGCAGGCGGCGCTCGGCGTTGTAGTAGGCGAGCGCGTCCATGTCGTGGCCGGGCACCGCGATCGCCTGCCACCGCAGGCCGCCGGCGACGAAGGCATCGCCTGCCGCCAGCGTGCCGTCGGCTGCGAAGCGCTCGCCCGACTGGGCCGCGGTCGACAGCAGCAGCGCGGCCTCGTCCCAGTTCGCCACCGCGTCGGCGATGCCTGCCGGCACCTCGATCGTGCAACCGAACTCGCGTTGCACCGCGGCGTTGCCACCGATGTGGTCGGAGTGGGAATGGGTGTTGATCAGGCGGGCGAGGCGCCGCCCGTCAAGCGAAGTGCGCAGCAGCGCCAGCGTCTGCGGCGCGTGGCTGACGTAGCCGCTGTCGATCAGTGTGGCCTCATCGCCGTCGAACAGCAGGATGTTGTTCGCCGACAGCCAGCCGCGCTCGAACACCTGCAGTTCGGGCGGAAAGCGCAACGCGGCGCTCAATCGCTGCCCTCGCCGACCTGGGCGGCGACGTTGGGCGGCAGCGGCGCGGGCGCCGCCGCACCTCGCTCATCGGCCGGCGGCGGCGGGATGGGCACGCCGTTGATTTCGTCGGCGGTGCGGCCGCAGCCCAGGCACACGCCGGAATCCCAGTCGATCATGCACACACCCACGCACAGCGCATCGGCGCTCATGACGCCGCTCCGGCCGTGACCGTCGCCGCGCCCAGTCCGAGCTGCTCACGCCGCTGCGCGACGATGTCGAGGATGGCGCGCTTTTCGGCATCGGTGCTGCGGCTCCAGCGCGCGATTTCGTCTATCGTCCGCTGGCAACCCTCGCACAGGCCGGTTTCCGCGCTCATGCGGCAGATGTTGATGCAGGGGGAAGGGACACTCATCTTCGCGGTTCGTGGTGGGGAACCCTTATTGTAGTCAGTTCGCGCACGCTGCCTGCGCACGCTTGGCCAGCACCGCGCGCGCGACGCGCGAGGCCGGCTCGCGGCCGAGCTGGGCGCTGATCCACGCCGCGGTGTCGACCAGGCGGTCGAGGTCGATGCCGGTGGCGATGCCCATGCCGTGCAGCAGCCAGACGAGGTCTTCGGTGGCGACGTTGCCCGACGCGCCGGCGGCATAGGGGCAGCCGCCCAGGCCGCCGACCGAGGCGTCGAACACCGCGACGCCCAGCTCGAGCGAAGCCGCGACGTTGGCCGCCGCCATGCCGTAGGTGTCGTGGTAGTGGCCGGCGAGCTGCTGCACCGGCACCACCTTCGCGACCGCCTCCAGCATGCGCCGCACACTGGCCGGATTGCCGGTGCCGATGGTGTCGCCCAGCGAAATCTCGTAGCAGCCCATCTCGAGCAGCGTGGCGGCGACTTCGGCCACCTTGTGCGGCGGCACCGCGCCCTCGTAGGGGCAGCCGACGACGCAGGAGATGTAGCCGCGCACCTTCACCCCGGCCGCCCGCGCCGCCTCGGTGACCGGGCGGAAGCGCGTCAGCGACTCGGCGATGGAACAGTTGATGTTCTTCTGGCTGAAGGACTCGGAGGCGGCGCCGAACACCGCCACCTCCTTCGCGCCCGCCGCCAGCGCGGCCTCGAAACCCTTCAGGTTGGGGGTCAGCACCGGGTAATCGACTCCGGGCGCCGGCTGCGCCAGCACCCGCGTCAGCACCTCGGTGTTGTCGCCCATCTGCGGCACCCATTTCGGCGACACGAAGGAAGTCGCCTCGATGGTCTGCAGCCCCGCGTCGGCGAGGCGGCGGATCAGCTCGACCTTGACGTCGGCCGGCACCACCTGCTTCTCGTTCTGCAGGCCGTCGCGCGGGCCGACCTCGACGATGCGCACGCGGGAGGGGAATCTGGATGTGGTCATGGATGTCGTTCCGTTGGGTGATGCCACCGTGGGAGCGGGCTCAGGCCGTCTTCGCCTCGGCCAGCCCCAGTTCCTTCTTCATCTTCTCGCGGATCATGAACTTCTGGATCTTGCCCGTCACCGTCATCGGGAAGCTGTCGACGAAGCGGATGTGGCGCGGGATCTTGTAGTGCGCGA
>SHNC01000204.1 GCA_004295105.1 Betaproteobacteria bacterium | reverse complement strand
CATCAATGCCGGCTTCTCGAGCGGCACGCCGTGGCTGAAGCTGAACCCCAACTACCGCGAGATCAACGCCGCCGCGGCGCTGGCCGATCCGGCGTCGATCTTTCATCACTACCGCCGGCTGGTCGCGCTGCGCAAGGAGCGCGCGGTCATCGTCCATGGCGACTACCGGCCGCTGTTCGACGCGCACCCACAGGTGTTCGCCTACGAACGCCGCCTGGCTGACGAGCGCATCGTCGTCATCAGCAACTTCACCGCCGAGGCGGTCGATCTCGAACTGCCGCCCGAACTCGGCCGCCTCGGCGGCGAGTGCCTGGTGAGCAACTACCCGGCCCCCGTGCCGGCCGGCCGGCGCCTGGCGCTGCGCCCCTACGAATCCTTCGCCGTCGCGCTCGACGCGGCGGCGGCCTGACGAGAGGAAATTCCCATGACGAAACAAGGCAAGCAAGTGGCGAACACACAGTGGTGGAAGGAGGCGGTCGCCTACCAGATCTACCCGCGCAGCTTCATGGATTCCAACGGCGACGGCATCGGCGACCTGAACGGCATCACCGCGCGGCTGGACTACCTGAAGGCGCTCGGCATCGACGTGATCTGGATCTGCCCGATGTACAGGTCGCCGAACGACGATAACGGCTACGACATCGCCGATTACCACGACATCATGGAAGAGTTCGGCACCATGGCCGACTTCGACCGCCTGCTGCACGAAGTGCACGCCCGCGGCATGCGCCTGATCCTCGACCTGGTGGTGAACCACACCAGCGACGAGCACGCCTGGTTCATCGAGTCGCGCTCGGCTAAGGACAACCCGAAGCGCGACTGGTACGTGTGGCGCGACGGCAAGGGCGGCGAGGGCGGTACGACCGGCGACGAGCCGAACAACTGGGAAAGCATCTTCCGCGGCTCGGCGTGGAAATACGACGAGACCACCGGACAGTACTTCCTGCATCTGTTCTCGACGCGCCAGCCGGACCTCAACTGGGAAAACCCCGAGGTACGCAGCGCCATCAACGACATGGTGCGCTGGTGGCTGGACAAGGGCATCGACGGCTTCCGCCTCGATGCGGTGAGCCACATGAAGAAGGTCGCCGGCCTGCCCGACATGCCCAATCCGGAAGGGCTCGACTACGTGTCCTGCCTCGACATGCACATGAACGTCGACGGCGTGCTCGACTACATGGACGACCTGTGCCGGAACAGCTTCCAGCACTACGACATCATGACCGTGGGCGAGGCCAACGGCGTGTCGGCGGAGCAGGCGCTGGACTGGGTGGGGGCCGACCACAAGCGCCTCAACATGCTCTTCCAGTTCGAGCACCTGCACCTGTGGGCCCAGGACCCGCATGCCGCGCTCGATGTCGTCGGGCTCAAGAAGATCCTCAGCCGCTGGCAGGACACCCTGCACGGCCGCGGCTGGAACGCGCTCTTCCTGGAGAACCACGACATCCCGCGCATCGTGTCGAAATGGGGCGATGTCGAGCACCACTGGCGCGACAGCGCGACCGCGCTGGCGACGATGTATTTCCTGATGGAGGGCACGCCCTTCATCTACCAGGGCCAGGAAATCGGCATGACCAACACCCGCTTCGAGCGGATCGAGGACTTCAACGATGTGTTCGCACGCAACGAGTTCGCGCAGCAGCGCGCGAAGGGGGTGCCGGCCGAGGAGATCATCGCCGAGCTCGCCATCACCTCGCGCGACAACTCGCGCACGCCGATGCAGTGGGACGCGTCGCCGCATGCCGGCTTCAGTACCGCGACGCCTTGGCTCGCGGTGAATCCGAACTACCCTGAGATCAACGTCGTGGCGCAGGAGGCCGATCCGGACTCGGTGCTGAACTACCACCGTCGCCTGATCGCGCTGCGCAAGGCCGAGCCGGTGCTGGTGCATGGGCGTTACACGCTGCTGATGAAGAACGATCCGCAGATCTACGCCTACACCCGCACCCTCGATGGCCACCGCATCGTCGTCATCACCAACCTGACGGGGAGGGCGGCGCACTACCGCCACGCCGGCCTGTCGCTGCATCACGCGAACCTGCTGCTCGCCAACCTCGCGGTGGCCCGGCACCCGGAGACCGACCACCTGACCCTGCAGCCGTACGAAGCCCGCGTCTATCGGGCGGGCTGAGCGCCCCAGCCGCACGAACCACCGCATCTGAAGATCAACGAGGAGACAACACCATGAAAAAGCTGATCCCCACCACTGCTATCGCCGCCCTGCTGCTGGGCGCGCTTCCCGCCGCCCAGGCCGATACGCTGAAGATGGAATGCAACGTATCCGGTCCGATGAAGCCTTACTGCGAGTACGTCAAGCAGCGCTTCGAATACGAGACGCAGCACAAGCTCGAATTCCTCGAGATGCCGGCGGCGTCCGACGAGAAGCTGTCGATCTACCAGCAGATCTTCGCCGCCAAGGACGGCAACGCCGTCGATGTGCTGTCGGTGGATGTGATCTGGGTCGGCCTGCTCGACAAGCACCTGCTCGACCTCACCGACAAGGTGAAGGACCTGGAGCCGCACTTCTTCCCCAACAACTGGAAGAACAACATCGTCGATGGCCGCATCAAGGGCGTTCCCAACAACGTCGACGCCGGCATGATGTACTACCGCAAGGACCTGCTGGAGAAGTACAAGGAGCAGCCGCCCAAGACCTGGGAAGAGCTGACGCGCATCGCGACGAAGATCCAGCAGGCCGAGCGCGGCGCCGGGCAGAAGAACTTCTGGGGCTTCGTGTTCCAGGGCAAGGCGTATGAAGGTCTCGGCTGCGACGTGCTCGAATGGGTCGCTTCGTACAACGGCGGCAACTTCGTCGATCCGCAGGGCAACATCACCATCAACAACCCCAAGGCGGCCAAGGGCCTGAACATGGCGGCGAGCTGGGTCGGCACGATCGCGCCCAAGGGCGTGCTGGGCTACCAGGAGGAGGAGTCGCGCGCGGTGTTCCAGAACGGCGACGCGCTCTTCATGCGCAACTGGCCGTATGCCTATCTGCTGACCCAGGCCGACTCCAGCCCGGTGAAGGGCAAGGTCGGCGTGATGCCGATTCCCAAGGGCGGCGACGACGGCATCCATGCCGCCACCCTCGGCGGCTGGCAATGGGCGGTGAGCGCCTACAGCAAGAACCCCGATGCGGCGGTGAAGCTGGTGCGCATCCTGGCCGACGAGAAGACGCAGAAGACCAAGTTCATGGTCACCGGCGAGGCGCCGGCACGCGTCGCCGCCTATGCCGACCCGGACGTGCAGGCCAAGGCGCCGCATCTGGCGCAGTTCAAGGACGTCTTCGCCAACGCCGTGCCGCGCCCTTCCACGCCGACGCGCTCGCAGTTCCCGAAGGTGTCGAAGGTCATGTTCAACGCCGGCTATGACGTGTTGAGCGGCCGCAGCACCGGCGAGAAGGCGGTGGCCGAGGTCGAGGAGCGCCTGAAGCGGATCAAGGGCAGGGAGTGGAAGTAAGGGCGGCGCCGGACATCCGGCATCCGTAATGCTGCCGGCGCCGGACGGTGTCCGGTGCCGGCAGCGCGGCCGAGGCAGGCGGCGACGGGCCTCCGTTCAGCGATGACGGGTGTGCGTCGCGCCGGCTGTCCGGCCCACTGGAGGAGACATCCATGAATCACAATTCCGAAAGCCTTTCGGCGCCGATGGCGGCCGTGACCGCCGCGCCGCCGGCGCAGCCGGCCCGCCCGGCGACCGGCAAGCGCAGCCTGCAGCAGCGGCGCAGCCGTGCCGCCTGGGTGCTGGTGACGCCGGCGCTGATCCTGCTCGCCGCGGTGGCCGGCTGGCCGCTGCTGCGCACCCTGTTCTACAGCTTCACCAATGCGGCGCTCGACACGCCGGAGGAGTACGACTTCGTCGGCCTGGCGAACTACCTGGATTTCGCCGATGGCGACAAGTTCGGGGTGCTGGCCGACCCGCTGTGGTGGCAGGCGGTGTGGAACACGCTGTGGTTCACCTTCGCCTCGGTGTCGCTGGAGCTGGTGTTCGGCATGCTGCTCGCGCTGCTGATGAACCAGAAGTTCCGCGGCCAGGGCCTGGTGCGCGCGGCCATCCTGGTGCCGTGGGCGATTCCGACCATCGTCACCGCCAAGATGTGGGGCTGGATGTTCCACGACCAGTACGGGGTGGTGAACGACCTGCTGACGCGCGCCGGCCTCATCGCCGAGCCGCTGGCGTGGATCGCCGAGCCGACGCTGTCGATGTGGGCGGTGGTGATCGCCGACGTGTGGAAGACGGTGCCCTTCATGGCGCTGATGCTGCTCGCCGCGCTGCAGATGATTCCGTCCGACCTCTACGAGGCGGCGCGGGTCGATGGCGCAACCGCGTGGCAGCGTTTCCGCCGCATCACGCTGCCGCTGATCATGCCGGCGATGATCGTGGCGCTGATCTTCCGCTCGATGGATGCGCTGCGCGTGTTCGACCTGATCTACGTGCTGACCTCCAACAGCGAGGCGACGATCTCGATCTCCGGCTATGCCCGCGAACAGATGATCGCGTTCCAGGAAATGGGTACCGGTTCGGCCGCGTCGGTGCTGGTGTTCATGATGGTGGCCGGCATCGCGGCGTCCTTCCTGTGGATCGGCCGCTTCAACGACGAAGGCAAGGAGAACAAGGAATGAAACTCACGCGCAAGCAAAAGGAGCTCGGGGCGAAGTTCTGGATCTATCTGGCGGCCCTCGTCGTCAGCGTGATCTGCGTGTTCCCGTTCTACAACGCGGTGCTGACGTCGCTGCGCACCGGCCAGGACCTGTTCCTGACGAGCTACCTGCCCACCACCTTCCACTGGGACAACTACGTCAATGCGCTGGTCGAGAACGGTGTCGGCCTCAGCCTGCTGAACTCCTTCATCGTCGCCACGGTGACGGTGGGAGTCTGCCTGCTGGTGTCGATCACCGCGGCCTTCGCGCTGGCGAGGGTGCGCTTCCGCGGTCGCAAGTACATCCTCTTCACCATCCTGTGCGTGTCGATGTTCCCGCAGGTGGCAGTGCTGTCGGGGATGTTCGAGCTGGTGCGCTTCCTCGGCCTGTACGACTCGATCGGCGCGCTGATCCTGTCCTACACGACCTTCTCGCTGCCCTTCACGGTGTGGGTGCTGACGACCTTCATGCGCTCGCTGCCGGTGGAGCTAGAAGAAGCGGCGATCGTCGATGGCGCCGGGCTGTGGGTCATCATCAGCAAGGTGTTCGCGCCCATCATGGGGCCGTCGCTGGTCACCACCGGGCTGCTCGCCTTCATCGGCGCGTGGAACGAGTTCATGTTCGCGCTCACCTTCATCATTTCCACCGAGAACCGCACCGTACCGGTCGCCATCGGCCTGCTGCAGGGCGCGTCGCAGTACGAACTGCCGTGGGGCAACATCATGGCCGCCTCGGTGGTGGTGACCGTGCCCATCATCGTGCTGGTGCTGATCTTCCAGAAGCGCATCGTCAGCGGGCTCACCGCCGGCGCCGTAAAGGGTTGAGAAGTCATGAATAAATCTACTGCGCAACCCGATCCCGGCCCTGCGATGCTCGCCGTACGGGTGTACGGCTGCGCTTCTCGGCCCGGGCTCGGGCCGCTCGCTACGATTTCTTCACGACTTCTGAATTTCATCAAGGAATAACGATCATGGCTCAACTCACTCTCGACAAGCTCAACAAGCGCTACGGCGAATCGGCCCAGGTCATCAAGTCGATCGACCTGCAGGTCAACAGCGGCGAATTCATCGTCATCGTCGGCCCCTCGGGCTGCGGCAAATCCACCCTGCTGCGCATGATCGCCGGCCTGGAGGACATCTCCGGCGGCGGCATGTACATCGACGGCGCCTACGTCAATGACGATACGCCGTCCGAACGCGGCATCGGCATGGTGTTCCAGTCGTACGCCCTGTATCCGCACATGAACGTGTACGAAAACATGGCCTTCGGCCTGCGCCTGGCCAAGCTGCCGGCCGACGAGATCGCACGCCGGGTGGAGGAGAGCGCGCGCATCCTGCAGCTCGAGCCGCTGCTCAAGCGCAAGCCCAAGGACCTGTCCGGCGGCCAGCGCCAGCGCGTGGCCATCGGTCGCGCCATCGCCCGCGAGCCCAAGCTGTTCCTGTTCGACGAGCCGCTGTCCAACCTCGATGCCGCGCTGCGCGTGCAGATGCGCATGGAGATCGCGGCGCTGCACCGTCGCCTGGGCTCCACCATCATCTACGTCACCCACGACCAGGTCGAGGCGATGACGCTGGCGCAGCGCATCGTCGTGCTCAACCGCGGCAACATCGAGCAGGTGGGCACGCCGCTTGAGCTCTACGACCACCCGGCCAACGAATTCGTCGCCCAGTTCATCGGTTCGCCGAAGATGAACCTGATGCCGGCGACGCTGCTGACCGCCGGCGCCACCGAGAGCGTCGTGCGCCTGTGGAACGGCAAGGAGCTGACGGTGCCGATCCCGACGCCGGCGAGCGCCGAGGGCACCAAGGTGAAGCTCGGCATCCGCCCGGAGCACATCGAGTGGGGCAGTGTGGCCGATGCGCCCTATCTGGCGGACGTGCTCTTCGTCGAGCACATGGGCAACGAGACCTACCACTACCTCGACAGCGGCAACCTCGGCGAGCCGTGGGTGGTGCGCAACCCGCACCGCTCGGCGGTCGCCCCGGGCGATACCGTCGGCTACCTGCTGCCGCCCGAGCACTGCCATCTGTTCGACGACAGCGGCAAGTCGTTCGAGCGCCGGGGCGGCGGCGCGGTCGCGATGCGCGTGCCGGGCATGGACGCGCCGGCGATCAGCTTCGCCGAGCCGATGCGCACCAACGTCATCCACTGAACCGGCCGCAGCAGGGACACGCCGTGAGCGACAACCGAGTGCAGATCGAAGGGGCGCTGTTCCAGGCGGTGCAGCTCGCGCAACTGTTCGACGATTCGAAGACCTTTCCCGACAGCGTGCCCAGGATGCCGTCGGAACGGATCGAAGAGGAGTTCCGCTCGTTGCTGGGCGAGTTCGTGCGCAGCCGCTTCGAGTTGCCCGAGCCGGGGGCTACCGTCCCGGCCGCAGGGGACGCCGCAGGGTCGGCGGCGGCCGGTCGGGATCTGGCGGCCCACATCGACGCCCTGTGGCCGGTGCTGACGCGCGATGCCGACCGCCCCGGGGCGGTCGGCGGCTCGCTCGTGCCGCTGCCGTATCCGTACGTGGTGCCGGGCGGCCGCTTTCGCGAGATCTACTACTGGGACAGCTACTTCACGATGCTGGGGCTGGTGGCGTCGGGGCGCTCCGAGCTCGTCGACAGCATGGTGCGCAACTTCGCCTGGCTGATCGGCGAGTATGGACATGTGCCCAACGGCAACCGCAGCTATTTCCTGAGCCGCTCGCAGCCGCCGGTGTTTGGTCTGATGCTGGCGCTGCTCGAACGCGAACGTGGTTTCGATGCGATACGTCCGTATCTGCCCGCACTGGAGCGCGAGTACGCGTTCTGGATGGACCGCGCGCCCGTGGTGGGCGCCACCGTGGTGCCCGTCGCCGACCGCCGCACCGTGCGGCTTGCCGGCGGAGTGGTGCTCAATCGCTACTGGGATCCGCGCAACATGCCACGCGAGGAATCTTGGGCCGAGGACGTGGAACTGTTCGAACGCGCCGATCCGGCGCGGCAGGACACCCTGTATCGCGACCTGCGCGCGGCGGCGGAATCGGGCTGGGATTTCAGCAGCCGATGGTGTGGTCCGGACCACAGGCTGGAGAGCATCCGCACTACCGAGCTGATTCCGGTGGATCTCAACTGTCTGCTGTATCAGGTCGAGATGCTGCTCGCCGACTGGCTCGCCCGCGCCGGCGAGGCGCGCGCCGCCGACTACGCGCGTGCCGCGGAGCAGCGTCGCAAGGCGATCCAGGCGCTGTGCTGGGACGAAGAGGCGGGCTGGTTCTTCGATTACGGCTGGCGCACATGCGGGCGTACGGACTGCTGGTCGCTCGCCGCACTGTTCCCCCTGTTCTGCGGTGTGGCGAGCCAGGCGCAGGCCGATCGCATCGCCAGGCAGGTGGCGGAACGCTTCCTGAAGCCTGGCGGCGTGGTGACCACGCTGACGGCGTCACAGGAACAGTGGGATTCCCCCAACGGCTGGGCACCGCTGCAGTGGGTCACGGTGCAGGGGCTGCTCGGCCATGGCCACGAAGTGCTGGCACGGGACATCGCGACGCGCTTCGTCGGACTCGCGCAGCGGGTCTGGCAGCGCACCGGCAAGCTGATGGAGAAGTACGACGTGTGCGACATGAGCCTCGACGCCGGTGGCGGCGAATACCCGGTTCAGGACGGCTTCGGCTGGACCAATGGCGTGGTGCGCGCCTTCATCGCGCGCTTCGACGCCGGCTGACGCGCAGGGACGGCGGCCCGACGCCGCATCGCTATCGCCCACCTCCACCGCCCCAGCGGCCACGCCCGGCATTCCTTCCCTCGAGTCCCTCATGCTGAAATACCTCGCCGGCCCGATCTGGGCGATGGTGACCGGATTTGCCGCCCTCGGCGCCGTCGGCAGCATTCTGATGACGCGCCAGCCCGAGTTCTACCATCGCTGGGCGCTGGACAACGTCGCCTGGGGCTGGGCACTGTTTTCTGCCGGGCTGGGCGGCGTGCTGGCCTTTCCGCTCAACCGCTGGGTGCTCGGCCGCTGGGGCAGCCGGGTGATGCTCCACCGCTTCGGCACCGCCGGCGGCGTCGTGCTGGCGGCGATTCCATGGCTGCCCGGCCTGCCCGGGCTGCTGGCGGGGCTGTTCGCGCAGGGGGTGATCTACAACGGCGTCAGCGTCGCCATCAATCACCAGGCCTCGCAGTGGGAACTCAAGCGGGGCGCACGGGTAATGGGCCGCCTGCACGCCACCTTCTTCGTCGGCAGCGTGCTGTCGGCATTGCTCAGCGGACTGTTGGCAGCGCTGGGCATCGGCCTGCCGCTGCACATGGCCGCAGTCGGGCTGGCCTCGGCGCTCATTCACCGCGCCGCGGCGGCGACGCTGCGCGACGACGGCATCGGTGCCGCAACCCCGTCCGCGGTGCATCATGCCCGCGGCGCCTGGCTCGGACTGGGGCTGCTGCTGTGCTGGTGCACAGTGCTCGAAAGCGGGGTGATGGGCTGGGCCTCGGTGTACCTGAGCCAGCGTCTGCACACCGGCGAGAGCGTCGCCGGCATCGGCCTGGCGCTGTTTTCCGGCGCGATGGCCCTCGGTCGGCTGTTCTCCGACGCGCTCGTCACGCGCTTCGGTGCGCGGCGGCTCGTGCACGCGGGGGGCTCCACCTGCGCCGCGGCGCTCGTCGTTGCGGCGTGGGCGGACGCCCTTCCGGTGGCACTGACTGCGTTCGCAGTGACCGGACTGGGCCTGGCCGCCGCGGCGCCGGTGGTCTTCTCTGCGGCGGGCCGCATGGGCGGTGAGGCGCTGGCGCGGGTGGCAGGGCTGGGCGCGTTGGGCGGCCTGCTCGGTCCGCTGCTGCTCGGGCGCATCGCCAGTCTGCTGTCGCTCGATGACGTGTTGCTCGTGCTCGCGCTGGTGAGCGCGGTCATCGCGCGCCAGGCCGATGCGTTGAGCGAGCGGCGCACCAAGCCGTGTACCGTGCCCGCCTGAAGGGCGCGACCCGGCGGATGAGGTTCGCCGTGGTGGCGGCCAGCCCTCGTTCCATCTCGCTCGGCTGCGGGTGCCATGCGCGGCTGTCAGGCGATATTGCGCGCATACTTCGCCCAGCGTCATGCCACGGGCGCCAAAGGCGTGCGCGATTCGTCAACGACAGAACGGAGAACTGGCCATGAATCAGGAAGCCATCTGGAGTGCCCGCTATCGGGATGCAGGCGAAGACTATCTGTTCGGCACCGAGCCCAACCGCTTTCTCGCCCGGCGCGTCGACCTGCTGCGCAATGGCAGCACGGCGCTGTCGGTGGCGGACGGCGAGGGGCGCAATTCCGTCTGGCTGGCGGAGCAGGGGCTGGAGGTCACCGCGATCGAGATCTCGTCGGTCGCGATCGAGAAGGCGCGGCGCCTCGCCATCGGGCGCAAGGTGGATGTGCGCTTCCTGCAGGCCGACATGCTGGCACCCGGCTGGCCGCCGGCGGACCTGATCGGTGCCTTCGACTGGGTGATCGGCATCTTCATCCAGTTCGTCGGCCCGGAATGGCGCGAACGCCAGTTCGAGGTCATGAAGCAGCTCACCCGGCCCGGCGGGCGCATCCTGCTGCAGGGTTACACGCCCGTGCAGCTCGAATACCGCACCGGCGGCCCCTCCGCCGCGGAGAACCTGTACACGGAAGACATCTTGCGCGACGCGTTCGCCGACTGGGTGGTCGAGGAGCTGGTGGAATACGAGGACGACATCTCTGAGGGGGCGGCGCATCGCGGGCGGTCGGCGCTGATCGGCCTTATCGCGCGCAAGCCTGAATAGAATTCTGTCGACTTCCGGGCGCGCACCTGAACACGTGTTCCCTGCGCGTCGTGACCCGCAACCCGACCAAGCCCGGCCGGGTTGCCAGTGCGAGGCAGCGGCTCAGGGATACTTGTTCCAGCCGGTACCCAGGGGATCCCAGAACAGCGGGTGGGCATTGATGCTCCGGATGATGTGATCCTCGATGGTCATGAACTCGTCGCCCTTTTCGATCTTCTCGACGATTCCCCCCGACACCGTCGCGATGTCGTCCGCGGTCAGGACACGTGCCGTGTCGCTCGAACTCGTGCTGGTCCTCATGGTGCTCTCCATGCTGATCTTGTGAGGCGCGGCCTGCGAGCAGCGAATGCCCGCCATTCGCGCATCGATGCCGACTGGCAACCGATAGCGTCACCGTAAGACACAGGCACTGATGCAGCGTCACAGGAGCTCACGCACTCGATGTGCAGTACGACATTGCACAGGCTGGGCACTCATGGCGGGGGCGTCAGGGATACCGCTCTTGGCGCTCAGCAGGGTCCGGCAACCGGTATGGGGCAGTCAATCTACAATCGTATGGTTCTCATGGTGTCGGACGTTTCGCTGGTTGGCCTTGCCGGCGCAAATCATGGGGATGGTCCCGTGACCCGTCCGAGGACAATGATAAGGAGGTGGCAGTCGTGAAAGCGCACACCGCGATCGTCCTGATCGCCACCCACTGCGCGGCGGCGCTTGCCGGGTTCGTCGCGGGCATCTATGCATTGCCCATCCTGATCGCGCCTCCAGCCCCGACCGCAGCCGCCGTCAGCGTCACGGCCAGGAACGCCAAATGGACGGGGGAGTTCCGTCGTGACCTCAAGGACAGCGATGCCCTTCACTGGGGCGAAGGGATCGTTTCCATTGGCAGCGACTTCATCGCCCTGGCGGGGCGAATTGCGCCCGGGCCGGACTACAAGCTGTACCTGTCGCCGCAATGGGTCGAAACCGAAGCCGACTTCGTCCGACTCAAACCGACCATGGTTCGCGTCGGAGACGTCAGGACGTTCGAGAACTTCGTCGTCCCGGTCCCCTCCGGCGTCGATCCATCGCAGTTCACTACCGTGGTGGTCTGGTGCGAGAGCTTCAGTCAGTTCATTTCGTCGGCAAAGTATCGGTAACGCGAGCACGGGTCCATCCGATCGGGCCTAGGCGAAGCTGGCGCCGATGTAGTCCGCCAGGCAGCGTGCGGCATCGGTCGCGGTTTCCTGGTTCATGTGCAGGCGCACGTCGAGCTCGCCCATCTCCGGGAAGCCGTCGCGCTCGTCCAGCCTGCGCACGCCCTCGGGCACCGTGCTTGCGGCGAGCAAGGTGACGCCGAGGCCGGCACGCACCGCGGCAATGATGCCGCTGTAGCTCGAGCTCGTATAGACGATGTTCCAGGGCAGGCCGATGCGGCCCAGCGTCTGCAGCACACGATTGCGGTAGATGCAGGGTGGGGGCGCGACGACGAGTGACAGCGGGCGCCGAGTGTGGCGGGCGTGGTCGAGACCGGTGATCCAGATCAGGGGTTCGGTAAGCACCTTGACGCCATGCGCGTCGCCGGGATCGTCGTGCAGTGCGATGACGAGGTCGAACTCGCCTTTTTCCTGACGCGCGAGCAGGTTCCTGCTCAGATCGCACGTCACCTCGAGCATCACGCCGGGGTGCGACTGAGCGAACTTGCCGAGGATCACCGGCAACAGCGAGGCGGTGTACTCGTGCGGCGCACCCAGCCGCACCCCCCCGGCAATCTTGGGCCGGTGCAGGCTGCTGACGGCCTCGTCGTTCAGCGTCAGGATTCGCCGCGCATAGCTTGCGAGGAGCGTGCCTTCGTCGGTGAGCCTCATGCGATGCGTGCCGCGTACGAAGAGCTGAACGTCGAGCAACTCCTCCAAGCGCCGCACCTGCAGGCTGATCGCCGACTGCGTGCGGCCGACGGCGTCTCCGGCGCGGGTGAAACTGCCCAGATCCACTGCCTTTATGAAGGTCCTCAGCAGTTCGGTCGGGATGTTGGCCATGATGCGGGGGCATTTACGAGATTAATGATTTGATTTCTTCTATCAAGTCTACGAATGTCAAGCAGGCCTTACGATGGGCGCCGCAAGACCAAGCTTGAACCCGATAAACCGACACGCATGAAGGAGACATCATGAGCATCATGAAATTCACCGAAGATCACGAGTGGCTGCGCGTCGATGGCGACGTCGCCACGGTCGGCATCACCGATTATGCACAGAACGCGCTCGGCGACATCGTCTTCGTGCAACTGCCGGACGTCGATGCGCGTTTCGCCGCAGGTGCCGAGGCAGCGGTCATCGAGTCGGTGAAAGCGGCCGGGGAACTCAAGATGCCGCTCGCCGGAACCGTCGTCGAAGTGAACACCGCGCTGGCCGAGAGTCCCGCCACGGTGAATGAGGATCCGCTCGGCGCCGGCTGGTTCATCCGCATCCGCCTCGACGATCCGTCCGCGCTCGACGGGCTGCTCGACCAGGCCGCCTACGACAAGCTGACTGCCTGATCGCCATCCCTCCGCAAACTGCCTTCGCCATGAACATGAACGACACCCGCTCCCTCGCGACGCTCGCGCAGCTCGAGCAGCGCGATGATTTCGTCGGCCGCCACGTCGGCCCGGACGAGGCCGAAACGCGCGCGATGCTGAATGCGCTCGGCCTCGATTCGCTCGATCAACTCGTCGACAGGGTGATTCCCTCATCCATTCTGTCGCCATCGCCCCTTTCCCTTCCCGAAGGCCGCAGCGAAGCGGAAGCGCTCGCGATGTTGCGCGAGATCGCCGGGAAGAACCGGGTGTTCCGTTCCTTCATCGGTGCGGGCTATTACGATTGCTACACGCCGCCGGTCGTGTTGCGCAACGTGCTGGAGAATCCGGCCTGGTACACCGCATATACGCCGTACCAGCCGGAAATCTCGCAAGGCCGCCTGGAAGCGCTGCTGAACTTCCAGACCATGATCACCGACCTCACCGGCATGGAGATCGCCAACGCCTCGCTGCTCGACGAGGCCACTGCGGCGGCCGAGGCGATGACCTTCTGCCAGCGCCTGTCGAAGAACCCGGCGAAGGCCTTCTTCGTCTCGCACGACTGCCATCCGCAGACGATCGAGGTGGTGCGCACGCGCGCCGAACCGCTGGGCTTCGAGGTCATCGTCGGCAACCCGGCGACCGAGCTCGACGCTCATGAGTTCTTCGGCGTGCTGCTGCAGTACCCGGCGAGCACCGGCGAAGTGATCGACTACGCCGCCATCGTCGCCGCCGCGCATGCGAAGAAGGCGCTGGTGGTGGTCGCTGCCGACCTGCTGGCGCTCACGCTGCTGAAGTCGCCGGGCGAGCTCGGCGCCGATGTCGCGATCGGCACCACGCAACGTTTCGGCGTGCCGCTCGGCTACGGCGGCCCTCACGCCGCCTATTTCGCCACGCGGGACGCGCACAAGCGCGTGATGCCGGGCCGCGTCGTCGGCGTGTCGATCGACAGCCACGGCAAACCGGCCTATCGCCTGGCGATGCAGACGCGCGAACAGCACATCCGCCGCGAGAAGGCGACCAGCAACATCTGCACCGCGCAGGTGCTGCTGGCGGTCATGGCCAGCCTGTATGCCTGCTGGCACGGTCCGGACGGACTGACGACGATCGCGCGCCGCGTGCATCGATTGACGGCGACGCTGGCGGGCGGCCTGCGCCGTCTCGGCGTGACGGTGGTGACCGGGAGCTTCTTCGACACGATTGCCGTGAGCGTTGCCGACGCTGCTGCGGTACATGTGGCTGCCCGCAGCCGCGGCATGAATCTGCGCGAGATCGATGCGCGCACGGTCGGCATTTCGCTCGACGAGACGACGACCCGCGCCGACATCGAAGCGCTGTGGGCCGTGTTCGCGAACGGCGCGGAAACGCCTGCATTCGACCTCGTCGAGAGCCTCGTGCAAGAAGCGCTGCCGCAGGCGCTGCTGCGCACCTCGCCCTACCTGACCCACCCGGTGTTCCGCGCCCACCGCTCGGAAACCCGGATGCTGCGCTACCTGCGTGCGCTCGCCGACAAGGACCTGGCCCTCGACCGCACGATGATTCCGCTCGGTTCGTGCACGATGAAGCTCAACGCGACCACCGAGATGATTCCCGTCACCTGGCGCGAGTTCGGCGGTATCCACCCCTTTGCGCCGGCCGACCAGGCGCTGGGCTATGCGCAGCTCACCGCCGAGCTGGAGCGCATGCTGTGCGCATGCACCGGCTACGACGCCGTGTCGCTGCAGCCGAACGCCGGTTCGCAGGGCGAATACGCCGGCCTGCTGGCGATCCGCGCCTGGCACGCCAGCCGCGGTGAAGCCCATCGCGACGTGTGCCTCATCCCCAGCTCCGCCCACGGCACCAACCCCGCCACCGCGCAGATGGCGGGCATGCGCGTGGTGGTGGTGGCCTGCGACGAAAACGGCAACGTAGACGTCGCCGACCTGAAGGCGAAGGCCGCTCAGCACGGCGACAAGCTCGCTGCGATCATGATCACCTATCCGTCCACGCACGGCGTATTCGAGACGGCTGTGCGCGAGATCACCGACATCGTGCATGCCCATGGCGGCCAGGTGTACATCGACGGCGCGAACATGAATGCGATGGTCGGCCTGTGCGGCCCCGGCAAGTTCGGCGGCGACGTGTCGCACCTCAACCTGCACAAGACCTTCTGCATTCCGCACGGCGGCGGCGGGCCGGGTGTCGGCCCGATCGGCGTGAAGTCGCACCTCGCGCCCTTCCTGCCCGGTCACGTCAGTTCCGGCCTGAAGGGGATCGGTGCCGTATCTGCCGCACCTTGGGGCAGCGCCAGCATCCTGCCGATCACCTGGACCTACATCACCCTGATGGGCCGCGACGGACTGCGCCACGCGACGCTGATGGCCATCCTCAACGCCAACTACATCGCCAGGCGCCTCGAGTCCTACTACCCGGTGCTATACCGCGGCGAGAACGGCATGGTGGCGCATGAATGCATCCTCGACCTGCGCCCGCTGAAGGACAGCACCGGCATCAGCGTCGACGACGTCGCCAAGCGCCTGATCGACTTCGGCTTCCACGCGCCGACGATGTCCTTCCCGGTGCCCGGTACGCTGATGATCGAGCCCACCGAGAGCGAATCGAAAGCCGAACTCGACCGCTTCTGCGACGCGATGATCGCGATCCGCGAGGAAATCGCCAAGGTTGCCAGCGGCGAGTTCGACCCCAGGGACAACCCGCTGGTGAACGCGCCGCACACCGCCGAAGCGGTCGTCGGCGAGTGGACGCACCCCTACAGCCGCGAGCAGGCGGTGTATCCGCTCGCCAGCCTGCGTGCGAACAAGTACTGGTCGCCGGTCGGCCGGGTGGACAACGTGTATGGCGACCGCAACCTGGTGTGCGCCTGCCCGCCGATGTCCGATTACGAACAGGCCTGAGGAGCGGCAGCCATGAACATCTCCCTTGTCATCACCCTCATCGGTGCCGACCGTCAGGGCCTCGTCAATGCCATCGCCGAGCGCGCTGCGGCGGCCGGCGCAAACTGGCTGGAAAGCAGCATGGCACAGCTTGCCGGCCGTTTTGCCGGCATCGTGCGGCTCGCCATCGCGGAGTCGGAAGCCGGCAAGCTCGAGGCTTCGCTGCGCGAACTCGAGGCGGAAGGCCTGCGCCTGAGCATCGAGCGCGGCGTCGCCGAGGCAGGCGGTGCCGGCCTGCGCAGCCTGAAGCTCGAGCTCCTCGGCCACGACCGGCCGGGCATCGTGCGCGAGATCTCCTCGGTGCTCGCGCGCCACGGCGCCAGCATCGAGCGCATGGAAACCGCCTGCGAAAGCGCCTCGTTCAGCGGCGAACCCCTGTTCCGCGCCAGCATCGAGGCACGACTGCCGCAGTCGGCGTCGCCTGCCGACCTGCAGGCCGCACTCGAGGCGCTGGCGAACGAGCTCATGGTCGATCTCAAGCTGGAGGCCGCCGCCGACTGAACACGAACAGCGCTGTCCGCAGACGCGGGCATGCACCGGAAGGGCCATGCCGACCTCAATCGCGAGGACAACAATCGCGGCGGTAAGGCCCTTGCCAAAACGACAAAGAGGAAGGAGACACCATCATGCAGTTCCTCAATCAGTTCTTCACCGCCCTGAACGATCTCGTCTGGGGGGTGCCGATGATCGTCCTGATCCTGGGCACCGGTCTGTACCTGCAATTGCGCCTCGGCTTCATGCCGCTGTTCAAGATCCCGTACGGCTTTTGCATGATCTGGAAGAGCCGTGTGCCCGGCGCGAAGGCGGAAGGCGAGATCTCCCCCTTCGCCGCGCTGATGACGGCGCTGTCGGCCACGGTGGGCACCGGCAACATCGCCGGCGTCGCCACCGCGATTGCGGTCGGGGGGCCCGGCGCGCTGTTCTGGATGTGGATGACGGCCTTCGTCGGCATGGCCACCAAGTACGGCGAAGTCGTGCTCGCGGTGAAATACCGCGAAGTCGACGACAAGGGCGAGCATGCCGGCGGACCGATGTACGCGATCAAGAATGGTCTGGGCAGGCACTGGCGCTGGCTGGGCACGGCCTTCGCCATCTTCGGCGGTCTGGCGGGCTTCGGCATCGGCAACATGGTCCAGGCCAACGGTATCGCCAGCGCGGTGCATAACGCCTTCGGCGTCGAAACCTGGATCACCGGCGTCGTGCTCGTGGTCCTCACCGGCGCGGTGGTGCTGGGCGGCATCAAGCGCATCGGGGCGGTGGCCGAATGGCTGGTGCCGTTCATGTGCATCGGGTACATCCTGTGCGTGGCGGTGATCCTGTTCGTGTTCGCCGACCGCATCCCCGAAGCTCTTGCCACCATCTTCACCCAGGCCTTCAGCCCCACCGCGGCAACCGGCGGTTTCGTCGGATCGACGGTGATGATGGCGATCCAGAAGGGCGTCGCCCGCGGCATCTTCTCCAACGAGGCCGGTCTGGGCACCGCCGGCATCGCGCAGGCTGCCGGCACCACCAGCAACCCGGTGTTCTCCGGCCTGATCGGCATGATGGGCACCTTCATCGACACCATCATCGTGTGCACGATGACCGGCCTGGCGATCATGGTCAGCGGGGTGTGGACCTCGGGCGCGACCGGTGCGGTGCTGAGCTCGCAGGCCTTCGAGGCGGCCATGCCGGGCGTCGGCAAGTACCTGCTGGCCGCGTCGCTGGCGGTGTTCGCCTTCACCACCATCCTGGGCTGGGCCTACTACGGCGAAAAGTGCTGGGAATTCCTGGTCGGCACGGTCAGCGAGAAGCCGTTCCGCATCCTCTGGACGATCTCCGTGTTTTTCGGCGCCACCCTCAGCCTGGACTTCGCCTGGCTGGTCGCCGACACGCTGAACGCGCTGATGGCGATCCCGAACCTGATCTCGCTGCTGCTGCTGTCGCCGGTGATCGTGAGCCTGACCCGCGAGTACTTCGCCACGCCCGAGAGCGAGCGCGGGCAGGAATCCGCCGCGTCCGCCGCGCGGACGTCGCACTGACCTTCAGATCCAACACATCTTTTGGGAGTACCCCATGTTCGACAAGGAAATGCAGATCGCCGGCTTCGACCCCGAGCTGTGGAATGCCATGGAAGCCGAGCGCCAGCGCCAGGAAGATCACATCGAGCTGATCGCTTCGGAGAACTACGCCAGCCCGCGCGTGATCCAGGCGCAGGGCAGCGTGCTCACCAACAAGTACGCCGAGGGCTATCCCGGCAAGCGCTACTACGGCGGCTGCGAGCATGTGGATGTCGTCGAGCAGCTCGCGATCGACCGCGTCAAGCAGTTGTTCGCTGCGGACTGGGCCAACGTGCAGCCGCACTCGGGCTCGCAGGCCAATGCCGCGGTGTACCTCGCGCTGCTGCAGCCGGGCGACACCATCCTCGGCATGAGCCTCGCCCACGGCGGCCACCTGACCCACGGCGCCAAGGTCAGTTTCTCGGGCAAGATCTTCAACGCGGTGCAATACGGCGTCACCGACGACGGCGTGATCGACTACGACGTGCTCGAGGCGCTGGCGCTCGAGTGCAGGCCGAAGATGATCGTCGCCGGCTTCTCGGCCTATGCGCGGCATCTCGACTTCCCGCGCTTCCGTGCGATCGCCGACAAGGTCGGCGCGCTGCTGTTCGTCGATATGGCGCACGTCGCCGGACTGGTGGCCACCGGGCTGTATCCGAATCCGGTGCCCTTCGCCGACATCGTCACCAGTACCACGCACAAGACGCTGCGCGGACCGCGCGGCGGCATCATCCTCGGCCGCGCCAATGCCGATATCGAGAAGAAGATCGCGTCGATGGTGTTCCCCGGCACCCAGGGCGGCCCGCTGATGCACGTCATCGCGGCCAAGGCGGTGGCCTTCAAGGAAGCGCTGGAGCCCGCCTTCGCCCAGTACCAGAAGCAGGTGCTGGAGAACGCGCGCGCGATGGCTGGCGTGTTCGTCGAGCGCGGTTACCGGATCGTCTCCGGCGGCACCGACGATCATCTGTTCCTGGTCGACCTGATCGCCAAGGGCATCACCGGCAAGGCGGCCGACGCCGCGCTCGGTGCCGCGCACATCACGGTCAACAAGAACACCGTGCCCAACGATCCGCAGTCGCCTTTCGTGACCAGCGGCATCCGCATCGGCACGCCGGCGGCGACCACCCGCGGTTTCGGCGTCGCCGAAGTGAAGGAGCTCGCCGGCTGGATCTGCGACATCCTCGACGACATCGACAATCCGGCGGTGGTGAATGCGGTGCGCGCGAAAGTCGGCGAGTTGTGCGCCCGCTTCCCGGTTTACGGCCGCTGAGCGGGAGCCCACGACCATGGCGATCAGCGTTTTCGATCTGTTCAAGATCGGCATCGGTCCCTCGTCCTCGCATACCGTGGGACCGATGCGCGCCGCGCAGGTGTTCGTCAACGGCCTGAAGGACGCCGGCCTGCTGGCAGGCGTCGCAAGCGTGAAGGCCGAACTGTTCGGTTCGCTGGGCGCCACCGGCAAGGGGCACGGCAGCGACAAGGCCGTGCTGCTCGGTCTGGAGGGCGAGGCGCCCGATCTGATCGATCCGGAACAGGTCGATGCGAAGCTTGCGCGAATCCGCAGCGAGCAGCGGCTGCTGCTCGCCGGCGAGCATCCGATCGCGTTCGTCGAGCGCGATCATCTGGTGATGCACCGTCGCCAGTCGCTGCCCTACCATCCGAACGGCATGCGCATCACCGCCTTCGACGCGGCGGGCGAAACCCTGCGCAGCAAGGTCTACTACTCGGTCGGCGGCGGCTTCGTCGTCGACGAGAGCGCTGCCGGCGCCGACCGCATCGTCGAGGACACGACGGCGCTCGCACATCCCTTCCACAGCGGCGCCGAACTGCTCCAGCGCTGCCGTGCGAACAATGCTTCGATCAGCCAGGTGATGCTCGAGAACGAGCGCGCCTGGCGCACCGATGCGGAAACGCGCGCGGGCTTGCTGCGGATCTGGGACGTCATGCAGTTGTGCGTGCGTCGCGGCTGCGAGAAGGAGGGCATCATGCCCGGCGGGCTGAAGGTCAAGCGCCGTGCAGCCGAGATGTATCGAACACTGTCCGCCACGCCCGAGGCGAGCCTGCGCGACCCGTTGACCACCATGGACTGGGTCAACCTTTACGCGCTCGCCGTCAATGAAGAGAACGCCACCGGTGGCCGCGTCGTCACTGCGCCAACCAACGGCGCGGCCGGGATCGTGCCCGCGGTGCTGCATTACTACAGCCGCTTCGTCCCCGGCGCGAGCGAGGAGGGGGTCATTCGCTTTCTGCTCACCGCGGCCGCGATCGGCATCCTGTACAAGGAGAACGCGTCGATCTCGGGCGCGGAAGTCGGCTGTCAGGGCGAAGTCGGCGTCGCCTGCTCGATGGCGGCCGGCGCGCTCGCCGAGGTGATGGGCGGCACGCCGGAGCAGGTCGAGAACGCCGCCGAGATCGGCATGGAGCACAACCTGGGCCTCACCTGCGACCCGGTCGGCGGCCTCGTGCAGGTGCCCTGCATCGAGCGCAACGCGATGGCCTCGATCAAGGCAATCAATGCCGCCCGCATGGCACTGCGCGGCGACGGCAAGCACTTCGTGTCGCTCGACAAGGTCATCAAGACCATGCGCGACACCGGTGCGGACATGAAGACGAAGTACAAGGAAACCGCCCGCGGCGGCCTCGCCGTGAATGTCATCGAATGTTGATGATGCCCAGCCTCTCAGTGAAGGAACGAAGATGAGCGACAACCACTCCGACGCGCCGCTGCTGCGCACCCCGCTGTTCGATCTGCACGTTTCGCTCGGCGCCAAGATGGTGCCCTTTGCCGGCTACGAAATGCCCGTGCAGTACCCGATGGGCATCCTCAGCGAGCACGTACATACGCGTACCCAGGCGGGGTTGTTCGACGTCTCGCACATGGGGCAGGTGTTCCTGCACGGACCGGACGCCGCTGCTGCGCTGGAAACGCTGGTGCCGGTCGACATCATCGACCTGCCCGTCGGCATGCAGCGCTACGCCCTGTTCACCAACGAGACCGGCGGCGTGATGGACGACCTGATGGTGGCGAACTTCGGCGACCGACTGTTCGTCGTGGTCAACGCTGCGTGCAAGGCGCAGGACATCGCCCACATGCAGAAGCATCTGTCGGACCGCTGCGAGGTCGAGGTGCTCGACGGCCGCGCCCTGCTGGCGCTGCAGGGGCCGGCGGCGGCCGCCGTGCTGGCGCGGCTGGCACCCGAGACGGCGCAGATGGTGTTCATGACCACGGCCACCGTGACGCTCGCCGGTGCCCTATGCTTCGTCAGCCGCTCCGGCTACACCGGCGAGGACGGTTTCGAGATCTCGGTGCCGGCGGACAAGGCCGAAGCCCTCGCGCGCGAGCTGCTGAGCCAGCCGGAAGTGGCTCCGATCGGGCTGGGCGCGCGCGACTCGCTGCGCCTTGAAGCCGGCCTGTGCCTGTACGGCCACGATCTCGACCAGAACACCACGCCGGTCGAAAGCAGCCTGCTGTGGGCGCTGTCCAAGCCGCGCCGCGCCGACGGTGCGCGCCCGGGCGGCTATCCCGGCGCCGACGTGATCCTCGGCCAGATCGCCAACGGCGTGTCGCGCAAGCGCGTCGGCCTGCGTCCCCTCACACGCGTGCCGGTGCGCGAAGGTGCGGAGATCGTCGACGCCGGCGGCAACCGCGTGGGCATCGTCACCAGCGGCGGCTTCGGTCCGACGCTGGAAGCGCCGGTCGCAATGGGCTATGTGCAGACGCCGCTCGCCAAACCGGGCACCCAACTGTCGGCGATGGTACGCGGCAAGCCGGTGCCGATCGAAGTCGCCAGCACCCCCTTCGTTCCGCAGCGCTACTACCGCGGCTGACGCAGCGCAGGGCGGCCCGCCCAGAGCGGGCCGTCGGCCGCGGCCCCCGTCTGCAATACGCAAGCCATGGGTCGAAGGGGAGGGGG
>SHNC01000051.1 GCA_004295105.1 Betaproteobacteria bacterium | reverse complement strand
CTTCGCGTCGGGCGAAGACAATTCACGCTGCACGCAGCCGCGGTCGTCGGGCGTCCAGTTCTGGCACCAGCCGGCGATCGCCTCGCGCGTCGCGCGCGCCTCGGCCACGGCATTGGCCGTGCCGATGCCCGATTTCGAGAACACGGTCGGTGCCCAGCACTTGCTGCAGATCGCCAGCGATTCGCCTCGCGCCTCGAGCGACGAGGCGGCGAACGAGATCACGCCGATCAGCGAACCGACAAGGATGCGTGCGCGCATGGTTGTTCTCCCGTTCATGACCGGCGCGATCGCGACGCTCCCGCTTGCCGCCGAAGCCGATGGTGCGCCGCTCCGGTTTTCAGCCTAGTCGATCGCGCCGGGTTCCGCTGCCGGCCTGTTCCTGGGCGGTCGGAACTGCCTTGTATCGCGATAGTAATCGGCCCCCTCGCTCGCCGATGTCACGCCCGGAATACCGAGCAGCGGCAGCGGTGACAGATCGCGCGGAGTGGCGAGGAAGGCGGGGTCGGCGAGACGGCCCGAGAGCCAGGCATCGGTCTCCGCCTGGCGTCCGGCAATCGGCAGGGCCAGCCATGCCGGCTCGATCACCCGATACAGCACCTTCGCACACAGCCCGAAGAAGGGGGCGCGAAGCTGGTCCCAGGTGCCGTGGCCAAAGACCATGAACCGCGTGGTCTGCAGCAGGCGCGCGCGGCGGTGCCAGAAGGCCTCCTCCCAGGCATGCGCGGCCAGCAATGCTGCGATGTCGGCATCGGCGCACGCAACGACCATGCCGCACTCGTCGAACTGCGTCAGCGCATCGCGCCGCGGGCCGCGCCCGGGCAGGCCTGCCCGGGCGCGCACGCCTTGCTCCTCGATGTGGCGCGCATTGCACGCCGCCTTGCTGCGCGGCCAGGCGCACCAAGCGAGCGCGTTGAAGAAGTCGTGCCAGTCGTCGGGGCGGGTCGGCACTTCGCCGGTGGCGTGGATGCGCGCCTCGTAGTCGACTGCGTCGGCCGTCGGCACGACGAAGCGGATCGGCCGCCCGGCGCCGCTCACCACCCCCGGCGCGACGCGGTGCAGCAGTGCGCTGAGCCGGTTCGCGTCGGGCAGGCCGGGGCCCTCGCAGGCCGCCAGCAGGCGGGCGATCGGTTCGAACAGGGGCCGCTGCGCGAAGGCAGCCGGAGCGCAGGCGACCTCCGCTGCGCTCATCGCTGCCCGCAGGGGTGGCGGTCGGCGCCGCAGCGGTCGAAGTCGCCCAGCGGGCGATTGAAGGTGTATTCGAAGGGCGCCACGACCCACTCGCGCGCGGTGTCCCCGGTGCTGCCGCTCGGCACGGTGAACGGCAGGGCCAGCACGAAGCCGGCGGTGCCGATCACCGTGGCGACGATGCCCAGCGGCCGCACCACGACCAGATCGACGGCCATGTCGCCGCCGCGATCGCCGGTCACCGTGTCGCGCTGCTGCGCGATGGCCGGCGAGACGACAGACAGCGTCAGAAAGGACGGCGCGAGCACGGACAGCGCCAGTGCCGCAATCAGGGCGCGTGCGGCCCTGCGGCGCGGTGGAGGACGTTTCATGGCTTGCTCCTGGCGATTCGATCGCGATTCGCTGACGCCATTGTCGCGCACTCATCGAGCTTGCGCCCGGCGGGACGACTCGCACGCATGCATCGAATGCGCCCCGCGGAACGACGAGCGAACTTCGTCTGCGCCGCCGATCGAGCGATGGAGCCTGCGGACGATCGGGCTCAGGTTGCCGCGACTCCGAACTCTCGGCGATGAGGCCTCGCCCGCCGTGCTCAGTGCTGCGCAAACACGGCGGTGCGACCTTCGCGGTCGAAGCTGACGACGTCGTAGCGGTCGGCCGGGAACGGACCTTCCATACCCGGCGAGCCCTGCGGCATGCCCGGCGCGGAGAGGCCGACGACCGCCGGTTTCTCCGCCAGAAGGCGTTTGACGTCGGCTGCCGGCACGTGGCCCTCGATCACATACTTGCCGATCTTCGCGGTGTGGCAGGAACCCAGCGCCTGAGGCACGCCGGCCGCCTGCTTGACCGCGCCCATCTGCGGCGTGCCGATCTCCTTCACGCTGAAGCCGTGCGCCCGCATGTGCTCGGCCCATTTCGAGCAGCAGCCGCAGTTCGGATCCTTGTACATCGTCACCTCGTCGCCGGCAGCGAAGGCCGCCGGCAGACCGAGGACGGCGGCGCAGACGAACGCGCCGACGAGGCGGCGTGGCGCCGACGACGGCCCGGAGCGGAAACCGAAGGGAAACGGGGATGTGTGCCTCATGCTGCATTCTCCTTGAGCGTGTTCGATGGTTTCAGTCCGCCGCGCGCGGCGGTCGCGGGCGCGCAAGCGGCAGGGCCAGGGTGAAGCGCGTCGCCACGGCGTCGGAAGTCACCGTCACCCGCCCGCCGTGCGCCTCGACGATGGAGCGGGTGATCGCCAGCCCGAGCCCGGCGCCTTCGCCGCGATCGCGTCGGTCGGCACCGGCACGGTGGAAGCGCTCGAAGATGCGCGACAGCTCCTCCACTGGAATGGCTTCGCCCGGGTTGGACACGACGATCACCGCGTCGTCGCCCTGACGGTCGATATCGATCGCGACGGTCGCGCCCGACGGCGCATGGCGCAGCGCGTTCGACAGCAGATTGGACAACGCGCGCCGCAGCATCAGCCGGTCGCCGGCCACTGCGATGCCCGCGCCCGCCTCATGGACCGCGATACTCACGCCGCCCTCGTCGGCCAGCGCCTCGTAGAACTCGGCCAGCGCGCGCGCCTCGTCGGCCAGCGTGACGGTTTCGACCGGCAGCGGCAGGCGGCCGTTCTCGGCCTGGGCGAGGAACAGCATGTCGCCGACCATGCGCGCGATGCGCTCATACTCCTCGAGGTTGGAGCCCAGCACCTCGCGATACTCGTCCGCGCTGCGCGCCTTCGACAGCGCCACCGCGGTCTGCGTCATCAGGTTGGACACCGGCGTGCGCAACTCGTGGGCGATGTCGGCAGAAAAGTCCGACAGGCGGCGGAACGACGACTGCAGGCGGTCGAGCATGCCGTTGAAGGCTTCCACCAGTTCGCGCAGCTCGGCCGGTGCGCCGCGCTCGTCGAGGCGCTCGTCCAGATGCTCCGCCGACAGGCCGCGCGCAGTCGCCGCCACCCGGCGCAGTGGCGCCAGGCCGCGATGCGCGGCGAACCAGCCGAGCAGCGCCGCCGCCACCGCCGCGACCGCGATGCCGAGCCACAGCCGGTTGCGCACCGAATCGAGGAAATGCTGGTGGTGCGACACGTCGATCGCGAGCAGCACGCGCACCTCGCGCGCCGCGCTTTGGCCGTCGCCCTCCGCCAGTGGAAGATGGAACGGCGATTCGTAGCCGAGGTATTGCCGCCCGTCGACCCGCCACGCCGCACCGGTGATCGGCAGCGGCGCGCCACCGGTCTGCGCAGCGGCGAAAGCCTGCGGATGAAAGGCGTAGATCACCGCCCCCTCGGCATTGCGGATCAGCACCGCGACCGCGTCGTGGCCGACCAGCGCGTCGTCCAGCCGCTGCGGCAGCGCGTCGAGGGCCGCAGGCGAATCGACGCGCTGCAGCAGATTGCCGATCAGCGTCATCTTGCCCGACAGCTCGTGCTCGTCGAGTTCGACGAAATGCGACTCGGCCGCCTGTCCGAGCACCACCGCCACCACCACCAGCAAGCTGGCCGTGGCGGCAGCGAACAGCAGCGCCAGGCGCGCGGTCAGCGACAGCCTCACCGCGCAGGCTCCGGCGCCTCGAGCACATAGCCCATGCCGCGCACGGTACGGATCAGCTTCGGGTCGAAAGGCTCGTCCACCTTGGCGCGCAGCCGGCGCACCGCCACTTCGATGACGTTGGTGTCGCTGTCGAAGTTCATGTCCCACACCTGCGAGGCGATCAGCGAACGCGGCAGCACTTCGCCCTGGCGGCGCAGCAGCAGTTCGAGCAGCGCGAACTCCTTGGCGGTGAGGTCGATGCGGGTGCCGGCGCGCGTCACGCGGTGGCGCAGCAGGTCGAGTTCGAGGTCGGCTGCGCGCAACACCTCGGTCTCCTTCGCCTTTCCGCGGCGCAGCAGGGTGCGCACCCGCGCCAGCAGTTCGGAGAAGGCGAAGGGCTTCACCAGATAATCATCGGCACCCAGTTCCAGCCCGCGCACGCGGTCCTCGACCTGGTCGCGCGCGGTCAGGAACAGCACCGGCATGTCGTGCCCGCCGCGCCGCAGCGTCTGCAGCACGCCCCAGCCGTCGAGCGAGGGGAGCATGACATCGAGCACGACGAGGTCGTAATCGCCGGTGAGTGCCAGGTGCAGGCCGTCGAGGCCGTCACGCGCGAGGTCGACGACGAAGCCGGCCTCGCTCAGGCCCTGGCGCAGGTAGTCGCCGGTCTTGGGTTCGTCCTCGACGATCAGGATCTTCATCACGGTCTCGCGCAGCTTCGCACGGTCTTCATTGCAGGCATCCGACCGCATTGTGCCCTGCGCGACCGACGCCGACGGCAGGATTACAAAGATGTAATCGAAGGGTCAGCCGGCGGACAGGACGGGCGCGCCAAGATGCGAACGTGGCAGTTGCCCCCGTCGCATCCTGTTCATCCCTGCGGAGGTCGATCATGAAACCCAACAGTTCCATCGTGTCCGGTTTGACCCTGGCCCTTGTCATGTCCCTTGGCTTGGCCGCCGGCCCGGTTTCCGCTCAGGGGACCGGAGTGAGCGCGACGCGCCAGGCTCAGGAATGGCCCCCGGCCGCCAGTGTCCCGGCGCTGCAGGTGCGCATGAAGGCGATCCGGGAAGCGACCGACCCCGAGCGCCGGATGGCGCTGATGGAAGAACAGATCAAGGCGCTGGAAACCGCCGCGCAAGCGGCGACACAGCCTTGTCCGATGGGCGGCCCGATGGGAGGACCCATGGGCGGCCCCAGGGGCACGCCGATGCAAGGCGGCCGGGGCCCGGGGGCCGGACCGGGCGCAGCGGGCGGCATGATGATGATGGACCCGGCGCTGATGCAGGAGCACATGAAGATGATGCAGCAGCACATGGACATGATGCAGCGGATGATGAAGGCGCCGGCCGCCGCTTCGCCGCCGGCGACGAAGTAGCGGCCGTGGCGAAGGCGGGTGCGGTTTGCCCGCCTTCGCCACCCGATGAAGAACAAGAAAACGGATATCCCCCAATGCACAGAGAACGCATCCTCCGCATCGCCGGAGGCATCGGTGTTGGGCTCGGCATCGTGTTGGGTGCCCTCGCTTCCGATACCGCACCCGCTCCCCCCGAGCGCCCGCCGACGGGTGCGCAGCCACGGGCTGACGACGGGACGTCGGCCACGGCGGTGGTCCTGTCGCCATACCAGTCACCGCTTGAAACCCATCGACCCTATCGGCCGGATGAGCCGCTGCGCCCGTGGCGCGAGGTGAACGACGAAGCGGGCAGATTGGGCGGACACACGGGACATCTGAACCCCGCGCCTCGCCCGGGAGCGAAGCCATGAAGGGGCCGGTGCCGTTGTCTGCGATGGCCGCAATCGTTCTGACCGGCTGTGCCGGCGTGGCCATCGACGAGAACTACCGGGAAGTCCAGCGCTACGCGCAGACGCAGGCGGGGACCGAAGTGCGATGGCTGCGTTCCGACCAGGAACGGGCCTCGATGACCGCCGAAGTCGATCGCCTGCTGGAAAAGCCGGTGTCGATGGATGACGCGGTCCGGATCGCGTTGGGCTACAGCCCCGCGTTCCAGGTGTTGCTGGCGGACGCGGCCTCCGCCTCGGCCGAGGCGACCCAGTCGGCCCGCATGCCCAACCCGGTGTTCGGTTTCGAGCGCTTGCTGCGTTCGGGCGGCGGCGAGCGGGAGCTCGACATTGGCCGCTCGCTGAGCGTCTCGCTGCTCGATCTCCTGCTCCTGCCCGCCCGCCTCGAGCGTGCCGAATTCCGCCAGCAGCAGACCCGGCTGCAGGCCTCGAGCGCGTTGCTGAACACCGTCACCGAAGTGCGCCAGGCCTGGATCGATGCCGTCGCCGCGCGCCAGATCGCGCGCTACCGCGAAGATGCGGCCTCAGCGGCCGGCACGACGGCCGAGCTCGCGCGCCGGATGCAGGCTGCCGGCAACTTCAGCCGCCTGCAGCGCGCGCGCGAACAGGCGCTGTCCGCCGAAGCGGTGGCGGCCGTCGTGCGTGCGCGCCAGAACGCGGCCGCCCTGCGCGAAGCCCTGGTGCGGCGCCTGGGTCTCACCCCGACGCAGGCCCTCGCGCTGAAACTGCCCGATCGCCTGCCCGCACTGCCCACGGCGCCGATGGATGAAGCCACTGCCGGCAAGGCGCTGCTCGACGAACGGCTCGACGTTCGCATCGCCCGCGCCGACCTCGAGCGCACGGCGAAGGACCTGGGACTGACGCGCGTGACCAGTGTCGTGAACGGATTGCATCTCTCCGGCGTGAGCAACAGCGAAACCGGGCAACCGACCCAGAAGGGCTTCGAGATCGAACTCCCGCTGCCGCTGTTCGACTTCGGCGATGCGCTTCGATCGGGCGGACAGGCACGTTACCTCGCCGCCTTCAACCGCAGCGTCCAGGTTGCCCGTGATGCCAGTTCGCATGTGCGCACGACCTACGACGGCTATCGCAGCGCCCACGACCTGGCGCGCCATTACCGTGACGAGATCGTGCCGCTGCGGCAGAACATCGTCGAAGAGTCGGTACTGCAATACAACGGCATGCTGATCGGTGTCTTCGACCTGCTCGCCGAAGCGCGTGCCCAGATCGCGAGCGTGGTGCAGGCGATCGAAGCCGAGCGCGACTTCTGGCGCGCCGACGCCGCCCTCAAGGCGAGCCTGCTGGGGCAGCCGATCACCCCGCTCGTCCTTCAAGCCAGCGAAGCCCCGGCGGTGGCCGGTGGCGGCCATTGAATATCCCGGAGACCATCATGTCGAACCGACGTCAGTTCCTCGCCGGTGCCGGCCTGCTGGCCGCCGCCGGTGCCGTCAGCCGGGTGGCGATGGCCGCCCTGCCCGAGCCGGTCATCCAGTCGAGCGCAGCGACCGCCGCGCCGCTATCCCCTCCCAACGGCCGCCCATACGACCCGGTCGTCACGCTCAACGGCTGGACCGCACCGTGGCGCATGAACGCCGGCGTGAAGGAGTTCCACCTCGTCGCCGAGCCGGTCGAGCGCGAGATCGCGCCCGGCATGGTGGCGCGGCTGTGGGGCTACAACGGCCAGTCGCCGGGGCCGACGATCGAAGTCGTCGAGGGCGACCGCGTGCGCATCTTCGTCACCAACCGCCTGCCCGAGCACACCACCATCCACTGGCATGGCCAGCGCCTGCCCAACGGCATGGATGGCGTCGGCGGCCTCACCCAGCCGCAGATCCCGCCGGGCAAGACCTTCGTCTACGAGTTCGTCGCGCGCCGCCCAGGCACCTTCATGTACCACCCGCACGCCGACGAGATGACGCAGATGGCGATGGGCATGATGGGCTTCTGGGTCACCCACCCGCGTGCACCGCACCCGCTGATCGAGCGCGTGGACCGCGACTTCTGCTTCCTGCTCAATGCATATGACATCGAACCCGGCAGCTATGTGCCCAAGGTCAACACGATGCTCGACTTCAACCTGTGGACCTGGAACAGCCGCGCCTTCCCCGGCATCGACTCGCTCAATGTGCGGCAGGGCGACCGCGTGCGGGTGCGCATCGGCAACCTGACGATGACCAACCACCCGATCCACATCCACGGCCACGAGTTCGAAGTCACCGGCACCGACGGCGGCCCCACGCGGCGCGAATCGCGCTGGCCCGAGGTCACCACCGACGTGGCCG
This sequence comes from Betaproteobacteria bacterium, assembly GCA_004295105.1. Taxonomy (GTDB): domain Bacteria; phylum Pseudomonadota; class Gammaproteobacteria; order Burkholderiales; family Rhodocyclaceae; genus Thauera. The sequence goes on along the minus strand of SHNC01000051.1, from coordinate 14,154 downwards.
TCGGCCAGATGCGCCAGATCGAGTTCATCGCCGACGAGGAAGGCGACTGGGCGATGCACTGCCACAAGTCGCACCACACCATGAACGCGATGGGCCACGCCGTGCCGACCATGATCGGCGTCGACCATCGCGGCCTGGTCGAGAACATCCAGAAGCTGGTGCCCGACTACATGGTGATGGGCGAGCGCGGCATGGCCGACATGGGCGAGATGGAGATGCCGCTGCCCGACAACACGCTGCCGATGATGACCGGTCAGGGCCCGTTCGGCGCGGTGGAGATGGGCGGCATGTTCACCGTGCTGAAGGTGCGGCGCGGGCAGAAGGCGGACGATTACTCCGACCCCGGCTGGTTCCGCCATCCGCCCGGCACCGTCGCCCGCGAATGGACCGGCGCGCCGCTGGCCGAGCCGGTTCGCGGCGGCTCACCGGGCCGGCCGGCGATGGCGCGCCCTCGAACCACGCCGACGACGGAACTGACCGTGCGCAAGCCGGGCGGACATGCGGGCCACTGAAGCAGGGCCGCAGTCCATCTCGCCCCCCGAACCCGATCATGACCAGGCCGCAGATGCGGCAAGGACAAGCGACATGAACAACCCGCTCCGACGCCGTCTGATCACCGCCGCCTGCGCCGCAGCCGGCCTGCTCGCCGTGCACCGCAACGCCCTCGCCCACGGCGACGCCGCCCATGGCGGCAGCAAGGCCGCGCCGGCAGCCCCCGAGCAGCAGGACTGGGGCATCGCCGGCGAGGAATCGAAAGTGGATCGCACGATCGCGATCGAGATGTCCGACCACATGCGCTTCACGCCCGACCATATCGATGTGCGCGTGGGCGAGACGATCCGCTTCACCCACCACAATCGCGGCCAGGTGATGCACGAGATGGTGATCGGCACGCCCGCGGCGCTGCAGGAGCACGCGGCGCTGATGGAGCGCTTCCCCGAGATGGAGCACGACGAACCGTGGATGGCGCACGTCGCCCCGGGCGCGCGTGGCGAGATGATCTGGCACTTCAACCGCGCGGGCGAGTTCGAGTACGCCTGCCTGATTCCCGGCCACTACCAGGCAGGCATGCGCGGCACGATCAGGGTCCGTAGCCGGACCCGCCCCACCGCGAGGTGACAGCCGGCACGCCGATTTGACTATCATTCTCCGACCGCACCACGGACAGGATGATCGCCGATGGACGATGCTCGCGTTCCGACCTACAAGCTTTTCGGCGAGAGGGAGATCTGGCCGTCGTCCGACCTGGTGCACTACGAAACCATCGCGGCGCGCAGTTCCCTGCACGAGTGGAAGATCGCCCCCCACCGCCACGACAACCTGCTGCAGGTGCTGATGCTCGAGGCCGGCGATGCCTGCATCACCCTTGAAACGCTGACCGAGCCGCTGGCGCCGCCGTGCATCGTGCTGATTCCGCCGCGGGCGATCCACGCCTTCTCGTTCTCGCCCAACCTGGTGGGCCACATCGTCACCCTGCCGCACTTCCTGATCGCGGAACTGCTGCATCTGGCGCCCGAACTGCGCGATTCGCTGAACGTGGCGAGACGCCATGCGCTGGCCGACGACGCCGACGGGCTGGCCCTGCTCAAGAACCACTTCGCCCGCTTCAGCGCCGAGTACGGCGCCGCGAGACCGGGCAGGGCCTGCATCCTGATGGCCTTGCTGATCGAGGTTCTGGTGTGGCTGGCGCGCGCGGGCGAACAGGACCCGCGCGAAGCCGACCGCGACCGCTTCCGCCAGCGCATCGACCGCTTCCACGAGCTGATCGACAGGCACTTTCGCGAATGGCGCCCGGTCAGCTTCTACGCCGGCCAGCTCGGCGTGTCACCCGCCCAGCTCAACGCGACCTGCCGGCGCAAGACGGGCCGCAGCGCGCAGGCGCTCATCCACGACCGCCTGCTGCTCGAGGCGCGCCGCCTGCTGGCCTACTCCGATCTGGACGTCACCCGCATCGGCTACGAACTGGGGTTCGACGATCAGGCGTATTTCTCGCGTTTCTTCGCGCGAACCCAGGGCATGACGCCGTCGGCCTTCCGCAAGCTTCACGGCCAGGCCGCCGCAGAGACACCCACCGGCACCGCGTAAGGCGGCCCTCTCACCGCCGACGCAACACTTTCGCACCGATTCAACACTTTCGAAAAGTACCTTCAATATCGACATATCTCACATTCTCGATATTTATCCCTCCCCCTACGATGGCGGCCGAACTTCGCACCACGCATCACCCGGCGAAGTTTCACTCGTGAGCCCCACAGAAAAGGAGGAAGGAAAATGGTCAACACAACTCAGGTCTGCATCATCGGCGCCGGTCCCGCCGGCTTGCTGCTCTCGCATCTGCTCCACCGCCAGGGCATCGCCTCGATCATCGTCGAAACCCAGACGCGCGAAGCGATCGAGGGCACGATCAAGGCCGGTGTGCTCGAGCATCCGACCGTCGAACTGCTCAAGCAGGTCGGGGTCGGCGAGCGCATGGTGCGCGAGGGCTTCGAGCACCACGGCATCGAACTGGCCTTCGGCGGCAAGCGTCACCGCATCGACCTCCATGAACTGACCGGCGGCAAGTCGATCACGGTCTACCCCCAGCACGAGGTCATCAAGGATCTGGTCGCCGCGGTGCTGGCCAACGGCACGACCATCGAGTTCGGTGTGTCCGACGTCAGCCTGCATGACGTCACCACCACCCGGCCCTACATCCGCTACGCCAAGGGCGGCGAGCCGCACGAGATCCGCGCCGACTTCATCGCCGGCTGCGACGGCTTCCACGGCCCCTCGCGCCAGGCGATCCCCGCCGCGCAGCGCGTCGAGCACCTGAAGACCTATCCCTGCGGCTGGTTCGGCATCCTGTGCGAGGCGCCGCCGTCGAGCGAGGAGCTGATCTACGCCCAGAGCGACCGCGGCTTCGTGCTGGTGAGCACGCGCACCCCGACCATCCAGCGCATGTACTTCCAGTGCGACCCCACCGACAACGTCAATAACTGGTCCGAAGACCGCATCTGTGCGGAGTTCCGCGCCCGCATGGCGAACGACGAGGGCTGGGCGCTGAAGGAAGGCCGCATCTTCCAGAAGGGCATCATCGCGATGCGCAGCTTCATCTGCGAGACGATGCAGCACGGCCGCCTGTTCCTGGCCGGCGACTCGGCCCACATCGTGCCGCCCACCGGTGCCAAGGGCCTCAACCTCGCCGCCGGCGACGTGGTGGTGCTGACCAGGGCGATCCGCGACTTCTACCGCGACAACAGCCAGGCGGGCCTGGACGGCTACAGCACCACCGCACTGAAGCGCGTGTGGCGCGGCGAGCATTTCTCCTGGTTCATGACCAGCATGCTGCACGACTTCGAGGGTGAGGACACCATCACCCGCCGCTTCCGCCGTGCCCAGCTCGACTATGTGGTGAGTTCCCGCGCCGCCGCCACCTCGCTGGCGGAAAACTACGTCGGCCTGCCGTTCGAAAGCCTCGAATAAGAAGGCCTCGACTGACACAGAAACACCAGCGGCCGCGATGAACCGCCCCGCGCCGGCGCTGCCCGCCGGGACGCGGTCCATCGCCGGCAACACGCCCCGTCGGCACACGATTGCCTGACGGCGGCCGGACTCACCCCTGGAGACAACCCATGCAGACTTCCAAAGGCCTCGACGTCCAGACGTTCCTGGACAACAACCCGTTCTCGGGCTTTCAGTGGCGCATCTTCGCCCTGTGTTTCACCATCGTGCTGCTCGATGGCTTCGATACCGCCGCCATCGGCTACATCGCCCCTTCGCTGATCAAGGAATGGGGCGTCACCAAACCGGCCCTGGCACCGGTGCTGAGCGCCGCCCTGTTCGGCCTGGCGGCCGGAGCGCTGCTGGCCGGACCGCTGGCCGATCGCCTCGGCCGCAAGCGCGTCCTCACCGGCTCGGTGCTGCTGTTCGCCGTCGCCTGTCTGGCCTCGGGGTTCGCCGCCGATCTGCAGTCGCTGACGCTGTGGCGCTTCGTCACCGGTCTCGGCCTGGGCGCGGCGATGCCCAATGCAGTGACCCTGATGAGCGAATACTGCCCGACCAAGCGCCGCGCCACGCTGACCAACGCCATGTTCTGCGGCTTCCCGCTGGGCGCGGCCTTCGGCGGCTTCCTCGCGGCGTGGATGATTCCGACGTTCGGCTGGCGCAGCGTGCTGATCCTGGGCGGTGTCGCGCCGCTCGTGCTCACCGTGCTGCTGCTGTGGCTGCTGCCCGAGTCGATCCGCTACATGGTCGCCAAGGGCCAGGCAATGGACAAGATCCGCAAGGTGCTGGGCCACATCTCCGCCACCGCCGTCAATGCCACCTCCTTCGTCCTCAGCGAAAGCAAGTCCGTGGCTGAAGGCAAGAGCGGCCTCGCGGTGGTGTTCTCGCGCTCCTATGCGGTCGGTTCGGTGATGCTGTGGCTGGCCTACTTCATGGGCCTGGTCATCTTCTACGCGCTGATCAACTGGATGCCGGTGTTGTTCAAGGAAGCCGGCCTCGAGCCCAAGGACGCGACCCTGATCGCGGCGCTGTTCCCGCTCGGTGGTGTCGGTGCCGTCCTGTTCGGCTGGCTGATGGATCGCTTCAACGCCAACCGCATCATCGCCATCGGTTATGGCCTGACCGCGGTCGCCATCTATGCCATCGGCCAGGTGGTCGGCAACGTCGGCCTGCTGGTGGTGGTCGTGTTTGTCGCGGGCGCGGTCATGAACACGTCGCAGTCGTCGCTGCCGGCCCTGGCGGCAGGCTTCTATCCCACCGCCGGCCGCGCGTCGGGCGTCGCCTGGATGCTGGGCATCGGCCGCTTCGGCGGCATCGCCGGCTCCTTCCTCGTTGCCGAACTGACCGCACGCCAGATGGGCTTCGGCGAAATCTTCGCCATCGTCGCCATCCCCGCAGTCGTCGCTGCGATCGCGCTGCTCGTCAAGCAGGCGGCCCACCCGGAGACGGCGGGGGAGCATCGCGTCGCCGTCAGCGCGGCGCACTGATCCACGCCCGGCCTGCCCCCCTTTCGTGCGGGCAGGCCGGGCGGTCGGCCTCGCCGACCCCTGCTCCATCGCGCGCACGATCGATCGCGCAACGCCTCCTGGCTGACAAAAATGTAATCCCGCCGTCAGCCCGGGGTTGCCCTACGCCCTGCATACTGGCTCACCGACAGCATTCCGCTGCCCCTGCCAGCATCAAGGACGTCACCATGCACACGTTTCTTCGCGCCACCTCCCTCGTTGCGGTGTTGAGTCTTGCCGCCCCCGGCGCAGTCTTGGCCCAGGCCCAGAGCGACCACGATGCCCACCACCCGGCCACGAGCGCGAGCAGCGACGTGGCATCGCGCCATGTCGACGGAACCGTCAAGAAGGTTGACAAGGCGGCCGTCAAGCTGACCATCGCCCACGGTCCGATCGAGTCGCTCGCCATGCCGGCGATGACCATGGTCTTTCGCGCGGCCGACCCAGCCATGCTCGAACGCGTGAAGGCGGGTGACAGGATCCGCTTCACTGTCGACAAGGTCGGCGGCGCCCTTACCGTCACCAGCCTCGAAGTCACCCCCTGATGCGTTGCCGGCGGCCCACAGTCGTCGCGTTCTGCCTCGCCCTCGGTTTCGCCGCGAGCGCGGTTCGCGCCGAAACCCTGCCCGCTGACGCGCCGCCCGGTGCCAGCGTCCGCAGCCTGATCGAGCTCGCGCGCCAGAACAATCCGGCCTTCGCTGCCGAGCGTGCCGAGGCGGCCGCGGCGCGCGAGCGCGTGGAGCCGGCCGGCGCGCTGCCGGACCCGAGCTTCGAAGTCGAGCTGATGGACATCACCAACGCGATGACGATGCGCGACCGCCCGGCCTCGCTGCTGCCGGGTCAGGTGGGCGAGACGCGCTACCGCATCACCCAGCCGATTCCAGGCTGGGGCAAGCGCGAGCTGGCGGCGCAGGCCGCCGCGGCGCGCGCCACGCAGGCCGGCGCGGCGCGGGATGCGGCGTGGGCCGGGCTGGCGGCGAACATCGAAGCGGTCTGGCTGCGCTACTACGCCGCCGACCGCGAACAGGGGCTCAACCGCCAGGCGCTCGACCTGCTGCAGGGCCTGGAGGAGCTCAGCCTGGCGCGCTACCGCCTGGGCCTGCTGCCGCAGCAGGCGGTGCTGCGCATGCAGCGCGAGATCACCACACAGCGCATCGCGCTGCTCGATGTCGAGCAGCGCCGCCGCGGCCTTGCCGCCGCGCTCAACGGCCTGCTCGCGCGCGCGCCCGACGCGCCGCTCGCCGCGCCCGCCGCGCCGCCGGCACTGCCCGACGGGCTCGATCCGGCCGCCCTGTTCGAGGCCGCGCGCAGCCGCAACCCCGAGGTGCACAGCATGGCCTCCGCGATCGACGTCGCCCGTGCCGAACGCGAGCGCACCTACCGCGACCGCCTGCCCGACTTCAGTGTCGGCCTGCGCAACAACCGGCCCTACGAGGGCAGGAACTCGTGGGACGTGATGTTCGAGGTCATGATTCCGCTGCAGCAGGACAGCCGCCGCGCCCGCGAACGCGAAGCCGAACACATGTTCAGCGCCGCCGAGGCGCGCCGCGCCGATGCCGAGGCGCGTGCCGCCGGCGAGCTCGGCCGCGCCTGGTCGATGTTCGCCGCCGGCCGCGACAGCCTGCGCCTGCTCGAGCGCACGCTGCTGCCGCAGGCGCTGGCCACCCGCGACGCGAGCCGCGCGGCGCTGACGAGCGGCAAAGTCGATTTCGACAGCGTGATCGAGGCCGAGCGCCAGCTCATCGACATTCGCATGAAGACGCTGCAGACCGAACTCGACACCCGGCTCGCCTTGAGCGAGATCCACAGACTCGTTGGGGAACCGAAGTGACTTCCGCCCTGCGCATGACGGCGATCGCCGCCGCGCTCGCCCTGGCCGCCGGCGCCGGCTACTGGCTCGGCCACCGCCCGGCCGCCGACGCGCCCGCCGCCCCGAGCACCACACCGGCAGCAGCCACCTCCGCCGCCGCGCCTGTGGCAGGCGAACGCAAGATCCTCTACTACCGCAACCCGATGGGCCTGCCCGACACCTCGCCGGTGCCGAAGAAGGACTCGATGGGCATGGACTACATCCCGGTGTACGCCGATGATCGCCCGGACGACGCCGGCGTCGTCGCGGTCAGCCCGGCGCGCATGCAGACGCTGGGCGTGAAGACCGCGCTGGTCGAGACCCGCAGCGTGGACACGGCGGTGCGCGCCACCGGCCGCGTGGAGCTGGACGAGCGCGCCCAGGTCGTCGTCGCGCCGCGCTTCGAGGGCTGGATCGAACGCCTGCACGTGAGCGCGGTGGGCGATCCGGTGCGCAAGGGCCAGCCGCTGTTCACCACCTGGAGCCCGGAACTGCAGTCGGCCGGCGAGGAGTTGCGCATCGCCGAGCGCCTGGCGCGCGACAGCGGCGCCAGCGATGCGGTGGCCGGCGAAGCGGCGCGGCGCCTGGCCGACGCGACGCGCGCGCGGCTGCGCAACCTCGAGGTGGCCGGCCAGACCGCCGCGCGCCAGACCTTCCATGCGCCTGCCAACGGCATCGTGCTGGAAAAGGCCGCGGTGCAGGGCGCGCGCTTCATGCCGGGGGAGGCGCTGTTCCGCATCGGCGACCTGTCGCGGGTGTGGGTGCTCGCCGACATTTACGAGCGCGACCTGGCGCGCCTGCGCGTGGGACAGACCGCCAGCGTGACCTTCGACGCCTTCCCGGGACGGCGGTTCGAGGCCCGGGTCGGCTACCTCTACCCCACCCTCGACACTGCCACGCGCAGCACCCGCGTGCGCCTGGAGTTGGACAACCGCGACGGCGCGCTGCGGCCGGGCATGTACGCGCAAGTCGAACTCGCGGTGGGCGGTGCGCAGCCGGTGACGACGGTGCCCGACTCCGCGGTGATCGACGACGGCCGCCGCCAGGTCGTGCTGCTCGCCCTCGGCGACGGCCGCTTCCGGCCGCAGCCGGTGCGCCTCGGCGCGCGTGGCGGCGACTTCGTGGAAGTGGTGGACGGCGTGAAGCCAGGCGAGCGCGTGGTGGTGTCGGCGAACTTCCTGATCGACTCGGAAAGCCAGCTCAGGGCCGCGCTGTCTAACCTCGGCGACGCCGGCCCGGCCGCCGCAGCCGAACACGCCACGCACCAAGCTGCGGCCAGCCTCCGCGCCGAAGGCACGATCGACGCCATCGACATGGAAGCCGGCAGCGTCACGATCAGCCACGGCGACATCCCGGCGCTGAACTGGCCGCCGATGACGATGGACTTCACCCTGGCCGACCCCGCGCTGGCGCGGGGGATCGCCCCCGGCTTGCCGGTGCGATTCGAGTTCGGCGAGCGCGGCGCGGGCGAATACGTCATCACCCGCATCGAGCGCCTGTCGGCGGCGCAGGCGCCCGCCGCCGGCAGCGCCCACGGAGGCCACTGACATGGCCGGCAACCAGGCCGAAAGCGCGACGCACCCGGCCGACGTGTCGCCTTCGCCCGCGCCGGCCGCAGCCGCCTCGGCGGGCGTGCTCGACCGCATCATCGACTGGTCGGCGCGCAACGTCTTCCTCGTGCTGCTCGCCACGCTGTTCCTGATCGGCGGCGGGCTGTACGCGGTGAAGCACACGCCGCTCGACGCCCTGCCCGACCTCTCCGACGTGCAGGTCATCGTCTACACCGACTTCCCCGGCCAGGCGCCGCAGGTGGTCGAGGACCAGGTCACCTACCCCCTCACCACGTCGATGCTGGCGGTGCCCCGCGCCAAGGTGGTGCGCGGCTTCTCGATGTTCGGCGCGTCCTATGTGTATGTGATCTTCGAGGACGGCACCGACATCTACTGGGCGCGCTCGCGCGTGCTCGAATACCTGAGCACCGCCGCCGGGCGCCTGCCGGCGGGCGTCGCGCCGCAGATCGGGCCGGATGCGACCGGCGTCGGCTGGGTGTACCAGTACGCGCTGCTGGGCAAGGACATGAGCCTTGCCGACACGCGCAGCCTGCAGGACTGGTACGTGCGCTACCAGCTCACCAAGGCCAATGGCGTCGCCGAGGTGGCGAGCATCGGCGGCTTCGTGCGCGAGTACCAGGTCACCGTGGACCCGCAACGGCTGGCCGGCTACGGCATCGCGCTCGACGAGGTGACGAAGGCGATCCGCGCCTCCAACCGCGACGTCGGCGGCCGCGTCGTCGAGCTCGCGGAAAAGGAATACATGGTGCGCGGGCGCGGCTACCTGCGCAGCATCGAGGACATCGCCGGCATCGTGCTGAAAGCCGAGCGCGGCACGCCGGTGCGGGTGGCCGATGTCGCCCGCGTCGAGCTGGTGCCGGCCGAGCGGCGCGGCATCGCCGAGCTCAACGGCGAGGGCGAGGTGGCCTCCGGCATCGTCATGGCGCGCTTCGGCCAGAACGCGCTCGACGTCATCGCCAACGTCAAGGCCAAGATCGCCGAAATCGCCCCCGGCCTCCCGGCGGGCGCCGAGATTGTGCCGGTGTATGACCGCTCGACGCTGATCGAGCGTGCCGTCGCCAACCTCAAATGGACGCTGCTGGAGGAAAGCCTGATCGTCGCCGCGGTGTGCGTGGTGTTCCTGCTCCACGTGCGCAGCGCGCTGGTGGCGATCGTCACGCTCCCGCTGGGCATCCTGATCGCCTTCATCGCCATGCGCTGGCTCGGGCTGGGCTCCAACATCATGAGCCTGGGCGGCATCGCGATCGCGATCGGGGCGATGGTCGATGCGGCGATCGTCATGATCGAGAACGCGCACAAGCATCTGGAGCGGCTGGATGCGTCGCCCGCGGGCGACGACGCGGGCGCCCGCCGCGCCGCGGCCATCCTCGCCGCGTGCAAGGAAGTCGGTCCGGCGCTGTTCTTCTCGCTGCTGATCATCACCGTATCCTTCCTGCCCGTGTTCACGCTGGAGGGCCAGGAAGGGCGCCTGTTTTCGCCGCTCGCCTACACCAAGACCTTCGCCATGGCCGGCGCGGCGCTGCTGTCGGTGACGCTGGTGCCGGTGCTGATGCTGTTCTTCGTGCGTGGGCGCATCCTGCCCGAGGCGAAGAACCCGGTGAACCGGCTGCTGATCTGGCTGTACCGCCCGGTCATCCGCGGCGTGCTGCGCTTCAAGGGTCTCACCCTGCTTGCCGCGGTGGCGATGCTGGCGCTGACGGTCATTCCGGCGCGCCAGATCGGCTCCGAATTCATGCCGACGCTGAATGAAGGCACGTTGTTCTACATGCCGGCTGCGCTGCCGGGGATGTCGGTGACCGAGGCCGGACGGCTGCTGGCCACCACCGACCGCATCATCAAGACCTTCCCCGAGGTCGAGTCGGTGTATGGCAAGGCCGGCCGTGCCAACACCGCGACCGACCCGGCGCCGCTGGAGATGTTCGAGACGGTGATCAACCTCAAGCCGCAGAACGAATGGCGACCGGGCATGACCACCGACAGGTTGATCGCCGAAATGGACGCGGCGCTGAAATTCCCCGGCCTGGCCAACTCGTGGACGATGCCGATCAAGGCGCGCATCGACATGCTGTCGACCGGCATCCGCACGCCGATCGGGGTGAAGGTGTTCGGCAAGGATCTGGAAACGCTGGAGCGCATCGCGCAGGCGGTGGAGGCGGCGGTGCGCAAGGTGCCGGGCGCCAGCAGCGCCTACGCCGAGCGGGTGGCCGGCGGCTACTACGTGGACATCGTGCCGCGCCGCGACCAGCTCGCCCGCTACGGGCTCAGCATCGACATGGTGCAGGACGTGATCGCCACCGCGCTCGGCGGCGAGATGGTCACCACCACCGTCGAGGGTCTGGAGCGCTACGGCGTCAGCGTGCGCTACCCGCGCGGCCTGCGCGACGACCCGCAGCGCCTGGCCGCCGTCCTCGTGCCGACGATGAACGGCGCCATCCCGCTCGGCCAGCTCGCCGAGGTCAAGCTCACGCGCGGCGCCCCCGGCATCCGCACCGAAAACGCGCTGCTCGCCGCCTATGTCTACGTGGATACGCGCGAGGCCGATCTCGGCAGCTTCGTGAAGCGCGCGCAGCAGGCGGTGGCCGACGAAGTCGCCTTCCCGCAGGGCTACTACGCCACCTGGAGTGGCCAGTTCGAGAACATGGAGCGCGCCAAGGACAAGATGAAGCTCGTGCTGCCGCTGACACTGGCCTTGATCTTCGTGCTGCTGTACCTGAATTTCCGCCGCCTGACCGAAACCCTGATCGTGATGCTGTCGGTGCCCTTTGCGCTGGTGGGCGGGGTGTGGCTGATGTGGTGGCTGGGCTACCAGATGAGCGTGGCGGTGGCGGTGGGCTTCATCGCGCTGGCCGGCGTCGCCGCCGAGACCGGGGTGATCATGCTGATCTACCTCGACCATGCGTGGCAGGAGATCTGCGCAAGGCGCCGGACCGAAGGGCGGGAAGCCGGCCTCGCCGACCTCTACGAAGCCATCATGGAAGGCGCGGTCGAACGCGTGCGACCCAAGATGATGACCGTGGTGGCGATCATGGCCGGCCTGCTGCCCATCATGTGGGGCAGCGGCACCGGCAGCGAGGTGATGAGCCGCATCGCCGCGCCGATGGTGGGCGGCATGGTGTCGTCGACCGTGCTGACGCTGGCGGTGATCCCGGCACTGTATGCGCTGGTCAAGCAGTGGGAGCTGCGGCGCAGCGCCCCGCCCGCGCCCGCGTCCGCCGTCGCAACGGTGTCGAACTTGTAATGCGGCCGTCAGAAGACGGCAAGCAGCCGGGGCGTAAGCTGCATTGAAGGCACCGCGATTTTTGAGCGGCCTTCCACGCGAAGGAACCAGCATGGTCCACGAACACTCGCCTGACGGCCATTCCGGCCACGGCCATCACCACGATCATTCATCGATGAACCCGAACGCGGACCGCGACCCGGTGTGCGGCATGACGGTGAAACCGGACTCGCCGCATCGGGCGATCCACGCCGGGCACGAATACCGCTTCTGCAGTGCAAAGTGCCAAGGTAAGTTCGAGAGCGATCCGGGAAAATATCTCGCGCCGCCGGCGAGCCAGCCTGCGGCGGAAAGCGCACCGGCGCCCGGCACCGAATACACCTGCCCGATGCATCCGGAGATCCGCCAGATCGGCCCCGGCACCTGCCCGAAGTGCGGCATGGCGCTCGAGCCTGTGATGCCGGGTCTGGAGGACGAGGACAATCCGGAGCTCGCCGACTTCCGCCGCCGCTTCTGGTGGACCCTGCCGCTGACCGTGATCGTCACCGCGATCGCGATGTCCGGTGGCTTGTTCGATCCGCTGCTGGGAGCTGCGCGCCCGTGGGTCGAACTCGCGCTGGCCACGCCGGTCGTGCTGTGGTCGGGCTGGCCGTTCTTCGTGCGCTGTGCGCAGTCGATCCGCAACCGCAGCCCGAACATGTGGACGCTGATCGGGCTGGGCACCGGGGCAGCCTATGTGTATAGCGTCGTCGCCACGGTGGCACCCGAGGTGTTTCCGACTTCCTTCCGCATGGGCGAACACGTCGCGGTGTACTTCGAAGCGGCCGCCGTCATCATCTCGCTGACGCTGCTGGGCCAGGTGCTGGAATTGAAGGCGCGCTCGGAGACCGGCGCCGCGATCAAGGCGCTGCTCGGCCTCGCGCCGAAGACCGCCCGCCGCATCGCTGCCGACGGCAGCGAAGAGGACATTCCGCTGACGCACGTCCACCCCGGCGACCGCCTGCGCATCCGCCCCGGCGAAAAGGTGCCGGTCGATGGCGCCGTTGCCGAAGGTGAAAGCGCGGTGGACGAGTCGATGCTGACCGGTGAACCGATCCCGGTGACCAAGCGCCCGGGCGACAAGGTCATCGGGGCCACGCTCAATACGAGCGGCGCCCTGGTCATGGTCGCGGAGAAGATCGGCGCGCAGACGGTGCTGTCGCAGATCGTGCAGATGGTGGCGCAGGCGCAACGCTCGCGCGCGCCGATGCAGCGTCTGGCCGATGTCGTCGCCGGCTGGTTCGTCATCGTCGTCGTCCTCATTGCCTTCGCCACCTTCCTCGCATGGGGGCTCTTCGGGCCGCAGCCGAGCTGGGCCTACGGGCTCATCAATGCGGTGGCGGTGCTGATCATCGCCTGCCCGTGTGCGCTGGGTCTGGCGACCCCGATGTCGGTCATGGTCGCCACCGGCAAGGCTGCCACCCATGGCGTGCTGTTCCGCGATGCGGCGGCCATCGAGTCGCTGCGCAAGGTCGATACCTTGATCGTGGACAAGACCGGCACCCTGACCGAAGGGCGCCCGGCGTTCCACGCTGTCGTTGCCGCGCCAGCGTGGTCCGAATCCGAGGTGCTGCGCATCGCGGCCAGTGTCGACCAGGGGAGCGAACATCCGCTGGCGCACGCCATCGTCGCCGAGGCGCACCGGCGCGAGCTCGCGCTCAGCAAGCCCGATGCTTTCGAATCGTCGTCCGGGATCGGCGTGCGCGGCAGCGTCGATGGCCGTCGCGTGATCCTGGGCAACACCGCCCTGATGGAAGACGAGCACGTGGCGTGGAACGCGCTCGCCGATCGCGCCGAAGCGCTGCGCCTCGAAGGAGCGAGCGTGATGCATCTGGCGGTCGACGGCGAACTCGCCGGCCTGATCGCGGTGGCCGACCCGATCAAGGCGTCGACACCGGAAGCGCTCGACGCGCTGCGGGCGAGCGGCCTGCGGATCATCATGGCCACGGGTGACGGCCTGACCACGGCGCGGGCCGTGGGTGCGCGCCTGGGCATCGATGAGGTCTACGGTGAAGTGAAGCCTGCGGACAAGAACGATCTGGTCGGGCGGCTTCAGGCTGAAGGCCGCATCGTCGCCATGGCCGGCGACGGCATCAACGATGCCCCGGCGCTCGCGCGCGCCAACGTCGGCATCGCCATGGGCACCGGCACCGATGTGGCGATGAACAGCGCCCATCTGACCCTGGTCAAGGGCGATCTGCGCGGTATCGCCACCGCGCGCAAGCTATCCGTCGCCACGGTCAGGAACATGCATCAGAACCTGTTGTTCGCCCTGCTGTACAACGCATTGGGCATCCCCATCGCGGCCGGGCTGTTGTATCCCGCCTTTGGGCTGCTGCTGTCCCCGCTGATCGCGGCGCTGGCGATGAGTTTCAGCTCCGCCTCCGTGGTCGGCAACGCGCTGCGCCTTGGCCGGGCGGAAGTCTGACGCAATCGGCCAGGATGCCGTGGTAGCCGCAGTACGCGCCGCTGCAGGCGGTACGGGGTTGA
>SHNC01000042.1 GCA_004295105.1 Betaproteobacteria bacterium | reverse complement strand
GTGGATAGGGCACCGGTGGCTCGACCGCGGCCGCGCGCGGCGGGCGCACGTGGGCCTTCAGGCGCGCGGCTTCGAGCTGCTCGACCGCGTCACGGCGCAGGGCGTTGAGCTGCGAGGCGGGCAGGAACGGGGCCTGGAGCACGTCGAGCACGATGGCGCCGGCGCTGAAGATCGTGTTGCCGAGCTTGGCGACGTGTTCGCGCAGCGTGGCGAGGGCACGGTCCACGTTCTGCGCCGGTTCGTGCGCGGCGGCGACGCTGGCGGTGGCGGTGACGCCGTCCTCGTCGGTGAGGGTCAGCGCGTAGCCGTCGGTCGTGGCGAAGAAGCAGGCGTCGACGCGAATGCGGCGCTCGGCGGATTTCTTCTCCAGCGCGCGCTCGAATTCGTGGTCGTGGTTGCGGAACAGCGAAGTGCCGGGCACCAGGTCAGCGGGCAGCGCGTCCGACGGGAAGATGCGATCGATGCCTTCGCCGCCGCCGTTGGCCTCGGCGCGGTTGACGCGCAGGCCGGTGAGTTCGCCCTTCGGATCGTACCAGGTCAGGCCGTCGGCGTTGTGGATGGGGGCGGCGCGCTCGACGTCGAAGAATTTGCGGCCCTTTGTGTCGATCTTCGTCACCCGGCCGATCGGCTCGCCGACGAACTTGGGCGACTCGAAAGCCTCGATGCCGTGATGGCGATCGTTGGCGAAGTAGTCGGTGTAGCCGCGGTTGAAGGTCTTGTCGGCCTGCGGGGTGAACAGGAAGGTGCTGCGGCCGCTGGAGGCGCGACGGTATGCAGGGCCGTCGGCCTCGGGGTGCTCGATGATGTCGTCGAGCAGGCTGCGGTAGTGCGCGGTGATGTTCTTGACGTAGGAGAGGTCCTTGTAGCGGCCCTCGATCTTGAACGAGCTGACGCCGGCCGCAGCCAGCGCGCGCAGGTTGGCGCTCTGGTTGTTGTCCTTCATCGACAACATGTGCTGGTTGCTGGCGATGGTGTTGCCGTCCTTGTCCTTCAGGTCATAGGGCAGCCTGCAGGCCTGCGAGCATTCGCCGCGATTGGCGCTGCGCCCGGTGTGGGCGTGGCTGATGTAGCACTGGCCGGAATAGGCAACGCACAACGCGCCGTGCACGAAGTATTCAAGGTAGCAGTCGGTTGCTGCGGCGATCTGCTGCACCTGGTTCAGGGTCAGCTCGCGCGCCAGCACGATCTGCGAGAAACCCACATCCTGCAGGAAGCGCGCCTTGCTCGCGTCGCGGATGTCGGTCTGCGTGCTGGCATGCAACTGGATGGGCGGCAGGTCGAGCTCGAGCAGGCCCATGTCCTGCACGATGAGCGCGTCAACGCCGGCATCGTAGAGCTGCCACACGAGCTGGCGCGCGGGCTCGAGTTCGGCGTCGTGCAGGATGGTGTTGAGTGCGACGAAGATCTCGGCGTGGTAGCGGTGGGCGTGCGCGACCAGGCGTGCAATGTCGGCCACCGTGTTTTCCGCCGACGAGCGCGCGCCGAAGGACGGGCCGCCGATGTACACCGCGTCCGCGCCGTGGTTGATCGCCTCGATGCCGATGTCGGCCGTCTTGGCGGGGGCGAGGAGTTCGAGGACCTTGCGGTCGCGGGGGGCTGCAGTGCTCATCGGCGAAAACGTGCGCAAGCGCTTGATCGGAAAGGGCGCAATGATAACCCTTCCGCCCGCGTCAGGCAGCGTGATGTCGACGCGGCAGCGCGCTTGGCAGCAGCACCAGAAGGCCGATCGCGTCCGCCAGCCAGTCGAGCGGGTCGCCGACGCGCCACGGGGTGAACGACTGGGCCACTTCCATCGCCGCGCCGTAGGCAAGCAGGCCGAGCACCAGCGTGCCGCTGCGCCGATGCCATCCGGCCCGACCGAGCAGCGCAAGGGCGGCGAACAGCAGCGCATGCTCGAGCTTGTCCTGCCACGACACGATCTGCACGATGTCGGGAGCAGGGCGCAGCGCGAGCCAGAAGACGAGGGGCAGGGCGATGATGAACAGCAGGCGTGCGGGGAACTTCAGGGCGGGGTGGGGCATCACTGTTGGCATCGAGCATGGACTGCAGCATTGTGGCATCGGCGGAGCGGTGGGGCGAGGACGGGGGCTCCTCCCTCGATTCGCGAGGGAAGTCCGGCTTGCCGCCGGCGTTCGTGTCGGAGCGGGCTTGACCGCGATCTTGCGCGTGAAGTCGCACGCAGGTTGCACGTGCGATCGCGGTCAGGCCCGCTCCTACGGCACTGTTGAGGATCTTTCGGCGCGATGAAGGCTGATGAACGTTCCGGAGTGAATGGATGAAACGACTGGCTGCACATGCCTTGCTTGCCATCGTCTGCAGCGCCGGCTGTGTACCGCAGTTGGCTGCTGCGGCCGGCGTACAGGTGCAGACCGAGGCCGGCGCGGTCGTGCTGAGCGAGGTCGCGCGCGGTCTCGAGAACCCCTGGTCGCTCGCCTTCCTGCCCGATGGTCGCCTGCTGGTCACCGAACGGCCGGGGCGCATGCGCCTGGTGTCGTCGTCCGGGGAGTTGTCTGCGCCGCTCGCAGGCCTGCCGGCGGTACATGCCAGCGGCCAGGGCGGCTTGCTGGACGTGGTACTGAGCCCGCGCTTCGCGACCGAGCGCCTGATTTACTTCAGCTTTGCTCAGCCCACCGCCGGCGGTGCGCGCACCGCGGTCGCGCGTGCGCGGCTGGACGCGGATGCGCTGCGGCTGCTGGACGTGCGGGTGATCTTCGCGCAGAAGGACGATCCGCCCGGCGGCCAGCATTTCGGCTCGCGGCTGGTGTTCGCGCGTGACGGCACGCTCTTCGTGACCCTGGGTGACCGCTTCAACCATCGCGACCGTGCGCAGGATCTCGGCAGCCACTTGGGCAAGGTGGTGCGCATCGCGCCAGACGGCAGCGTTCCAGCGGACAATCCCTTCGTCGCGCGGGCGGGCGCCTTGCCCGAGACCTGGACCTATGGCCATCGCAACGTGCAGGGAGCGGCGCTGCATCCGGTGACCGGCGCACTGTGGGCGCACGAGCACGGGCCGCAGGGCGGCGACGAGCTCAACATCCTGCTGCCCGGGCGCAATTACGGCTGGCCGCAGATCACCTTCGGGCGCGAATACGTCACCGGTTTTCGCATCGGTGAAGGGACGGAGCGCGCGGACGTGCAGCCACCAATCAGGCAATGGACGCCGTCGATCGCCCCCTCGGGCATGGTCTTCTACACCGGCGACGCGTTCCCGCGCTGGAAGGGCAACCTCTTCATCGGCGCGTTGAAGCACCGCATGCTCGTGCGCCTGCAGCTCGACGGCGACAGGGTGGTGCGCGAGGAGCGCTTGCTGGCCGACGAGGGCATGCGCATCCGCGACGTGCGCCAGGGCCCCGACGGGCGCCTGTGGCTGCTGGACGACAGCAACGGGCGCATCCTGAGGCTGGATCCTCGCTGAGCGGTCAGGCGGCCTGCTTGATCGCCAGCAGAGCCTGGTTGCGCAGCGTGCGCAGCAAGGCGAGTTCGTGCTCGGCGATCACGATGTCGCCGGCGCGGTCCTTGTCGGCGTAGATCAGCGCCACCGGCGTGTTCTTAAGGGTCAGCGGGAACAGCACGAAGGTCTGCGAGGCCAGCGCCTGGCGATACCAGGCCGGGATGCGGCCCGCGATCTGCGGGTCATCCACGTCGCTGATCAGGATGTCGACGCCCTTTGCGGTGGCGACGTTGAACACGTTGTCCGGCTGGGTGGCGAGGCTGAAGCGGACGCTGCGGATCAGCCTGTCGATGTCGGGGCCGAAGCCGAAACGCCCGGTCATGGTGTTGCCGCGAGCGTCGCGGATGCACAGCAGCACATGCTTGAAGCCCATCGCCCGGTAGACCGTCTCGAGGATGATGCGCAGCACGTCGTTGAGCTTGAGACCCTCGAGCAGCGCGCTGGTGATGTCCTGTATGCCTGCCGTGAGGATGGCCTGCGCGTCCAGCCGCGATGCGGCGGCGCCCGCCGGCGCACCCGCATCTTCGGCCTGGCTGCGCTCGCGCAACTGGCCGGGCAGCGGCGCATCGTCCTCAGGTGGGGCGGCGCCCTCCGTGGCATGGATGAAATGGTCGAGCTGGCGGCCGATGCGCGTCGCCGGCAGTCGGACCTGGATCACCTGGGCCAGATCGGCGAGTTCCTCGATCGAGCTCGCGAGCGACTCGCGCACCTTGTCCTCTGTCATCGGTACCGCATCGGCAAAGCGGCTCGCGATGTGCCGGATCACGCGGTCGCGCTCGCGCGCCGGCAGGGAGGCGACGGCGTCGCACAGCTCGTTGGCGCAGCCGGACAGGGCGCGCAGGCGTCCTTCCAGGGTGTCGGGGCGGCGCACGGTGCCCTCGGCGACCTTGCGCATGCTGCCGACGATCACCGGCGGGAAGCCCCACGCCTCGGCCAGCCCGATGCCGAGATCCTCGAAGCTCAGGCCCAGCACCTGTTGCGCGGCCAGATCGTCGCGGCAGCCCGTCTCCTTCATGACGCGGCGGATGTCCTCGCTCTCCTCGGGGAAGTAGTACTGCGACACCAGCCGGCCAAGGTTGTGGAAGACGGCACAGATATAGGCCTGTTCGAGTTCGCGCAGGCGCAGGCGCGCACCGATGTCGCGCGCCAGCAGACCCGCGAGGCAGGCACGCAGGAATTCCTCCTTGAGCTGTGCGGCATTTGCCTTGTCGTGCAGGTGCTCGAAGAGCAGAACGGTGATGGCGATGTTCCGCACCGCATCGAAACCCAGCACGATCACGGCGCGTGAAATGGTGCTGATGCTGCTTCCGGTGGGCCTGTAATGCGCTGAATTGACAACCCGCAGCAGCTTGTTGGTGAGGGAGAAGTCGCGCAGGATCAGGTCAGAGAGCTTGCCCACGCTCTCGGATTCGCTGGCGGTGATGCGGTTGATCGCCGTCACCGAGGATGAGAGCGCCGGAAAATCGCCGCGATGCCGCATGCGGCGCAGCAGGAACTCGAGTGCCTCCTGACGCGGCTCGGCGGCCGGCGCCCGATCCGCAGACGACGAGGCGCCGTCCGTCTCGTCGCCGGCAGGGTCTGGAGCGGCCGGAGCGGGGTCGTGTCGCGGTGCGTCGGAGGGCGGCAGCGTCATGGCGGGAATCGGCGATGTCAGTCTTCGTGGCGCGCAAATCCGGGCATTGCAACCCGATGCCCGGCTGTCGGCGCCGCGGCACCGGCGGGCGCGCGGCATGCCTCTGCGAGTCGGCGGATTATTGCACAGCCGTCGCCCGTGGCCGTGCCGGTGACCCGGTCGTGTCATGCGTCCGTGGCATCATCACGGGCTTGGACGTAAGCGAAGCGAATCGATGGAAAGTCCCTACAAAGGCAGGACCGGGCTGCGCCGGGTGTGGAACGCGTTCCACTATTCACTCGAGGGCCTGCGGGCGGCCTACCGGCACGAGGACGCCTTTCGTCAGGAGCTGTGGCTGGCGCTGATGCTGGTGCCGGCGGCGCTGTGGCTGGGTGAATCGGGCGTGGCCAAGGCCATTCTGGTGGGTAGCCTGGCGCTGGTGCTGCTGGCGGAGTTGCTGAATTCGGCGATCGAGGCGACGGTAGACCGCATATCGCTGGAGAATCACCGGCTGGCCAAGCGCGCGAAGGACATCGGCAGTGCCGCGGTGCTGGTCAGCCTGTGCAACGTGGTGCTGGTGTGGGGGCTGGTGCTGTTCGGCTGAACGGTCCGACGAGCCCGGGCGTGTCGCACTGCGCACTGAACGCGCGCGCGGCGGACGGGTCACATTCGAGTTGGTTGCGGCAAGAGTCAGGCGGTACGCGGACCCCAGGTGCGCACGGCGCCGGTATCCACATGGACGAAATCCGACTCGGGGTAATAGCCGACGCCGCCCATGCCGAGTTCGATGGCGGCATCGCGCAGGCGGGCGGTCGGTACGCCGGGCAGCCGGATGTCGATGGCACGGCCGTCCATGTGCAAGCTGCGCTTGGCAACGCCACCGCCGCCGGTCTTGCGCAACATGTCGTTGGTGGCGGGCGAGCGATAGGCCGAAATGATCTCGAAGGTTTCGCCGCCAAGGTTTATCCTGAGCGCATGGAGGATGTCGAAGAGCTGCGGATCCATCACCTGCGCTTCGCCGCTGCGGAAGTCGCGCAGCAGCCAGTTGATGCGTTGCAGGGCAGGGGTGAGATAGCTGCGCCCGTCGTGATAGACGACCTCGAGGCGTTCGTCGGTGTGGGTGTGGCGGAAGGACAGTTCGCGGGCGGCGATGCTGCCCTGCGCGGCCTTGGCGCTTGCCAGGTGAAGGCCGATGGGCGCTGCCATGAAGCCCTTCAGCAGCAGGCGCCGCCGCGACAGGGTATCTTGGGGAGATTGATCACGCATGGAAATAACATCGCCTGGACAAGCACTTGAAGGGCGCATCGTAAACGATGTGGCAATAGTATTGTGCAAAAATTTTCACACATTGCGTCGGGCCGCGATGCTGGCCGTGGCGGGCGTGTGGATGACCGGCGCGACACTTGCGCAGCCACAGCTCGAGGCGGGGCTGCCAGCCGTGGAGCAGGCCATCGCGCTCGAACTCGATGCCCGCACGGCGGCCGGTCGCAGTGCGGAGGCCGTGCGCGCATTCTATGAAGGGCGTGGTTTTCGCCCTGCATGGCTGAGTGGCGAGCGCCGGGCGGAGCTGGTCGCCGCCGTCGCCGGCAGTCGCGCGGACGGACTGGAACCCGACGATTATCGCGTCTCGCAACTGCGCGCCAACGCGTCGCCGCCCGTCGCCGACCCGGCGACGCTCGCGGCGCAGGATCTGCTGTTCACCGATTCACTGGCGCGGCTGATTCGCCACCTGCGCCACGGCAAGGTGGATCCCGCAACGCTGTACTCGATCTGGAACTTCTCGTCGGCCCCCGATGCATTGGGCCAGGCCTTGTTGTTGCAGGAGGTCGTCGACAGCGCATCCCTGCAGGCCGCGATCGGTCGTCAGGCGCCACAGCTCGAGGCGTATCGCAGCCTGCGTGAAGGCCTGGCCCGCTACCGGGCGGTCGAGAACGCGGGCGGATGGCCGCGCATCGCCACCGGCCCGACACTGCGACGCGGCGACAGGGGGGCGCGGGTGACTGCGCTGCGCGCACGCCTGCAGGCCAGTGGTGACCTTGCGATGACCGACGGCGGCACCGCGGATCGTTTCGACGACGCGCTGGCGGCGGCGGTGACACGTTTCCAGGAACGTCATGGCCTCGGAGCGGACGGTGCGGTCGGCAAGGGCACGGTCGACGCGCTGAATGTGGGCGTCGCCGAGCGGATCGCGCAGATCCGCGTCAACCTCGAGCGCCTGCGCTGGGTCGCGGGCGACTTCGGACCGGATCTGCTGCTCGTCGACATTGCCGGCTTCAAGGCCGAACTCCGGTTGGCAGACCAGTCCGTGTGGGCGACGCGCGTGGTGGTGGGGCGGCCGTCGCGGGAGACGCCTTCCCTGCTGGACAGCGTGCAGCACCTGGTGTTGAACCCGAAGTGGGTGGTCCCGCCCACCATCCTGCGCGAGGACGTCATCCCCGCCATGCGGCGCAATCCGGCTTACCTCAGCTCCCACAGGCTGCGGCTCGTCGACCGCTCGGGGCGTACCGTGGACCCGTCCGCCATCGACTGGCACAGCCAGGGCGGCGGTTTTCCCTACCAGGTGGTGCAGTCTGCGGGGGCAGACGGCTCGCTCGGGCAGATCAAGTTCGCCCTCGGCAACCGCTACGCAATCTACCTGCACGACACGCCGTCCCGATCGTTGTTCAAGCGCCCGTCGCGCGCGTACAGCTCGGGCTGCGTGCGTGTGGAGAACCCGCTGGAGCTGGCGGTGCTGCTGCTCGATGATGCGCATCACTGGAGCGCTGAAGCGCTGAGGGACGCGATCGCGACCGGCCGGACGCGTACCGTGCCCGTCAACCGCGAGATTCCGGTGATGCTGCTCTATCACACCGCGGAGGCGGATGCCTCCGGCACGGTGAGTTTCCGCACCGACATCTACGGCCGCGATGCGCGGGTGCTGTCTGCGCTGTCATCCTGACGAAACGGGAGCGTAACGGGAGCGTCGCAATCGCCGCCTAAGCTGCGGCGCCATGAAGACGCTCGAATTCACCGCCGAGGAGCTCTGCCTCGAGCCGCGCCTGAGGATCGCCCTCGTCACCGAGACGTATCCGCCGGAAGTCAATGGCGTGGCGATGACGCTGCAGCGCATGGTCGATGGACTCATCCGCCGTGGCCATCGCGTACAGTTGATCCGGCCGCGGCAGACCAGCGCCGACGTCGCGCAGCGCAGCGCCGATTACGAGGAGATGCTGTCGCGCGGCTGGAAGCTGCCGCGCTACGACGGGCTGCGCTTCGGCCTGCCGGCGAAGGCGGCGCTGATCCGTTCCTGGAGCCGACAGCGACCGGATCTGGTGCATGTCGCCACCGAGGGGCCGCTGGGCTGGACGGCGATCTCGGCGGCGAAGAAGCTGCGCCTGCCGGTCACTTCCGACTTCCACACCAATTTCGACCACTACAGCGAGCATTACGGCGTCGGCTGGCTGCGACAACCGGTGTCGGCCTACCTGCGTCGCTTCCACAACCGCACCGAAGCCACCTTCGTGCCGACCGCCGACATGGCGCGCATGTTGCGTACCCAAGGCTACGACCGGGTCGAAGTCGTGTCGCGCGGCGTCGATACGACGCTGTTCTCGCCGGTGCGGCGCAGCGGCGCGCTGCGGGCGCAGTGGGGCGCGGGGGACGACGAGGTCGTGCTGATCAGCGTGGGCCGTCTGGCGCCGGAGAAGAACCTGCCGCTGGTGTTGCGTGCTCACGCGGCGGTGCGCGAGGTGCTGCCCCGGGCGCGGCTGGTCATCGTCGGCGACGGCCCGATGCGCGAGGCTGTGGCGCGCGACTGCCCCGACGCGGTGCTGTGCGGCATGCGCACCGGCGCAGACCTGGCGGCTCATTACGCGTCCGCCGACCTGTTCGTGTTTCCGAGTCTCACCGAGACCTTCGGCAATGTCACGCTGGAAGCCATGGCGAGCGGCCTGTGCACGGTGGCGTACGACTACGCGGCGGCGGCGGAGGTCGTGCGCGACATGGACAATGGCCTCAGTGCGCCCAGCCGGGACGAAGGGGCCTTCATCGAGCGTGTCGTACGTGCCGCGATGGACGACCGCCTGCGCCGGCGTCTGGCCGCCCGGGCGCGAACCAGCGCCGAGCAACTCGACTGGGAGCGGGTGAACGACCATTTTGCCGCGGCGCTGATCGGCATCTGGCGAGGCGCCGATGCGGCGCCGGTGAATGCGCCGGTGGCCGAGCCGCTGCGGGTGGAGCGCTGATGCAGAAGGTGCGCGCCGTCTTCATCTCCGATGTGCACCTGGGCACGCGTGCCTGCCAGGCGGAGCGCCTGCTCGCCTTCCTGAAGGAGCACGACTCCGAATACCTCTACATGCTCGGCGACATCATCGATTTCTGGTCGATGAGCCGCAGCATCCAGTGGGCCGGCGCGCACAACACGGTGGTGCAGAAGGTGCTGCGGCGGGCGCGCCACGGCGACAAGGTGTTCTTCATACCGGGCAATCACGACGAGGCCCTGCGCGAATATGCCGGCATTGCCTTCGGCGACATCCGCGTCGAGAGCGAATGGGTGCACGAGGGCATCGACGGCCGCCGCTACTGGCTCATCCACGGCGACGAATACGACCAGGTCACCCTTCATCATCGTTGGGTCGCGGTGCTCGGCGACGTCGCCTACAACGCGCTGGTACGCATGAACCACCTGCTGTCGCGGGTGCGGCGCGCATTGCACATCCCCGGCTACTGGTCGCTCGCCGGCTTCGCCAAGCAGAAGGTCAAGCGTGCCGTCAGCTTCATCTTCGATTTCGAGGATGCGGTCGCGCGTGCCACGCAGCAGCGCGGCCTGGACGGCGTGATCTGCGGCCACATCCATTGGGCGGCCGACCGCCAGGTGGGCGGCATCCGCTATCTGAACTGCGGCGACTGGGTCGATACCTGCAGCGCGATCGTCGAGTACTACGACGGACGGATCGAGGTGGTGCAATGGGGTCTGCAGCCGCAGGCCGAGCCGACGACAGGGCGTGCCGTCGAACTCCCCGACATCGAGGCGGATGCAGCGCCGGCGATGGGGCTGGCGGGCGCGGTGGGGGAGGACGCGAATCCGGCGCGCGCGTGAGGCCAATCACGCCCACGTGGAATACGAAAGCGGTGCGCATCGGGTAGCATCACGAATCCCATCCATTCATAGCGGAGCTGAACGTGCCGGCCTTGCTTCCCAACGTCGATCCCGACGGGCTGCTCGAATATTCGGTGGTGTACACCGATCGCGCCCTCAACCACATGTCGCAGCGCTTCCAGGGCGTGATGCGGGACATCTCCGCGATCCTGAAGCAGGTCTACAACGCGAAATCCGCGGTCATCGTTCCGGGCAGCGGCACTTTCGGCATGGAGGCCGTCGCCCGGCAGTTCGCCACCGACCGCAAGTGCCTCGTCATCCGCAACGGCTGGTTCAGTTTCCGCTGGACACAGATCCTCGACATGGGTCGCATTCCCGCCGAGCAGACCGTGTTGAAGGCCAGGCAGCTCGAGCCCGGATCGAAGGCACCGTTCGTGCCGGCGCCGGTCGCCGAGGTGGTCGCGGTGATCCGGGACAAACGGCCCGACGTCGTTTTCGCGCCGCACGTGGAAACCGCCTCGGGCATGATGCTGCCCGACGATTACCTGCGCGAGGTGGCCGCTGCCGTGCATGAAGTCGGGGGGCTGTTCGTGCTCGACTGCATTGCCTCCGGCACGATGTGGGTCGACATGGCCGACGTCGGCATCGACATCCTGATCAGCGCGCCGCAGAAGGGCTGGAGCGGCTCCCCTTGCTGCGCCTTCGTGATGCTCGGAGAACGGGCGCGGGCGCGCATCGACGAAACCACCAGCACCAGCTTCGCCTGCGACCTGCGCAAGTGGCTGCAGATCATGGAGGCCTACGAGGGCGGCGGGCATGCCTATCACGCGACGATGCCGACCGATGCGCTCGCCCGCGTGCGCGACGTCATGATCGAAACGCAGGCTTACGGCTTCGACAAGGTACGCGAGGAACAGCGGGAGCTCGGCCGGCGCGTGCGCACGGCGCTCGAGCGCAAGGGCTTTCCCAGCGTCGCGGCGGCCGGCTTCCAGGCGCCCAGCGTGGTCGTCAGCTACACCGACGACCCCGAGATCCAGAATGGCAGGAAGTTCGCTGCGCTCGGCCTGCAGGTCGCCGCCGGCGTGCCGCTGCAGTGCGACGAACCCGCGGATTACCGCAGCTTCCGCATCGGCCTGTTCGGCCTCGACAAGCTGCACGCGGTCGAACGCAGCGTCACTGCGCTCGAGCAGGCGCTGGAAAGTCTGCCGCGCTGAGACTGCCTCCTCCACGGGCCCCGGCCGGGTCGGACCGCGGTGTCACGATCCTTGCGGCTCCCGTGGGGCATTCCGCAACCAGGCATCAATGAGGGAACTCCCACATGAGATTCGGTACTCCACTGTCCCCCGGCGCGCTCAAGGTCATGCTGCTGGGTGCCGGCGAGCTCGGCAAGGAAGTGATCATCGCGCTGCAGCGGCTTGGCGTCGAGGTGATCGCGGTGGATCGCTATCCCGATGCACCGGGTCACCAGGTCGCCCACCGGGCGCACGTCATCTCAATGACCGACGGTGCGGCGCTGCGCAACCTGATCGAGCTGGAAAGACCGCAACTGATCGTGCCCGAGATCGAGGCGATCGCCACCGACATGCTGGCCGAGATCGAGGCCGAGGGGCTCGCCACGGTGATCCCGACCGCGCGCGCCACCCGTCTGACCATGAACCGCGAGGGCATCCGCCGGCTCGCCGCGGAGGAGCTCGGCCTGCCGACCTCGCCCTACCGTTTCGCCGACTCGCTGGACGAACTGCAGGCTGCCATCGATGGCGGCATCGGCTATCCATGCATCGTCAAGCCGGTGATGTCCTCCTCGGGCAAGGGGCAGTCGCTGCTGCGCGGCCCCGAGGACGTGAGGACGGCCTGGGACTACGCCGCTGCCGGTGGCCGGGTGAACCAGGGGCGGGTCATCGTCGAGGGCTTCATCGACTTCGACTACGAGATCACCCTGCTGACGGTGCGCGCTTGCGACGAACGCGGTGAGGTTCGGACCTCGTTCTGCGAGCCCATCGGCCACGTGCAGGTGTCTGGCGACTACGTCGAATCCTGGCAGCCGCAGCCGATGAGCGCGACGGCGCTCGCCGAGTCGCGCCGCATCGCGGCGGCGGTCACCGGCAACCTGGGCGGGCGCGGGCTGTTCGGCGTCGAGTTGTTCGTCAAGGGCGACAAGGTGTGGTTCTCCGAGGTCAGCCCGCGTCCGCACGACACCGGCCTGGTGACGCTGTGTTCGCAGCGCTTCTCGGAGTTCGAGCTGCATGCGCGCGCCATCCTCGGTCTGCCGGTGGACACGACGCTGCGCGAGCCGGGCGCCTCTGCGGTCATCTATGGCGGCATGGAGGCGGCCGGGATCGCCTTCGACGGCGTGGCCGAGGCGCTGGCGGTGCCGCGCAGCGACCTGCGCCTGTTCGGCAAGCCGGAATCCTTCG
Source organism: Betaproteobacteria bacterium (assembly GCA_004295105.1). Classification (GTDB taxonomy): domain Bacteria; phylum Pseudomonadota; class Gammaproteobacteria; order Burkholderiales; family Rhodocyclaceae; genus Thauera. Next base: position 9,522 of record SHNC01000042.1, on the reverse strand, counting down.
TCAAGCGTCGCATGGGGGTCGCGGTGGCGAACGGTGCGTCCATCGACGAGGCGCGCGAGCGCGCCAAGCTCGCCGCCAGCAGGGTGAAGCCGGTCGCGGGCTGAGGACCGGCGGCCGGCCGGGGCGGCGCCGAAGGCCTGCGCGCAGACTCGCTGTTTGCCCTGCGTACGCTTGCGCAACGCGCAAGGCGCCGCGGCTTGTCCCGGGCGTGAGCGATGTTGTATCGTCCGGGGCCCTTCCGAAGACCGGCCCCGCCATGTCCGCATTGACGCCCACCGCTCCCGAACTCGTCGCTACCGTGATCTTCGCGATCGCGGTGGTGCACACGTTTTCGACCAAGTTCTTCGCCCACCTCGCGCATCTGCAGCCACGTCATGCCGGTCTCTGGCATCTGCTGGCGGAGGTCGAGGTCGTCTTCGGCTTCTGGGCGTTCATCCTGATCGCGGCGTTGTTCGTGCTGTCCGGCCAGGAGGCCGCGGTCGGTTATCTCGACGGGCGCAACTTCACCGAGCCGATGTTCGTGTTCGTGATCATGGTGATCGCCGCGAGTCGTCCCATCCTCAACACCGTGGTCGGGGTCGTTCGATTGCTCGCATCCGCCATCCCGATTCCGCGTGCGGTGGCGATGTATTTCCTGACTCTTGCGGTGGTGCCACTGCTCGGCTCCTTCATCACCGAGCCGGCGGCAATGACGCTGGCCGCGCTGATGCTGCGCGAGAATTTCTTCCAGTATCAGCTATCGAACCGCCTGAAGTACGGCACGCTGGGCCTGCTGTTCGTCAACGTTTCGATCGGCGGCACGCTGACCCACTTCGCGGCGCCGCCGGTGCTGATGGTGGCGGGGAAGTGGGGCTGGGATACCTTGTTCATGTTCTCCCACTTCGGCTGGAAGGCTGCGACGGCGGTGATCTTCAATGCGCTGGTGCTGACCTGGTTCTTCCGCAAGGAGCTGGCCGAAAAGGGCCATGTCCACGGCGAGTCCGGCTCAACGAAGGTGCCGGCGGTCGTGGCCGGCATCCACATCGTCTTCCTGGCCGCAGTGGTCATGTTCGCGCACCACCCGGCCGTGTTCATGGGCCTGTTCCTGTTCTTCATCGGCTACACCGAAGCCTACAAGAAGTACCAGGATCGCCTGATCCTGCGCGAGGGCCTGATGGTGGCCTTCTTCCTCGCCGGACTGGTCGTGCTGGGCGGCCTGCAGCAGTGGTGGCTGCAGCAGACGCTGGTGGGGGTCGAGCCGACCTTGCTGTACTTCCTCGCCACTGCGCTCACGGCCGTGACCGACAACGCGGCGCTGACCTATCTTGCATCGCTGGTCGAGGGCGTCACACCGGAGTTCAAGTACGCGATCGTGGCCGGGGCGGTCACCGGTGGCGGCCTGACGATCATCGCCAATGCGCCGAACCCGGCCGGTGTGGCGATTCTCAAGTCGAGCTTCACGGACGAGGCAATCAGCCCGCTCGGGCTCTTCCTCGCCGCCCTGCCGCCGACCTGCGTCGCGATCCTCGCCTTCCAGGCCCTGTAGAACCTCCGTCCGGGTCCTCACCCGACAGCACGGGGCCGACCGCAGCGCGGTCGGCCCCGTGTTTTTCCTGGCGGCCCCGGGCGGCCGCGATCAGGAGAGCTGCGGGGCAAATCCGACCCGCTGCGGCGATGTCCGACCCGCGCTCGCATGCGCAGTCGGGCGGCTGCAACCTGCTGATCGGGTATCCATTCCGGGGCATGCATACCGTCGATACGGTGGGTCGGGGCTGACCCGGCGGCCCTGTGCCACATAGGCGCAGATCATCGGCGATTCCGCTGCCGGCGCGGCATCCGGCCTTTCACCAGGACGTGGCCCGAGACTTGCTTAAGAAGCGCGGATGGAACTCGGAGCCGGCGCCATGCTCGATGGCAACCTCTCGAGGGTGACGCGGGCGATCCAGGACTACTTCGCCAGTCATCCGGACGCGGCAGACAGCGCGGAAGGCATCGCGCGCTGGTGGCTCGTGGGTGAAGGCGTCGTGGCGACCGAGGACGAGGTGAGGGCGGCACTCGGCATGCTGGTGGAGCGCGGGCTGGTGCTGCCGCAGCGCATGCCGGACGGGCGACTGATCTACGCGTGGGCCGGCGTCCGTGGGGCGGGTGGGACGCACTGAAGGAAATCGACACGGGACGGACGATGGCGAACGTATTGGGTGTGCATTCGGTCGGCAGCTCGATCGCGACCTTCCTGCGGAATACCTATCCCGCGGAAGTCGCCGGCCTGACCATGCCCACCTGCGAGTTCAGCCTGATGAGCGCCGGTCAGCTCGCCGGCGAATTGGAAGAGGGCAATCGCGTCACGCTGTTCCTGTATCGCATCTCGGTCAATGAGCACAGCCGCCAGAGCGCTCACCTGCGCACGGCCGACGTCGGCGCGGGCCCGCTGGGGCTGGATCTGCACTACCTGATGAGTGCCTGGGGCATGACCGCGCACGAAGAACAGGTGGCCCTGACCTGGGCCCTGCGCCAGTTGCACCAGTATCCGGTGCTGGACCTGTCCTCGCTGTCGCCCGAAGCCGGGTGGGCGGCCGACGAGGTCATCCAGATCGTGCCTTCCGAACTGTCCACCGAGGATCTGATGCGGATCTGGGATGCACTGACACCGTCGTATCGCCTGTCGGTGTCGTGGGTCGCGAGGCTGGTCCGGATCGATCCGGATGTGGATACCGCCGAGTTTCGCCCGGTGGTCGCCAGCCGCTTCGCATTCGGCGAGGAGGCGCGATGAACGTGCGCGAACTGCGCGAACTGGAGCGGCTGGAATGGCGGGTGCTCGGCGCCCTGCGCCCGGTCGACGGGGTGACCGCGATGCCCCTGCGCGCGGCGAACGGCACGCTGCAGGTCGAGGCCGAAGGGTCGCGTATTGTCCGCAACCGCAGCGGTCTGTTCGTGATTCACGAATGGGAGCGCTTGGCCGCTCACGCGCTTCACTTCGAGGAGCCGCCGCAGAACCCCGATCCCGGCAGCGAGTCGCTGGAGGTGGTGATACGCGACCTGTCCGGCCGCTACCTTCCGCGCATCGTCCGCGTCGCGCTGCCGCGCGATCCCGACCCCGAGGCCGACGTGCAGGCGTCGCTCTTCGTTCCGCTGGATGTACCGCTGTATCCCGCGCCGACCGCCGATCTCGGCACCAACTGGTGCGCCTTGCGCGTCACCGTGACGCGCAATCCGCCGGGTAACGCCGGGGGCAATGCGGGCGGGGGCGGGAATGCCGGTGGCGGTGGTGGCAATGCAGGCGGCAACGCGGGGGGCAATGCCGGCAACCGGCCGACCGGCGATGCGCTCGGCGGCGCGCTGCTGCGTGTGGTGTCCGGCGGCAGGGTCATCGCCCGCGGACTTACCGACTGGCGTGGCGAAGGCCTTGTGCCGGTGGCCGGCGTGCCGGTCACGACATGGTCCGAAGAAGAGGGCGCCGTCGTGGTAAGCAGCATCGCCGCCACCATTGAAGCCTTTTTCGATCCCGCCGTCGGGACGCGCACGAACCCGTCTGCGGTGGCCGGGGGGCGTCCGCCGGCCCGGTTGCCGCTGGTAGACCCTGATGATCTGGAACGGCGTCGTGCCAGCCTGCCATCGGCACAGCGCAACTTGAGCCTCACGGCGCGGGGTACCCCGCACCTGAACCTGGGCCTCGACCTGCCATGAGATGGGAGTCCATGCGTCGTCGTCCATTTCCCTGGGCGTGAACACGGCCCAGCACGCTCGAAGAAAGGAGACCAACCATGCCCGAGTACCTCGCACCCGGCGTCTATGTCGAGGAAACCAGCTTCCGCGCCAAGTCCATCGAAGGCGTGGGTACCAGCACGACAGCCTTCGTCGGACCGACCCGCAAAGGGCCGTACCGTGCCGACGAGGACGAGCAGGAAGTGCCCGAGCTGCTCACCAGCTTCGGGGATTTCGAGCGCATCTACGGTGGCATCTCCGATCTCGCGCTGACGGGCACCAGCCCGAATACCAACTATCTCGCGCATGCGGTGCGCGCCTTCTTCAATGAAGGCGGATCGCGCCTCTATGTTTCGCGCGCGGTCGGGGCGAGCGCCGTCGCCGCGTCGGTCGATGTGACCGCCGACGGCACTGCCGCCGACGAGGCAGTGGCCTTCGTCGCACGCTTCCCCGGTTCGATCGGCAACGGACGCATCGTCGTGCGCGAGGTGCTGGCGCCGGTCGCGCTGCCGGCCATGCAGAACGCACCGGCCGGCACCTTGCTGGTGACCGGCAGCGGCGGCACCACCGCCCATCACCTGAAGGTGGGCAGCGAATGGCGGCCGGCGGCCAATCCCGCCGGCGCTGCCGAGGTCGCCGCGACGCTCGCCGCCGACACGCCGCGCATCGTCACGCTGCTGGTGGTGGCCATCGATGCCGATGGCGAGAACCTCAGCTTCGACGGCATGGGCTTCGATCGCACCCACCCCGCCTGGGTCGGCCACGTGATGTCGCCGGCGCCGGCGCGGCGCGCCGATCACTTGCAGAACATGTTCGCGATCACCATCGGCGGCAACGTCAGCGCGCTCGAACTACGCAATGCATTGTTCTCGGGGGCGACCGCCAATGCCGCAGGCGAACTGGAGCGCAGCTTCGCGCTGGCCGACGGTGCCGACGGCGCGGCACCGGGCTCGAGCGACTACGCCCTGGCGCTGGGCGAACTGGCCAGCCTCGAAGACGTGTCCATCGTCGCCGCGCCGGGTGCCTCGGCCTATGGCGACGCGCAGGCAGTGAATAACCTGCTGATCTCGCATGCCGAGGCGCGCCGCGCCTATCGCATCGCGGTGCTGGACCTGCCGCCGGCACAGATTCCCGGGCAGGCGCGCACGCTGCGCGGGCTGATCGATTCGCGCTACGCGGCGGTGTATTACCCCTGGGTCGTGGTGCCAAACCCGCTGGCGCGTCCGGGGCGCGAGGATATCCCGCGCGAGCTCGCGCTTCCGCCCTCAGGCTTCGTGTGCGGCATCTACGCACGCAACGACATCGAGCGCGGCGTGTGGAAGGCGCCAGCCAACGAGGTGGTGCGGGGGGCGCTGCGCTTCGAGCTGGACATCAATTTCGCCCAGCAGGAGATGCTCAACCCGATCGGCGTGAATTGCCTGCGCTACCTCTCCGGACGCGGCTTCCGCGTATGGGGCGCGCGTCTGGCCTCGTCCGATCCGGAGTGGAAGTACGTCAACGTGCGGCGTTACTTCAATTACCTGGAGTCGTCCATCGACCGCGGCACGCAATGGGCGGTGTTCGAACCCAACGGCGAGCGCCTTTGGGCCAACGTGCGGCAGACGATTTCCGACTTCCTTTACAACGAATGGCGCAACGGCGCGCTGCTCGGCACCAAGACCGAGGAAGCGTACTTCGTGCGTTGCGATCGCAGCACCATGACCCAGAACGACCTGGACAACGGTCGGCTGGTATGCCTGATCGGCGTGGCGGTGATCAAGCCGGCCGAATTCGTCATCTTCCGCATCGGCCAGAAGACCGCCGATGCCAGTGCCTGAGCGAGGGGGACTGAATCATGGCTGAACGCATCACGCCCTACGGCGCCTTCAACTTCGTCGTCAACTTCGATGGTGGCGAGGAATTCGGCGGCTTTTCCGACGTGTCGGGCATCGGCACCGAAGTGACGGTCGCCGAGTATCGCTCCGGCAACGACAAGGAAAACCACGTGCGCAAGGTGGCCGGCGTGCACAAGGTCAGCGACGTGACGTGCAAGCGCGGCATCGTCAACTTCGACAGCCTGTGGGCCTGGATCCAGCAGACCCGCACCGACGGCCCCGCCGCGCAGAAGACGGTGGCCATCACGCTGATGGACGAGGCACGCAAGCCGGTGCGGACCTGGGTGCTGCGCGGCTGCATCCCGATGAAGTACACCGGCCCGACGTTGGCCGGGAAGGGTGGCACCGACGTGGCGATGGAAGAGATCGTGTTGTCGGCCGAAGGCTTCGAGATCCAGGCCTGAGGCCGAGTGCACCGCAACCCGGACCTGAAACCGACACGCTTCAGCGACCCTGCCATGTACGGCCTGCGCTTCGAGACTGCCGCCCCGCCGCTGCGCCCGGATCCGAATCGGGTCGACGTCGCCTGTTTCATCGGCTACGTCGCGCGGCGGCCCGGTGCCTTGCCGGCGAGCGTCATCGACGACCTCGCCGCGCAGCGCTGGCTGGTGCGCGACACATCGGCTGCGCGGGGCTGGGTCCCCGGCCCGTGGCGCACGGACAGCGGCGAAATCGAGGCGCTCTTGCAGGTGCCGGTCGTGGTGGAAAGCTGGGCGGCATTCGATGCGTTGTTCGCCTGGGATGCGCGGCCGGTGAGGGCGGACAGCTCGCGGCGGTGCTCGACCTATCTCGGTGCCGCAGTACGCAGCTTCTTCGGCCACGGCGGTCGTCGCGCGGTGATCGTGCGGACCGGCGATCCCTGGCCTGTCCTCGAGGCGGGCGGCGCCCGCGCAGGCGCCCGCGACAACAGACTTGCGACCCTGCTCGCGCCGGAGTCGACGGCGGTCGATCCCACCACCTGGCGGGGGCTGGGCCACCTCTTCGGCCTGCCGGACGTGGCGCTGGTCGCGATGCCCGACCTCGCCGATGTGTGTGCGGCCGATGGCGAAACAGTGGATGTGGCGATCGAGCCCCCTTCTTCGCCCGAGGTGTTCGTCGAATGCACCGATGGCGGCGAGCACCGCGTCGAGGAGGACGTTGGCCTGCGCGACCTCGCGCCCCCACGCTGCGACGAGGCCGGCTTCTACGCCTGGCGCAACGCGATCGCCGCCGCGGGGGCACGGTTCGCACGCCACCACCGCGAGATGCAATTCGTTGCCGCCTTGCCGCTGCCGCGCGCTGACGTGCGCAGCATCGCGGTGTCGGGCACGGTGTGGGCGCAGGCCGACTTTGCCGCCTGGCTCGAGCGTGCCGGCATCCTTCAGGCCGGCGTCGATGATGATCCGCGGGGACGGCCCGAGGCGGCATTCGTTCAGTTCGGCTGGCCGTGGGTCAAGACGCGGCACAGCAGCGACCTGCCGTCGCTGCTGGAACCGCCCGACGGCCTGCTCACCGGTCTGCTGGCGCGCAACGCCCTGTCGCGCGGAACATTCCGTTCGGTCGCGGGCACGCCGTTGCCGACGGTCTATGGCAGCGAACCCGTCCTGAGCTGGAGCGGTGTCGCCGAGTCGCCGTCCGATCGGCTCGCCGAGCGGGCGTGCGTGGTGGCGCCAGGTGCCGACGGCTGGGCCCTGCGGTCCGATGTGAGCAGTTCCGACGTCGAGCCCTGGCGGTCGGGCGGTGTCGCGCGCCTGCTCGGCGCCATCCTGCGTGCCGCTCGACGCGCCGGTGAGTCGGCGCTGTTCGAGGCCAATGGTCCCGCGTTGTGGAGCGATGTACGGCGCAGCCTCGAGCAGACCCTGCTCGCCTTCTGGCGCGAGGGGGCGCTCGGCGGCGCCAGTGCAGAGGAGGCCTTCACGGTGCGCTGCGATCGCAGCACGATGAGTCAGAACGACCTCGACAACGGCCGCGTGCGCGCCGAGATCGCGGTGCTGCCGGTCTCGTCGGTGGAGCGCATCACCGTGGTGCTCGAGTTGATCGGCGGTGGCGTGGCGCTGCCGGCGCGAGAGGTGGCGTGATGGCCGACCCCCTCACCCAGGAAGAGAAGGAGCGGCTGGATTATGCCCCGCTGCACGTCTTCCGCTTTCACGTCAGTTTTCGCAAGCAGGCGCTCGGTCATGCGCCCGCGAGCACGACGGCCGTGCCGATCTGTCAAGGGGCCTTTTCCGAGTGCACCGGGCTGGAGGCGACCATGGAGCCGAAGGTGATCAAGGTCGGCGGGTCGAACTATGGTGCCGCGCAGCGCGCGGGCCCGGTGACCTTCGCCACGGTGGTGCTCAAGCGCGGCATGACGCAGACGCGCGACCTGTGGAACTGGTTCAGCATGGTCGGCGGCGGCGCCTATGCATACCGCCTGATGGTGGAGATCGAGATGCGCAATGCGCGCGACGAGGCGGTGGTGCGCTGGGCGCTGCGTCGCGCGATGCCGGTGAAGTTCAAGGCGGCGGACCTCAACGCCAAGGGCAACGAGGTCGGCATCGAGGAACTGCACCTGGCGCATGAAGGCCTGGTGCTGCTGCCGGTGAGTGGAGGCTGAAGATGCCCGAACTGCCCGAAGACCTCGCCGACACGCCGGCCACCTTCGAGAGCCTGACCGGCCCGAAGATCAAGGTGGATGTCCATTTCAATCCCGCCAGCCTGCAGTACCAGATCAGCAACACGCTGAAGGAGGAAGGGCAGGGCGCGAAGAAGAAGCAATACGTCAGCCAGACCTCGGCCAAGCTGACGATGGATCTGGTCTTCGACACCACGGGCAGCGGTACGGACGTGCGCGTGGTGACCAAGCAGATGGCTCAGTTGCTGCAGCCGATCGCCGAGGGCAGCAGCAAGTTCGTGCCGCCGACGGTGAAGTTCTCCTGGGGGGCCTATTCCTTTACCGGCCTGGTGGAGCAGTACAAGGAGACCATCGACTTCTTCGCCGCCGGTGGGCTGCCGCTGCGTTCGTCGATCAACCTGACGTTGGCCAACCAGGAGAAGGTGTTCGACATCGGCACCAGCGACCGGAAGGCCAGCGTCGACGACAACCTTGCACCCGAGGCCGTGGTCGTGCCGGATGACGGCGGTCCGGTCGGCAGCCCCCAGGGCCTGGCCAACTCGCTCGGCGCGCCGCGCGCAGCACGCGCCATCGCGGGGGCCAACGGCGCAGCCAGCCTGCGCTTCGGCGCCGGCGGCGGGCTGGCGGTCGGCGCCTCGGCCAGCGTGGGCTTCTCCGCCGGCGCCTCGGTGGGGGCGGGTTTTTCGGCCGGTATCGGCGCTTCGGCGGGCGCGGGGTTTTCCGCGGGGGCGTCGGCCGGTGCCGGATTCGGCGCCAGTGTCGGCGCGAGTGCCAGTGCGGCCGGTAATGCCAACCTGTTGCCAGCAGCGGCTTTCGCTGCAGGGGGTGGCGCAGGAATAAGTGCGGGAATAGGTGGAGGAATAGGTGGAGGAATAGGTGGAGGAATAGGTGGAGGAATAGGTGCAGGAATAGGTGCAGGAATAGGCGCCGGTGCCGGAGCGGGCCTTGGGGTCGGCGCCAGTGCGGGAGTGTCGGTCGGTGTCGGCATCGGCGCGGCGGCGGGGCTTTCGGCGGGGGGCGGTCTTTCCGTCGCGGGGGGGCGCGCGGGCGGCGTTGCCGTCGGTGCGAGCGCCAGTGCGGGGTTTTCCGGTCTGCGCAGCGAGACGACCGTGTCGACCCACACCCTGTCCACCAGCCAGTTGTTGCAGTCGGCGGTTTCAAGTTCCCACAGAGGTTCGGTTGCCGCGGGTGGGCGCCTCGTCGACGACGGCAGCAGCGGCCTGAAGGTGGACGTCGGGGCGGAAGCCGATTTCGTCATCGGCATCCGTTGAGGGGCGACTCGGGAGGGGACGAAGGACATGGCGATCACGATCGAAGAGATGCAGGCGGAAGTCACCCCGGAAAGCGAGGCGCCGGCGCGGTCGTCTTCGCGGG